>JBQCDO010000299.1:0-12636 GCA_051961195.1 Nitrososphaeraceae archaeon | reverse complement strand
AGTGAATCCCTTATCGACGATGACGACGAAGTAGATGATGTCAAGTAAGATATCAATATTAGATACATGCACCTTTAAATGTGTCTAAATAGACGTTCCATATAAGATACTTTTAAGAAGGCAATTTTTTGAAATCCTAATTTAATATATCTTTTCTTCAGTTAGTTTTGTTTATTATCGAAGATTATATAAAAATGATGCTGGTTTTAGGCTCGGGAACTAAATTCAAAAACGATTTTTGGCATTATGACAATATTATTCACTATTATGCATCACCCCTCAATTACGTCCGATGTATTTTGCGACTAATATCAAACATGTAAAACAATTTCTGTTTTTCTTCCCTAGCCCTATGACAGATTAATTTAAGTTATCGGATATGAGATTTAAGTAAGATATCATGTATGGAACTCGTATACTAGTGAATTCTTTGTACTTTAGGTATAATAGATAGGTAAGAAATAAACAGATAGTGGAGGGGTATAATATCATCATCCTCCTGTTTGATTGATTGCATTTTTAGTGAGCGGAAGGCGAAACGTTTAGCGCGGATTGTGGGCTCTGGGGTAGTATCTGGACACCAACTATCTTATCTACAGTCTTCTTGTTCCCATATGCATCATTATACAAAATGTGTATAGTCAGTATTTCAAGGCTGCCCCCCACGACTATGCTAGGAAAAATAGCAGTATCTACTTTCTTGATCTGATTAGCTTGTACTGATCCTATGTTAAAGGTGCTGCTTCCTAAAATTATGAGAGGTATAACATTATTTTGTTGAACAACATTACTGGATATAGACAGGTTTCCGACTGATGGCGTAACGATGTTATTGGCTGTGGCAGCTTGAATTCTAGACTGAATATCGGCTATTACACCATTAGCTGTTGCAGACCCCTCGTTTCTAATAATTAGTGCTACCCTCGTTGGAGAGCCTGGGTTAGCGGACAACACACTCAACTGGCTCGCCGATAACAACGAGGTTAGACTTCTATTTACCCTCAATAATTCTGATTCGGGGATGGCAAATGTATCCAATATTACTTTTCCACTTATCCTGAAGGGAACATCAATGGTTCTAGAGGTCGATTCAAATGGCGTGACTCGATTTGTCGTCTTCAGGTTTGATTTGTCCTTCGCATTTATTTTATCTAAGGATTTTAGTATCTGAATCGTTGAAGATGCATTTATTTGCCGTGAAAGATCAAATCCCTTTGATTTAGAAGCTGTATTGAATTCTGAGTTAATCTTTCTTTCCTGCTCGAGTGTAAAGAAATGTAGCCTTAGCGATCCATGATATAGTTTTCCAACCTGTGCTGAAGGCTCTACATATACCGGGAAGTATAAAACGAATGTTTGTCCAGCCTTAACCAATCCATTATAGCTGGCTACCGCGGTGTTACTATCATTATTACCGTCAGTTATATTATAGCTGCGAATGCCAGTTACACTCGAATTAAGTGTGCTGGAATTGGCTGCGGGTACGATAGCCGGCACATTGGAAGTAGTGTTAGTCGAATTACTTCCTGGGTCGTTATCATCGGGAGAAACCACCGCATGAAATCCTGCCGGCAAGTGCAATGATCCTCTAATACTTGTAACGTCTACAAAGCCCCTATTTATTAGAACTACTGCCAATATTGAATTTCCTTCTCCTGGTCCCACCTCTTGCCTAATCACGGGTTCCAAAGGTGCTGCTGCAGTGCGATCTGAGGACGATCCCGCATCAATTCCACCCGGAGCTGTATTATCAGTCCAGTATGAATTTACAAATTGGAATCTAACTGGGCCTTCAGTTATGTTCTTGAACGTAGCGCTTGATGTAGATTTTGTTTTGTTAATCGACAGATTCTTATTGATAAGTAAAAATCTCGAAGTCGGAATGAATGACGAATTAGAAGTAGATTTGCCGTTCTGTATATTATTACCACAGACAAAAGTATCGTTTTTCTGAATCTGTGTAGGAGCTATCGATGGAGGCGTACTTGATGTATTCGCCGTTGAATTGACAATCTGAACGTTACCACAAATAACATCTGATTTTTGTGGAGAGGCGGATGATAGATTAGAAAAGTTAGAAGAAAATAGAATTGACGGGGAATTCAGATCTGAAATAGCAGCTGCGCGTGGTAAGATCCTCGTGACAGTACCCACCTCATCTAGTTGTACTGTAGGAATGAGCGTACCGGACAGCAGAAGCAAGGCAAATGCAATAGCTGCCAGAGAAGCCCCAGGATGATGACAATTAATTAAGCGCCTTTCATTGTTTGTTTCACTTTGAGTATTCTTTTTCCGATGACGTAGGCGCATTGTCTTTGTTTGTTTTGAAAGCTCAAGATATATGGATGATGGAGATTTTAATGTAATCTTTACATTTAAGAACTTTGTCTAAACATTGTATAGATGAAATGTAGATAGCTATAATATGGTACATTCGACGAATGTATCGAATGATTTTTATAAGTAAAACAGGTTATATAAATTTGACAGTATAATATATCTAGTAATAGTATCGTTTGGAGAGAATTGAATTATTGTGAATGATCATTACAGTTACAGATATGAGCCGGAAACCCTGAAGGTGGAAAATCTCACAAAGATATACATTTCTTCGATGGGTAAGGTAGTACCATTAAAAAGCGTGTCTTTCACGGTAAACAAGGGCGAGTTCGTATCAATAGTAGGGCCGTCCGGGAGTGGTAAATCAACGCTAATGAATATGTTAGGTGCTTTGGATAGGCCGACATCTGGCAAAGTCTATATTAATGGAATCGATATTTTTACTCTGAATGACTCTCAGCTTTCGACTTTAAGGAATAATACTATAGGCTTTATTTTTCAATCATATAATTTGATTAATAGGACTACAGTTTTAAAAAATGTGGAGTTTCCAGGCATCACAGGCGGAATGAGCGATAAAGATAGAAGGAGACGTGCAGAAAGGCTTTTAGGGTTCCTCGGAATTCGAGATAAAGCTAAGTTTAAACCAACGAACCTTAGCGGGGGTCAACAACAACGAGTTGCAATTGCAAGAGCATTAATGAATAATCCAAAAATAATTCTCGCCGACGAACCAACTGGCAATCTGGATACGAGAACTGGCGAAGATGTATTTGCACTCTTATCTATGCTTTCTAATAGATTTTCAAGGACAATAATTATGGTAACACATAATCCTGATCTAGCTGCTAGAACCGATAGAGCAATCCACATCCGCGACGGTGCTATAGAAAAAGAAGTTGTAAACATTGAAAACTAGTGTTGAAAATATTTCAGCCCTGAAAAAACTCGTAAAGATAACGTGTTTATTGGCAATCCTACTCTGGAGCTCTATTTTGAATATGGATCAAGTATTAATGGCATTACCAGCAACAACTTCGAATGCTTCTACACCACATTCTGTTCCCTTAAAAGGAACACAGGATCTCTCCCTAATCCATATCACTGCAGGTAAGGTACAAGATTTTAACTTTAGTATTAGTGGGAGCTCTAACAGTCAGGCTAGCGGCGTAAACTCACTCCAAGCATTCAATTCGCAGGACCAACCATTGCCAAGGATATCCGATCTGGCAGTTTCTCTAGCTTCGCAGTCAGGTTCCGTAAGAATTCTCGGGGATACGCACTGGAACTTGCAAAGTATTAAAGCAGGTTCGAATGTTGTACTTTCTACAAAAGTCTATGCCGCGCCAACGTTGATAGGTTCCCCTGTATTCTTTACTGTGACTGTTCAATATATCCAAAATGGACAGCAGCTCAAAACGGATTCATTTGATTTAGGAGCAGTCGTGGTTGGGGACATCAAATTAGAAATAAATAATATTGGGATTAGATATCTAGGCAACACTCCAAATCTTGTAGGTAATTTACTAAACGAAGGTAATACACCGGCCCTCTTTACCAATATACAAATGATTCCGCCACAAATGTCAAGTAATAATAGTGCAGCGAACTCTCAGACTACAGAGAAAGGGATTGCAATCTTTCCACTTTCCTCAGATTATCTTGGCAGTATTCCTGCCAATTCTCCTATCCCCTTTAATATCCCTTTGAAAATAATCCAGCAACCAAACAGAGTTGTTGAGGAACAAAGAAATATTAACACTCTGGTGAACGAGGTAGATCAATCACACTCTGAAAACATTGTGCAGAATCCTGCGAGACTCATTAGTAAGCAGCAGATAGCTAATCTACAGTCAGGAAACGAACCGGTGCTTTATCCGGTCACACTGAATATTACCTACAGTGACGATTTAAAAAATTCCCATAAGTTGATAATTAACAAAACCTTGGGCCAGAACTTTGAATTGGGGCAAATGCCAAACGCTCAGAGTCGATTAGAATTTGACAATCCGGACCAAATACAAAACATTCAAAGCCCAGGAGGCAGTATTTTTACAAACGGTTTTATAGATGCGTACTGGGCGGCTAATTCATCCGTTTGCTCAGCCAATAGCAATTCCTCCTCACTATCAGTGTGCTCCTCCACATCTTCGGCACTTCCTATACCTCCACAACAGGAGGTTGGTCCAGGAGAAGGTCAATCCATATTTGCTGTAGTTTTGAGTAACACAGAATTTACTGATATTAACGGAATTATAGGCTACCTTACTTTGCCACATGGGTTCAATTCGGCGACCAGTATTGGAGGTGGTGCAACAGGGACAGGCGGAGTTTACAGAAATGGCCCTACTTCCTCAAAGGTAGATCAGAGTAACATTTCTAATTTGTCTTCGCCTGGATTGCAGCAACAACAACAACGGACAGCAATTGCCAGCTTCCCAAATGTGGTCAAATCCGGTCAGACTTACACGCTCTATTTTAAAGTAAATATTGGCAAAGGAGTAAAGGTTGGAGATTATATGGCTTCCCTAAGAATTTTCTATTTTAAGGTGCCAGCTCTTGAACCGGGACTATATAATTCCCAGAGTTATAAAATCCCCTTTTCACTGCCAGGTAAGGTGATTTTGGATGCTAGTTCTAAGACCACCAGTTTGAGGCCGGGATTATCCAATACTGCGATTATAGACATCAAGAACAAAGGAACGGCTGACGCAAATAGTGTTCTTGTCACTATCACGGGAATTAGCGGGAACAGTATTGCAAATAATGTTGCAGTTAACCAGCCTGGTACTACTAGCAATAGTAACAATACACCTACTACTTCTACGAGCCCGACTGGCCAGGTGACTACTACATCTCCGACTTCGAGTATTGCGACTGTAAATCTAGGAGCTAGGACATTTAATCTAGGAACGATACCTGTTAATGGAACCGCAGAAATCAATCCGGTTATTTATCCTTCTGAGTCAGCCGGTGGGACTTTACAGAATTTAAATCTTCAAATTTCGTACACTGCTGCTACTGGCGATTTAAAGAGCTCAAGTGCTTCAGTAGGCTTGCTTGTTTTGCCGACTCCTCCTGAGGCTGGAATAAGTGTAGGACCATCAGTTGCTCCTTCCACTAACAGTGGGACCTCAAGCAATAGTCAAAATAACAATTCAAATGGAATTACCTCTTCGGGCATAACTGCGAACGCATATTCACTTGACGCTAACAAACAACTCGATAAGGAAAGCATCCGCTTAGTTCCATCTGTATATCACACAACTCAAGCTCATGAATCCCAAATCACAGCTAATCGTGGAAACAGCATCGACGAGACAGACGGCCAGGGTCAGCACTTTTATAATGTTGCTTTTAGTAATTCTGGAAGTATTTCCAAGACTAATACTAATGGGGGTACCAACATACATAATAACAATCTGAATAGTTCTTCACTGATCCTTACTGCTGGCAAAGTACAAAACATGATATTTACTATATCTAATAACAATGATTTTCCACTCACTAATGCTGTAGCATCGATAGCATCTGAATCTGATGATCTAAAGATTGTTGGAGACTCACTCTGGAGTATTTCAAGTTTTGCTCCTCACTCCACACATGCATTCACAACTAAAGTCTATGCCTCTACTTCCCTGATAGCCGCACCTGTATCGTTCTTAGTAACGCTGCAGTATATATCCGGTGGGCAATCCAAAATTGGATCGTTTGTTTTAGGTGGAAACGTTGTTGGAGACATAAGAGTTAGCGTTACAGACTTGGCTGTAAACTATGTCGCGGGGACACCCAACTTGGTAGGAAACCTCTTGAACCAAGGAAATACAATAGGCCTCTACACAACTGCCCAATTAGTAAATCAACCATTTTCATCTAGTCAAGTTCTGCAACACAGGAACAACCAGCCCAGTCATCAAAGTGGGTCTCATGATCAACCTCGAAATAGTAATCCGCAGCCAACAGGATCGTCTACCTCATTATTTTTCCCTCCTCCACCTCAGTACCTCGGGGATCTACAACCCGACTCACCATTGCCCTTCAGCATTCCACTAACAAACGTAGATAACTCCACAATTATGGGTAGTCACCCTGTTTCGCTGAAAATAACATATAGTGACGATCTTAAAAATAGTCACGAGATAACAATAAATCAGACTTTGCAAGTCAAGCCACAAATTTCTCATATCCGAGGGGACCGCCATGGACAGAATACAGTATTTGGTATTCCGCTTCCTGTTATTATATTAATAATTATTGCGATCGTTGCATTCATCATTGTGAGAATGATTAGAAAAAGGAGGAGAGATAGAGCAGAAGCACTTGCTGCCTCCGAAACCGGAGAGCCACGGGCCGACGAGGATGATATTGAGAAATTACTCGACTCTTCCGATTCTACAGAGGCAGGACCTCAGAATATTGAGGATCGGAAATCGAGTGTTAGAAAGAAATGAATTTCGCCAAGATAGCACAACCTATAGCCAAGGATGATTGCATTATTCATTTGACTTCGTAGGTTTAAATGCAAATCAAACGTCAGGCATGCGTATCGCAGCAGAGTAGATTAGGATTGACCTTCAATTAGGATAGGATAATTTATCTTCAACTGCATACTCAACTAAATAACGGTACATTCGTCGAATGCACTATAAAAAGTAAATAATGAGCTAATGATACTATAACATACGTGACTGATGAATCAGGTCATACATTCATGAAATTGCAGCCAATTTGTCGCAGCATAGAGATGAGACTACTCTACTACTCTACCATTTTACGTTACCATGTTACAAAGATTATCGTCAGCAAGCCCAAATTGCTAGGGCTAATTTCAATTATAACATTTGCAATTTTTGTACCACTAATTATTCCGCATATTCACCGGCCACACTTGATTTATTTTATATCAATGCATGTAGCTAGCATCACTATTTCAATTTTTTTAATTGTAGCTTCATTATTAGCTTATCATAGAACCAACAGTGGTAAGATTTTATACACCACGATTGGATTTTCGTCTCTTCTCATTGTTGAGCTATTATTTCTGCTTGAAGTTATCCCTGGAACCAGTTCGGCAATGCAGCGTGGAATATATGTAGGATTGCCCCATATGTTACTATTACTAATGCTGACTCTGTTTGGTTTGGGTGTCCTGAAGGTGGAAAAATAGACAGTTGACTAGTCTACCTACAAGTGAGTGTGATGTCGGGATTAATGATTTCAAAACACTGATCCTAAATCATATTAGAAAAAGTCCAGGTACGAGGTATAGGGAGCTTCTCCGATTGAGCGGCCTTACTAACGGAGCATTAGAGTATCATCTAAAAATTCTAGAAAAAACTCAGCAAATAATGGTGGACAGGCAAAATGGTAGGAGGCCAAGGTACTTTCCATTAGACATGGAAGCCGAAGAGGCACGCATAATGGGCCACATTAGGAACAAATCTTCAAGGCAAATCGTACTCTTTATACTAGAGCATAATTTGTGCACATTTGGAGAAATCTTGGAGTATATGAAAAAGGCTCCGTCGACCATATCTTGGCATTTGAAGAGATTAGTAGAAACTGACGTGATCTCGATTATTCACGGTCAGGAATTGCAATTATATAAAATTTCCAATACAAAGCTCGTTTCCAGCGTTCTATCGAAGTACAAAGATAATTTGTCTGATAAGGTTGCAGATGAGTACTACGAGATGTTTGGGCAGATCTAGTGAATGGACTTTACATGTGATTTGCTAGAATACTCATATGTTACTAGCAGATCCATCTATCAAGTTGGAATGGTCCCGATATTAGTATTCATTACTCAAATTGCCTCTACAACTAAGGAGCACTATCTACTGATCCTTTAGATCGGTAATATTTTTATCGGGTGGAAATAATAGAGGCATATATCCAAACATCTTGTTTTTGGATCGCCATGTTTGCCTACAAGTTAAAGCGCAAAGATTAGTACAATCGAAGGAAGCTAGAGTCTGTCTAAAAATCTGAGGGATCGTAGTCCGAGCTTAGTTTTGGGTACTAACTCAGATGGAAATCAAATCGCTAGTCAGTTCGATTTTAATCGACCTGCATCAATTAAAGTAATCTAATGTCGGTTTCTGAAAAAGGATTTTTTACCTAATCTTCATTCTTCTCAACGTCATTGGAAGAAATTAAGCCAATTCTTGGATATACACCTGAATTTATCAATAAGATCTGGAGGTGGGTCATAAGACAATATAAATAGATGACGATCGCCTACCCTGTATAGAGAAGTTCACCTGAACAGTGCAGAACTCCACACTTCGTAATCAAATATTGATAAAAATTTTAAGAGGGCCAGAAGGAGTTATGAAGTCGACCAAATCTGGAGAGAAGGTATATCTTAGGCGGTCATTTATTATATTTGATAGGTGGGTATACTGACGGCGGATGATTGATCTGAATAGTAATCTAGTTGATAGCTTCGGTAGAGTTGCTAAGAAGCTACGCATTTCAGTCACAGACAGATGCAATATGCGATGTATATACTGTATGCCAACCGATAATAGTGATTGGTTCGAACAAGAAAGTATACTAGCTTTTGATGAAATTATTCGAATCGTTACTATCCTAGCAAATTTAGGTGTTGATAGAATCAGGTTGACCGGAGGCGAGCCTCTCGTTAGACCTAACATAAGTATTCTGATCAAGGGATTGTCTAAAATACCTGGAATCAGGGCAATAAGTATGACAACAAATGGTCTTGGACTTCAATCTTCGGCTTGCGATCTTAAGAACGCGGGCCTAGGAAGTGTTAATGTTAGTTTGGATACCCTTAGGAACGATCGATTTAAAGGTATTAATGGAGTACATGGACTTGAAAATGTCCTTAGGGGGATCCAAAAGGCTGATGACGTTGGACTTCACCCAAAAATAAATACAGTCATGATAAAAGGATGGAATGATGATGAAGTTGTTGAATTTGCAGAATTTGCAAGAAGAAAAAAATATACAGTTCGTTTTATTGAATTCATGCCTCTGGACGGAACAAATCTATGGGGGCCGCATTTAGTAGTTAGTAAGGCTGAGATTATCCAAAAATTAGCAAGAGAAGGATTAGAACTTGTACCTGTATTCAATGATATTTTTGAACCTGCAAGGCTTTTTACGTTCGTCGATAAAAGAGGTACAATCGGATTTATTCCATCTATAACTGAGCCATTTTGCACCAATTGCGACAGAATAAGACTAACGTCTGACGGAAAATTGCTGACATGTCTTTATGAAAAACCAGGGATGGACCTCAAGGGATTATTGCGAGATGGCGTATCTAACAAAGAAATAGAAAGGCATATTTTAGAATCGATAAAAAACAAGCCTGAGGGCATAATAGGACTAATCCGTGCCAGATCACTTAGGCCAACCATGAATCTTATGTACAGAATTGGAGGTTAGATTAGATTATACATTTTGAGGGGACGGTTAGGTCTAAATGAAGAAAATCATCGTATATTGAATTTATTTAATCTAAGTTCTACCTGCACTAATAAATTCTGGTCTCCATGCATGACTGAATGTAATTTTGAATTCAATCTTTTGTATGGACCACAAATTTGATCCTCATTCGTTATAGCGTCGTCGGACAATCACGACGTCCTCGAGTTGAAGTGACATCATCTATTATTGCATTGAGCGTCTTAGACCAGCCATTTGTATCTTTATGTCGAATTCTTTATTTGCATTACACCTTAGTTTGGGTTTGCTTAGATTCAACAATCATAGATAGAATAGCTCTGCGTGCACCTTTATCCATTCCAGCATGGATCAGTTACCAGCAGAACAGAGATTGAGAAAAATTAGAGGGAAGTCTTTGGTTTAATCAATTACTCGGGTATTTATAGACTGATTCATACACAGGTTCCGTGCAGACACGCAGCCATTGATGCCTTTACAACCTCTCGTCAATTATTACGATCATGAGGATACGTAATAAGACATTTAATATAATTTTGAATGGAGCCGAATTGAACAAAAGTGGAATGTTCATATATACGTTGTCATAATGCTGATTTGTTATCATGCTAATATCTCTGGAGCCTGCTGCAGTGGGTCGATCGCTACCACAAATCAGAGTGTAGAATAACCCATTTTTTAATCTGACAGAGGTCTCATGGACAATATCATATGTTGCATAATGAAAATTGAAGAAACACTTGCCAATACATTTACCGTTGA
The DNA here is from genome assembly GCA_051961195.1 of Nitrososphaeraceae archaeon. Classification (GTDB taxonomy): domain Archaea; phylum Thermoproteota; class Nitrososphaeria; order Nitrososphaerales; family Nitrososphaeraceae; genus JARBAU01. The sequence goes on along the minus strand of JBQCDO010000299.1, from coordinate 2,097 downwards.
ATTATGATTATTAACCACAGTGAGTTTTCTCGTCATCAATTGATATTTGATATCACGTACGTCGTAATCCTAACCATAGTAATTCGGCGGAGAAAGTATTCTAAAATCCATCTTACAGGAACTGTATACTGCTTGCCTAAACGATCCGACGTATTTATTGTATGTGGATTTTGAAGGATGTCCAGTTCCTTTTGTAATGGTCAGATTCGTAGGGACGTAGTTTCGATTGCGGTCACTTAAGTGCTCACATGATTGTGTAGCCGTATTATAATGTACTTCATTCACCTCTATCACACAGATCATAATTGATCAAGGCGATTCGAGTGACTGTGTTGTATACTTCCAGAGCATTCTTACCTAGCCATTCGCCGGCTGTATGGTAAGATGCTGCCACATTGAAGTTAAGGTCCAACCTACTACGACCACATACCTCAGTACCTTCCTGGCATAAATTCCGACATTAAAAGTTCTCACGTGGTTTTGTTTAATTAGTTGGTAGAGGACAGTTTGCCTTTCCAGAACGGTGTATAACACCGAGGAACTATCGTATTTATTGTTCTAGAATCTCGTGGTAATAGTCTTCTTTAAAGGTTGGCTAATCCTAATTACTCAGGGCAAATGCATTTTATTGATCTTATTCAAATAAGTAGTGAGATGCACAGTCACGATGAAGAAGAATTTTAAAGATGATTGCCACTAGAGTAGATAAATGAGCACAAGTCTCCAAGTCTATGAATGCATAGTAAGTAAGCTTGACATAAGGCAGTTCAAAGATCAGGCCGTTTCAGAGGATACTCGATTACGAATTCTAGACGCTGCTAGACAAACCGGTACTGGACTTAACTCACAGCATTTGCGTTTTGTCTTGATCGATGGAAAAGAGAGGCTCAAGTTATTGGCAGAAGATAGTAGTAGTGGAACGTGGGTATCTGGTGCAAACTTTGCAGTAATAGTTTTAGCGGATCAAAGCTTTCGTTTTAACATGCTCGATGCAGGAAGGGCGTTGCAAAGCATGCAGCTTACTGCATGGGCCGAGGGTATAGGGTCTGGTCTCTTTACTGGGATTAGAGAAGAGAAAATGCGATATGACTTTAATATCCCTAACGAATTGGTTATTGCAGTTACTGCTGGTTTCGGATATCCCTTAAGGACATCTATTGGGAAAGCAAAGAATCGCGTTTCTTTGAACGATATCGTGTATCATCAAAGATTTGAAACACGCTACATTTCTGAATAGATCTCGACTACGCCAGTGCATTCTGTTTTCTCTTCGGCTTACCGTTTTACATTTCATTTCCTGAAAGTCCTTTTAACGACAATCCCAGGATCATTGCAAGATAACATCAACTAATAATGACCACATTATCATAATAGGTAGTCAATAAGCCCCAAGCCTAAAGGATGATGTGCCAGTAAAGATATAGATATTATTAGATAGTAAACTCTTTATTAGTGGGTTATACAATTTTATTATTTTGAAAATAGCATTGGGGTTCATCATAGATACTGTTGTCAAGGCATTTGTTAAAGCACTAAATTCTGAGCTGCGTAAGCACTCAGTGTGACTATAGGCCAATGGAAAGTTATGGTGATGCTTGTACGACAAGACGGCATTACTCAAAAAGAGATTGTTGACAGATTATACCTTGAAGCTCCTACTCTCATACCAATATCGACCGGATGGAGAAACACGAACAGCTAGAGCGAAAGGTAGATCCAAATAATAGGAGAAAACAATAGGATTTACAGGACCGGTAAAGCAAACGCGCTATGAAACGACATGTTTAATTGTACATTGAGAATGAGACAATGCTCGCTAAAAGACATTCAGGACAATGAAATTTAAATTACAAAAAATGTCTTGGAAGGGATTTTGCAAAACCTGGGGCTTGGATTTGTTGTCGAGAGCATCCCCTCTTGTGCAGACTTTGATTTGGGCGATCCAGCCATGATGGGATCCCTACGCGAATTCACAATATCCAATGATATTGGAAACTCGGCAAGGGAGAAGAACTCCGGTTAGAAACATAACCCTATTGAAATTGAAATTGAAATCACCATCTTACGATAATGGCAAGGAACATGAAATAGAGACTT
>JBQCDO010000298.1:0-24785 GCA_051961195.1 Nitrososphaeraceae archaeon | reverse complement strand
GGTTTGGACTAATCTAAAAACATATTTGCATCAGATTCCTTGGAATAGTTAGTTACCTAAAAAACAACAACAATAGATTCGACGACAGCGAACATGTCCTCAAGGCCTAATGTTCTATCCTTAACGCAAAAAAAGTTACGTTGCTCAGTGAAACATGGAAGGGAGCGTAAAGATTAAGGATCATATTAAGCTTAATCTACTGGTAGATCCGTAGCACATTATCAAATATGACCTAGTTTAAATCCGTTGGAGGGACAGAGGACAATGCCGTTAGAGTTAGAAATCTACTTGGTGGATCTTCTTTGCTCGGGGTACACAAAAATAATCCATTCTTGTCCAAGACACAAATTTATATGAAGAAAATAACGCAATTCCATAGGCTCCGGTGGTGTAGTCCGGTTAAGCATTTCGCCCTCTCAAGGCGACGATCCCGGGTTCAAATCCCGGCCGGAGCAATTTTAACTCTTAGACTCAGAAGTCCAGAAAATTTCCTCATACTATACTGGACTTGCCAGAATATTAGGTGGACTGTCACGTTCTTCATTGTCCTGTATATTCCAAAAGGCATACCGAGTAAAAAGTCTTGTTCGGATTGGCATTTGGATCATGACCCAAGCCGGACTCTATTGCAATATAAAACATACGCCCACTGAAGTATAACTCTAGCCGTTTTCTTGAATAATTTATCTTCTACTGCAACGATAATAATAATAAAAGTACTTTCGCTTAGGAGAGTACTCAAAGATGCGATTGAATTGTAATTGTTAGTTTATCTGGATCTCTTAATCAACCGAGATAAGCTGCGTTCTTTATTCAGGTTTCCTCGTTGATAGAGAGTGCCCATCCTTGATGTGAGATCGATACTGTACTCGTACTATTTCTGATATGGTGTTGTCAGAAAAATACTCTGTGTTAAACTTGGCTAATAATAACCGACAATCGCGACAGTATATTTCTTTAATGACACATGACCTCATATTATTATTGAGTATGTTAGGTCTAATTATTCGGATCGCTCGTCAGAGACCGCTCCGGGCTTCACTGATACAGCAGCTGTGGAAAAGTTGTTAATAGCTCTATTTTTAAAGTGAGTACTATTTGCTTTATAATAAATAATCTCGCCTCGTCGCTCAATCACTGCAAGTATAGATTCTTTTCCCATCTTCTCAATTTGCTGAACTATCAAAGCCAACCTGTCGACCTCCAAATCCACACCCTCGCTCACCGCAAATATAACATATTTTGCAGGTTTTATCCCAAATTCACCCCGTTCATACAATCTAAAATCTATACCGAACCCGAATCCATCCTTAGCAACATATCCTCTACTTCTCAAATCTCGATAAATCAAAAAACGCGTCAGAATCAACTTATCGTGCTTTGAAAAGATTTCTATTAAGGTTTTAAATCTGATATTTTTCTCAGAGGTTGTACTGAGGCTCATGCGTCCCGAGTGAATAAGATATAATGCTTCATATGGCTCTAATATGTATTCGGAGCCCTCTTTTGATCCAAATCCCTTGTTTCTCAGATGGTCCTGGTCTTTGGTATCCTTGATTGCAATTCTTGTTCGATTACCCAGGAGCGACGCCTCTATAATATAAGAAAGATCCGGCTCCGGTTGGGAATTTCTAGATGATGAAGAATTTGCCAAGGACATAACGATTAAATCACGCCATCAATTCACATTTAAGTATTCAAGAATCTGATTGTTTATGAAAGGGGTTAATTATCGTGAAATACGTGGTATGCCTTATGTAAGAAGGGAATACATTCGGGGTAAACCACAGATAAAGATTGCTAGATTTTCTTCGGGTCTTGCGACTGGTGAATATGACTTTAAGGTTGAACTTATAGTGACCGAAAAGTTGCAGATAAGGCATAATGCATTAGAAGCTGCCAGATTAGCTGCTAATAAGACTATGGCTAAGGCAGGCGACACAAGCTTTTTTTCGATGTTAAGAGTTTATCCGCATGTGATTCTCAGAGAAAATAAGATGATTGCTACGGCAGGCGCTGATAGACTACAAGAAGGAATGAGGAGAGCGTTCGGGAAGGCAATGGGCTTAGCATGCAGGGTATCTCCTGGGCAGGTCATTTTAGAGGCTCACGTAAAGACTAGCAATCTAGAGCTTGCAAAGCAAGGTTTCAAGGTTGCATCAAGTAAGTTAGGTTGTCCTACTCGCGTACATATTGTTCCTTTACGAGAACCAAAAAATAGTACTGATGAATAGGATTTTTGTCTTTTCAACCTCAAATTGAATCCTCTATTTTGCATCTCTTGATTTGCTAGGATCGTTGTAAGAGGATCCGTGCTCTTTGTTTGGGCGCATCATCTATTTCTGTTGTGGGGGTGTATCTTGCATTTTCGTAGTTTGCTCTGTTTAATTAAATATGAATAAGAAAATTGGCCTGCAGGACGCAATGCTTATTTCCTTATAAAAATCGGGATCATTGATATTTCTCGGAGTTATAGATTATTTGCGTGTCATCTTCGATTGCAGATATTGTTAGATTACACTACGGATAGAAAGCAGTCCAGTTAGCAAGAAATTTATTCTACTATACTATACATCGTCTAATCGCCTGAAAATTATAATGCTAAGGAGTATTTCTGCTATTGAAGATTCAAAGTATTCTGGTAAGACAGTCTTGATCAGGGTAGACTTCAACGTCAGTGTAATCGACGGTACAATAGGCGAAGATTATCGAATTCGTATGAGTCTACCCACGATCGAATATCTGTCAAAGCGAGGAGCAAAAATAATTTTGGCATCGCATCTTGGTAGACCGAAGGGATGGCAATCAGGCTATTCGTTAGAATTAGTTGCCCAAAGACTTTCTTCTATCGTGCGAACAGCAAAGGTCAGGTTTGTCAATAACTGTATTGGTAATGGAGTAGTTGACAAGATTAATAGATTAGAGAATGGAGACATTCTTTTACTTGAGAACCTCAGATTCTATAAAGAAGAAGAGGCCAATGACCCAGAATTTGCTCGTCAACTTGCATCTCTTGCCGAGATATATGTAAATGACGCCTTTAGCACTTCCCACAGGAAACACGCATCGACATACGGCGCAGCAAAGTTATTCGATACAAGGCTAGCAGGGCTCAATCTTAGTAGAGAGGTTGAATATCTTTCAACGATGAAAGAAAATCCAATAAAACCCCTGAAGATCCTGGTCGGCGGAGTAAAAATTCGAGATAAGATCGGGGCCTTAGAGAACTTACTTCCCAAGGCTGAAAAATTGCTATTGGGTGGGGCAGTAGCATATACATTTCTCAAGGCAAAAGGAATAAAGACTGGCATTTCTCCCATTGACGAAGAACATTTATCCTGGGTTACGAAAGCATTGACAATGTATGGAGATAAGATTCTTCTCCCTTCAGATCATATAGTAGCATCCTCTCCAAATGAAGGCTATGCAAGTATAGCTAGGGATATTCCTGATGAATTTGCTGGTTTTGACATAGGAAATGAAACGATCCAGCGGTATTCCATGGAGGTCGGTGGAGATGGCTCTGGCACAGTCTTCTGGAACGGACCTATGGGACAGTTTGAAATTGCATTATTTTCAAATGGCACTATTAATATGGCTAAAAGTGTTGCCCTCGCGTTCTGGAGAGGATCTAAGACTCTTATAGGAGGTGGAGATACGCTGGAGGCCATGAAAAAATCAGGTGTCTCAGAGGGAGAGGTTAGTCATGTATCAACTGGAGGAGGTGCAACTCTCAGATTTCTTGCAGGCGACGAGATGCCAGGACTAAGTGCCATAGACAGAATGTAGGTATGTCCTAAATGAGAAATAAATGAAGATAGGAGTCACAAATTCCTCACTCATTCTTACGAGTATTTCGAAATTTCTTTAAATTATGTTTATTCGTATTGCCTTTAGAACAGTCAGTGGACTGGTGTCAGCTCCTACCATTAGGACATACTGCCCTGGCTTCAGATTTGATGCTGCAGTAAAAATATAAGAAACTTCTTTTGAATCACCAGCCTTAAGATTGAATTTATCTTGGCTAAAGCTCCCAGTAGAGTTTCCAAGATCTCCATTGCGTGTAAGTGATGATGATGATAACATATTGACCTCTGTATCTGAAGCTGCTTTGACTTGGACTTTGATATCAGTACTCTGTCCTCGCCGCAACGTGAGTTCAGCAGGGGAAGCAGATACAGATATGGGAGAAGCCCTAGAAGCGTTTATCTTGCCTATTTTATTCTCGGACCACTCGCTAAACCATACATTGTTGTTACCTTGTCCAACGGAAAACTGTAAGGCATTTGCAATTCCGCATGGCACTCTTGGATCAATGCATTGTCCCCACCGATTGTCTTGAGTGGGTATCCAATATTCAGTAAGAGTTTGGGTCGCAGGATCAAACTTTGCAATTTTATTCCCAGTATGTTCATTAAACCACAGAATCCCATTAGAGTCGCTTTTTATCCAGTAAGGCAGGGTGTATGCACCTTGAGGGGCGCTGCTACTATTGGAACCAAATATTCTAGCAGATGCCTTTGACGTCGAGTACTTGGTAATATTTCCTGTGCTGTGGTCCAACTTGAAAAACAAGCTGGTACCGTGATCAGTTATCCATGGATTGCTTTCATTGTCAATCGCAATACCCACTGGGGAACTTAGTTCAGGGGGCATATCATAAGTTTTGAAATTTTTATCTCTTAGATCATATCTTATAATTTGCCCCTTTGTATTGAAAGCAAGCATTGAAATCCAAATCACGCCATTTTTCTTATCCAGGGCTAGTGAGCCAGTACTGATAAGATCAGGCTCAATTCCTCTAAATCCAGAAACCGGGATTGGAATCTTGGAAAGTCCCTCGGATGTCCCATTTCTTAATTTTGTTAAATTTCCAATCCAAAGAGCAGGCGAACGGATTCCGACAAAATAAACATTTCCATTGCTATCGAAATCTACTGAGACTGGATATGTCGTCCCAAAAGAACTAGAATTTTCTGGAACCTTATACATCTCAAACTTTTGCGAGGATTTAAAATACCTCCAGATTGCGTTTTGTTTTTCATCGGTAAACCAAAGATCACCATTTTTATCGCTCTTCATATCCCAAACTTGAGAAGAGTCAATCGGTTCCGAGCGAGATTTCCATATTGGAATTAGCTTTTCTTTTTCAAAGTTACCGGATTTAGAATCAAACGCTCCAAGCGCACCGTTTTTTGTAGATATATACCATGTATTGTTCCCATTACCTTCTGCATATACGGCCAAGGGCATTTCACAGTGCTGGGGAAGTTTGTACTCTTGAACATATTCGTTAGCGTTGGTCTTAGAGTCTGTTCCACAGAATTGTAATTGGTATTTCTTTACAGCATCTTGTTTAGAGTTAGCTACAAGACTAGCTGAGGGATATCTCGAAATGGTTGTAGGGGCGCTATTATTTCCTAGCAAGGAAACATATGCAACTATAAGAACTAATACCCCAATTGATCCGATAATCAGGACCGACTTAACCCTCTTTGATACAATCCGTGGCTTTGCCAACTAAACAACAATTTCCAATTCAGAACATATATCTCTTGTTGAAACCAAACCAAGTATGATGACAAAATAGTCAATCCAAAGATGCAGAAGCAGCCAGTCATGGGTCCTTAGCAATGGCGAAGAGCCAATATGAAAATCTAACACTTTGATGTTTGACACTTTGAAAGGCTTATAGACGGCAGTTCGGATAAATGCCTTTTCTACATATACCTATTCAGGTTAACTCTGAGTCGTCATCACTGCCAGTTGATGGTAGGCCGCTATCGCATATATTTAACATTTCCTCTATTGCTCTGTTCGCCAGGAAATCGGCTGACTTATTCTCTTGTCTAGGGATGTACTTGTAATAAATGACCTTATACCTATGTTCTAGATTTGATATTTCTCTGGACAAGATTTTCAAGTCCTTATTTCTTATCTTATACTGCTTATTTCTTTGCTGTACGACTAATTTACTATCAGAGAAAACCATAATCTCATTATCAATTTCAATAGCGACTTCAAGTGCCTTTTTTAAGGCAAGATATTCGGCCCTATTGTTAGTTTGCTTCCCGACAAATTGTGCTATCTCTTTTACTTTTGAGTTATTTTTCATTATCACAACACCGATCCCGGAAAGCCCGGGATTACCTCTACTTGCGCCGTCAATATAGATGGAAATCATGTTATCAGTTTCTCTGAAAACCTATCCTTGGTCAAAGGCTGTTGCACCGAATTGAATGCCCTAATTGCTAAATCTGGAATCATTATCGATAAGGTGTTATTATGCATCAAGCTTAGATGCCTAAGGTCCGTCTAGAAACGGTTTATAGTTATCAACCAGATCTACAAGTGGCACCTTGTCACCTCCTACCACCTTGATCTCAACGGTCTGTCTTCCGTCCTCTATTGTTATGATATTGTATGAATTTTCAAAAAATCCTCTAAACCTAGATGAAGACGCTGTTCCAGCATATGCAATACTCAGTGGGCCCAACTTCCAAAGCCACGGCCTATGCTTGTGACCACAGAGGACCAGGTTGACATTAGACTGAAGACAGGATCTAAGAGTATCGCCTGCGTCAAGTATTATTATCTTATCAGTACCTGTATCTGGTATCCCAATCAAATGATGATGCATTGTCACGATTTTTACTTTTTTCTGTGCGAATCCGTCAGTATTCTTTTCTAACCATTGGTTCTGTCTGTACCCGACCTCTCCCTCATCTCTATCTGGCCTTGCAGTCCCTAGAGTAAGGATTACAGCATCATCAAACTCGTAGACAAGTCTTGATGGAAACAGCTTCTTAAAGATCAGATATCCTGTGTGACGATAATCATGGTTCCCGGCTATTATTATCTTGTTTTGACAATTAAATCTCCCGATTTCCCTGCGGGCCTGCTCGAACTGAAAAAGTAATCCATCATCGGTCAAATCTCCGCTAATGATAATGGCATCTGGGTCTATCTCATTTGTCTCTTCTACAACCAAGTCAAATATCTCTTGCCGGAAAAGACTTCCAATATGAATATCCGATATTTGAACCAATTTCAATATATTTCAAGTTGTCCTTACTGTCGGAGATATTAATAAGATATGGATTATACATAAAGAAATAATACCTGCAAGAGATGGGATTAGACTATGAAAAAGGGAGATGCCTAAGCGAAAGGTAAAAGAAGAGAAACCTCCCAAGAGATTGGGTAAAAAGGAAATCTTGATAGCCCCGATAGCCATGGGTGCATCATTATTGGTTGCTCTTGTTATCATCCCTCACTTTGCTCCTCCACCTATACCAACAAGGATCTGTCTCAAGGCACATAACGTTGATAGTTTCAACTTATATCCAACTGTACAAGTTGTAGTCAATGGTTCGCAAGAACAGCTTCCAAATGGAGTAGGAAAGACACAAACTGCAGGAAAAGAATGTCTCCATATTCTACATACCGATGCGGTCGGGAACAAACTACATATCGAATATATAAGACCTATTAGGCTCTCTATGGCCGACTTTATGAAAATATATTCACCAACAAACAAAACGATTACAGTTGTGGACAATCATACTGGTACTTCGCAGGATCGTATCATAACACTAAAAGATTATAATGTCAAATATTCTTATTATTCTGAAAAAGGAGCATTCACAAATGTCAGCTCGGCATCACGTATGCCTCCATTCACTAACGAATTGGTTGCGAGGATACAACTATCTGCCAAATAGATATAAGTAGTGAGCATTTTGCTTTTGATTGGTTTCATTTGGTAAACAAGACTGCTACTGTCATACGAGGAGACGGGACCGGACCAGAGCTCGTAAACGCAATGTTAAAGGTCCTCAAGGAATGTAATAGCAACTCTGAGCTGATTTTGTGTGACGCTGGTTCTGAATGGTGGAAGAAGAATAATGGAGATAGCTATATTTCGGAGGAGGTATGGAATCTGCTCAAGTCCAGCGATGCTTGCTTTAAGGGACCAACAACAACGATTCCTGTTCCCAACGCACCACGTAGCGTAGCAGTAAGCATCAGACAAAAGTTTGAATTGTATGCAAATGTTCGTCCAATTAAGACTTACGCTAACTCTAATCTACAATTAGACTTCACGTGCGTCCGCGAGGCAACAGAGGGAATGTACGCAGGAATTGAATTTAGGACATCGGATGATTCAGCAATTGCCATTAGAAAGATAACAAGGAAGTGTTGTGACAGGGTAGCTAGGAAAGGCTTTCAACTTGCCAATGATCTCGGCTTCAAGAGAATCTATGCAATAACCAAGAGAAATATTCTGAAAGAAACAGACGGGATATTTTGGTCATCAATAGAAAAATGCCTGCAGGAATTCCAGGGGATTCAAGTTGAGGAATATTATATCGACAATATAACGCAGCAACTTGTGAAGAATCCAGACAGATTCAACCAAAGCATTTTGCTAAGCACAAATCTATTTATGGATATCGTTTCAGAATGCGCCTCAGGAAATGTTGGATCTATAGGTAATGTATATTCCGGTAACTATGGTGATTCGTATGCAATGTTTGAACCAGCTCACGGTAGCGCTCCTAAATACGCGGGAAAGGATATGGTGAACCCTGTAGCAACTATCTTGTCGGGGGCGTGGTTGGTAAAGTATTTGGGAGAAGCTTTCATATCCGATGCCATTTTTAATGCCACAGAATCAGTCATAAATGAGAACAAGTATGTAACATATGACTTGGGCGGATCTGCTTCTCTCTCTAGAATGGCAGAAGAGATCGCAACAAAGGCATCTGCGCTCTTAAAAAAATAAAAATTAACAATTTCATAATTTATTCGAGATTTCGTAAACATACAGCGTTTCGAAGAAAATTTTTTTCTTTCCCACTATCCTTATCTCAAGTTTCATTTTTTCGGCGAATGAATTTATTTTCATTATATTTGACAGATCTGATAACACAACTAAGATCTTTCCTTCCACATCTAACAAAGATACTGAAGATTGTATAAAATGCAGTGCCAACTCGGAGCCATATACTCCTCCATATATTGTACTGTCAGTTATGCCAATATCGTCTTGAGGTAGATATGGAGGGTTGCTTACAATCAAGTCAAACTTTGCCGCTATTGCAGAAGCAGCATCACAGCAAATTAGGGTCACTTTTTTAGACAGATTGTTAAGACAGTAAATAAGTGAATTCAAATGGATATCTGTTCCAATTACAAATCTGAAACTATCACATAGTTTATCTAAGATTATCCCTGAACCTACACCAATTTCCAGAGCACATTTACCAGTATACTGCTTTACCGTCTTGGCAAGAAGATAAGAATCTTCGGAAGGGATATACAAATATATTAAATTAAGCCAAGTATTATATAAAAAACGTTAAGCTGGAATTCAAACAAGATAAATACCTTTTACCACCACAATGCTCACCAACGTAGATACTAATGTAGCAACTATTAACTGATAATGATAGCCAATGAACTAATGAACTTCTTTTTATGACAATGAAGATTTCGCGATATTTACCAGCTGATCAGAATCAAGGTGATCTATCTTAATGTCAAGGGGTATCTGGTTTAACCGAAATTTTTTGTTCAGTACCGAGACCTTACGGTTTCTCTGAGAAAAAATCATATTTAAATTTTTAATAATAGGTTCGGTAAGTCTTGGAGTATTCTTTGGAACTAGCTGCAAAACCATAGATTCAACCAGTGGCATAGGATAGAATGAATTTTTAGACACAGCAAACAAATTTCGCAGGTGGAAGCTATATTGGCATACCACTGAAATTGCACGGTAGCTCTTTTCTCCTACATTTGATTGTATCTTCTCTGCAAACTCCTTTTGAAGCATAACGACAGCCCGATCAAATTGTTGCAACGATAACCATTGCATTATCGGTTTGCTCCTGGAGTAAGGAATATTAGATACAAAGACATCGAATTTGAGATTGCGTGACTTTAGTGGATCTGCATTTACAAGTGACAAGTTGTAAAGGGGACTGAGACACGCTTTTGCTTTTTCGAAGAGAATTTTGTCAATTTCAAATGAAGTCACATATTTTGCCCTTTTACAAAGTTCTTTTGTTAACATTCCTGATCCTGTGCCTAGTTCACAAACCGACTCAGTTCCAACAAAGCATATCGAATTTATGATATGTTCAATGACGGGAGCTTCTATAAGCATGTGCTGACCATAGGCTCTCCTTCTAGATCTGATCATTTCCTTACAAATAGATTCATCCTTGATGTGCCAGTTATTTCATCAATTATCCTTTTAGCAATCAACTTTGCAGGATCTCGCAGGCCGACTCTATCTTGTATATCAGCAAAAGAAACAAATTTTTTGAGTTCGCGTTTCTTTATGATAGTCATCATGTAGATTTTTCCTATGCCGGGAATGAGTTCTAGTGCATGAATTCGAGGAGTGAGGGCTTGTGCCATGTTTATATAGTCTACGAATCTTTTTTCGTTAGTTGTCACTATCTTCTCAACTATAGTTGGTAGTTCCGATTTGGCTGACTGAGATATATTGACATAATCTAACCTTCCGAGAACACTAATTACCTTATTTCGACCATCTCGACCTATGTATACCCGTTCTCCAACCTCAAAATTCGCATTTTGGTCACCTAATAATTCTAACAAGGTTAGATGCTCTTCCCCGATTGACTGCACAATTACACCTTCTCGCCCCCTAACGGTAGTAGACTTACCCCTCGGAACGAAATCTAAAATATAGGCGTATTCTTCGTACTTCCTTTGTGGCAGTTGCTGATAGCCATCTGAGCTTGATTGCGGACTTTTTTCGTCACCATCATCTGAACGCGTAGGCAGGGTAGCTGGCAATCTCTCTTCTCGACAAATACTTACGAATAGCTTTTTATTTAACTTTCAGAAGATTGCTTGATTATATTCAAAATTTTTTCTAGATTTTCTGTAAGAATAAGCTTCTTCCAACCGAACGTGAAGGCTCTTAATTCTTCTAGAGACTGAGGTAATATATTGACAACCTCAGCTGCTTCTTCTTCTTTCAGGTCACACCGTTCAATCAGATCACTTTTCATTTGATGCGAACGCTCGTCATCAGATTTTGAAAACTTCACTACGTAATCATATGTCCATCGTTGGATTTGATCCATTTCTTCCGGTTTCGCTGCTTGCAGTAATGCTTTCACTTCGGGGAGGGTAACGACTTCCTTGTTTATAATATCCGTCATTGGGTGATATTCTCACCACTTGGTAATGGTCTAACGTGATTAGGCCTTGTTTGCAATGTCTTTTCCTTCGCCCCAGTATAAACCATAATTTTCAAAATTCTCTTCCCGACTTCATTTATCACTCCTACTTTGCCCTGAAATCTTCTGTGAGGCATAGTATGGTGTTCTCTCGGATCGATATCAATGACAACCTTGTCACCCACTTTATAATTGATAAGGAGATATGATATCCCGCGTGATATCTTACTTTTAGTTAGAATTGAGCGAGATTTTCTCTTAGGACCGTGTGACTTGGGCATGACAGATTATCTACCAAATGCCTTTAATTTAATATTATCTGCTATTTGGCTGAGGATCTTCTACCCCTTTCTCTGATAAGGTAAACAAGGCTTCTCTTTCAGGATGACATGGACTATCTACCATCCTCGCAATTCTATTTTTTCCGGATCGCTTAAGATAAACACGGTAAGTGCTAGTATGGGCTACGACATGTCCCCCAGTAGGTCTATAAGGATCCCCAAATATTGCGTCTGGAGATGACTGAATCTGGTTAGTGACCACAAGAGCGACATTGTACGTTTCAGCAATTCTTATGAGAGTATGCATAAACTTATTTAATCGCTGTTGTCTCTCCGAAAGCGATGCCCTCCCCAAAAATTCAGCTCTATAATGTGCCACTGCGGAGTCAATTATGACTAGTTTTATGTTATTCTCTTCAATGACTGGACCAGTTTGCTCGATAATTAATTCCTGATGAGCGCTATTGTATGCCTTTGCAACTATTATATGGTCAAGACAGCTTTCCGGATCCATTGCTCTTGCCTCAGCTATTGATACTATCCTTTCGGGTCGGAAAGTATTTTCAGTGTCAATATATAGTACTTTTGCGTTTAAGCCTCCCTCGGATTTGGATCTAGATATTATGACGCTCAACACATGGCAAATTTGCGTTTTACCAGTTCCATATTCTCCATAAACTTCGGTAATCGCGTTGGTTTCTATACCTCCACCAAATAATTCATCGAGGTTTCCAGAACCAGTAGAAATTCTTTCGGCATTCTTGCGCTTTTCGTAAAGTATGGTTGCTGTAACAAAGCTTTTGTCAAGTATTCCGAGGTCTTCGAGAATTACTCTTGCCTTATTGCATATATTGATAGTCTTTTCCATTTCCATTCCCGTGGCGTCTGAAACATCTACTGGTCCCCTTACGACCAAATCCTTAATGGATTTGAATCCGGCTAATTCAAGACGATCCCTTGTAGTTGTCCCAATCTCTTCTATGCTGTCCAAATCCAAGGTTCCATGTTCCATTTCTTCATTCAAAGACCATCGATCAAATACGGGGCGTCAGGACTATTAAATTAACACTGTTTTATTCAAACATTGCCCAAGAAATGCCAATACGGGGCCAGATGCCTTGTCATTAGTATGAAGGATCAGAAGTCTTTTTTTAGCTAGGGAGTGCGAGGCATCTTCAGACCATTGCATTGGCCCTTCTCTGCTGGGGTATAATGTAACAAATAAATAAAGATAAAAATAAGTTTTATTGCCTCAATTCTGGTGCTATGTTTGTTAGTCGACCTGAACCTATATAATAAAAAGGTAATTGTTATCGGTGGAGGTACAGAAGGCACAAGAAAAGTTAGAGGACTAGTTGGGCAAAATAGCAAGATTATAGTATTAAGTCCCAGGTTAAACCGTTATCTGAGAGATTTAGAATCCAGAGGAGAGATAATAACCAAAGTATCAAAGGTGCGAGATGTTAATATCCTCGATAGCTACGAGGGTGTCTTTCTGGTTATAGCTGCTACTGATGACAAGGAACTAAATCGTAGGCTAGTTAAGAAAGGGAGATCAATGGGTGCGTTTGTATATGCAGTAGACGATCCTGCAGTAAGTGATTTTTCATATGCTTCCATTATAAATATTGAGGACGTTATGCAAATAGCAGTGTCAACATCCGGTCGAAGTCCTATCATGGCTCGCAGAATTCGCATAAGGGCAGAGCGAGTATTGCGTAGACTAATAAAGAAAACAGATATTGAGATGGCAAAATTACAAGAATTTGCTCGAAATGCGGCGAGATCGAAGATAGATACCGTTACCGAAAGAAAGGAATTTCTATATTCTGTAGAAGGCAATAATGACATTCAGATGATGCTTAAAGAAAACAAAATTGAGGAGGCCAGAGTTACCACTCTCAATTTATTGAATAGATGGAGTAATGATCACATTCATTGAGTACAGCTTCAATAAGCAATCAATTGCAGATCCTGAATGTTAGAATTACATTTAGGAACGCCCCGGTTCACATCCTTGAAAGATTTACGTTTAAAAATATTAGCAAAGCGTGTGAATCATTTAAACAGCAAGCTGCGCTAGAAGAATGCGTCATTCTTCAAACCTGTAACAGGGTTGAGGTCTTTGGTGCTGGTGCAACTATTGATGAACAAAAATTGTTGGAATCATGGGCGTCGCAAGTAGGCATGGCTATTGAAGAATTCGCAATGGCTGCGGAGATTAGTACGGGTAAGGATGTCATCTCCCATTTGCTTAGATTAGCTGCTGGGTTGGATTCATTAGTGATAGGTGAGGATCAAATTTTGGGACAAATGAAAAGAGCGTTTGATTTTTCTCGCATGAATCACTATGCTGGATCTGACCTCTCAATGGTGTTCGATAAAGCATTCAAGGTTGGAAGCCGAGTCAGAAGTAGCACCGGTGTTAACAAGGGCAGTGTGTCCATAGGATCAATGGCTGTCAATTTGGCCGAGGAGAATATGGATAATTTATATGACAAGAAGATCCTGTTAATAGGCTCAGGCGAAGGTGCTAGCCTAGTTGCGAAGGCCTTGAGACAGAGATCAATTAAATTTCAAGTTACTAGTAGAACGTTTGAAAGAGCCAAATCATTTGCAGCTACTGTAGCGGGCGAGCCAATAACTTTTGATAACGCTCTTGAATCATTATGCGACATCGATTTGGTATTCGTTTCTACTACTGCTCCCTACTTTCTTGTTACCCACAGTAGAATTGAAGCGGCAATGAAAAATAGAGAAAAGGGGATGATGATTTTGGACCTATCCAATCCTAGAACGGTTGAGGAGAGTGTAGCAGGTATTGGAAAGGTCAAGTTGGTGAATTTGGATCAGATCTCAGAGATAGTGGAGAAAAATATTCGATTTCGAAAAAAGGAGATTGCATCTGCAGAGAGTATCATAGACTCTGAGATGAAATCGGTTGATATATTGCTTAAAAGAAAAAAAGTAGAGCCACTTGTGGTCTCTATATTCAAAAGTGTAGATACTATTAGAAAACGTGAACTTTATAAAACTCTTTCAATCCTTGGTAACGGTATTGGCCCGCCAGAAAGAAGGGTAATAGAACAGCTTTCTCATGCTCTTGTTGAAGGAATGCTAGCTGCTCCTATGAATAACATTCGAAGGGAAATCGATGTAGATGGCAAGGATCAAGAAGAGCTATTGAGATTGCTAGCCAAGTTATTTAAATATGAACAGAAATAACTCAAATTGCTACCCCGGATTTCCGATTGTTCGAATGAGACGGCTACGTAAGAGCGCTGCAATACGTGACCTGTTTCAAGAAACACATCTCTCCGTCAGAGATTTAGTCTGCCCAATCTTCATACAGGATGGTATTAATGCACCGGCGAGTATCAAATCGATGCCGGATATTAATAGAATACCAGTATCAAGCCTGATCAGTGAAATTCAAGAAATAATTGATTTAGGAATACGTGGCGTAATCTTATTCGGAATTCCATCGCACAAGTACGATCTCGGGAATACCGCCTATTCGAGCACAGGCGTAGTTCAACGTTCTGTTGAGCTTATACGTAAGAATTTTGGAGAAAAAATAGCTGTCATCACGGATGTTTGTCTTTGTCAGTATACCACTCATGGTCAATGTGGTATTGTCTCAAAAGGTAGCGTGGACAATGATAAGAGCATTAAGATTCTAGGAAAAGTTGCTCTAAGTCACGCCAAAGCAGGAGCAGATATAGTAGCACCATCTGCAATGATGGATGGTCAGGTAGGTCATATCAGAAACGATCTGGATGAAAATGGGTTTTCTGACGTTGCTATTTTGGGCTATTCTGCTAAACACGCTTCAGCTCTCTATACGCCATTTAGGGATGCTTCCTCTTCTTCACCACGGAGCGGTGATAGAACATCATATCAACTCCCATACTATAACAGGAGGGAGGCGATTAGAGAAATTGAATCAGATATTAGAGAAGGCGCAGATATAGTCATGATTAAACCAGCAATTCCGTATCTAGATCTAATCTATCAAACACGTAAGATTACCAATCATCCTATTTGTGCATATAGTGTTTCTGGCGAGTATTCTCTAATTAAAGCCGCAGCAGCTGAGGGCTGGATTGACGAAAACAACCTAATGACAGAATTCCTTACCTCAATAAAGCGGGCAGGCTCGGACATAATAATTACCTATCATGCAAAAAGAATGGCAGAATTACTGAGCGATTGACAGAAGTAAAGTTTATAGTAGAATCATGGATAGGATCACCACCACGATACTATTATTTACTTTGACTCTGTACATTTGTTTATATTCACATTGCCAGATAAATCAGAATTAATTTTTAAAAGAGCGGCCGAAGTTATGCCAGGTGGTGTAAATAGCCCTGTTCGTTTTTATAGTCCATATCCTTTTTTCGTTAGTTCTGGATTTGGAAGCAAGATAGTAACGGTTGATCATAAAACGTATACTGATTATTGCATGGGCTATGGTGCACTGTTACTGGGACATGCTTATCAGCCGCTAATTGACTCAATTAAGGCTGAACTCGATAAAGGAACACTCTATTGCGTTCCTACTGAAAACGAAGTCAGGCTGGCAGAAAAGCTTTCAAATATTTTTCCATCTGCTGAAATGACTAGAATCTTAAATACTGGAATGGAAGCAACAATGACAGCGATCAGATTAGCAAGAGCCTATTCTGGAAAGAACAAGATCGTAAAACTAGACGGCTGCTATCATGGAGCTCATGATTATGGTTTAGTTCGAAGAGGTCGAACGGGCTATGAAGGACTACCAACCTCAGAGGGAATTATCAATGAGATATCTTCGGAAACATTGGTAGTCGACTATAATGATATCTCCAAATTCGAGGATTTAATACGTAGCAGGGATGATATTGCTGGAGTTATAATCGAGCCAGTAGCAGCCAACATGGGTCTTGTAGTACCCGAAAAGCAATATTTAAACGAGGTAAGGAGAATTACGCAGCAAAACGGCGTTGTCCTGATATTTGATGAAGTCGTTACTGGATTCAGACTCTCACTGGGTGGAGCTAGTGAATTTTTTGGGATCAAGCCAGACATCGTTACGTTGGCAAAGGCGATGGGAAACGGGTTTCCTGTTGCTGCGGTTTGTGGCAAGAAGGCTGTTATGGGGCTGTTATCTCCAAAAGGTAACGTCTATCAAGCAAGTACTTACGCAGGCAATCCTATTTCAGTTGCAGCCGCATTAAAGACTATCGAAATACTCATGGAAATAGGTAACGATCTTTACCCCAGTATAACAAGGGCGTGCGACATTTTGGTTGTTGGTATAACAGAAATGGCTGAAGATTTAGGATTAAATTTTACAATCAATTCCATCGGGTCAATGTATCAATTGTTCTTCACCAGTGAACACGTGAAGGACCTTAATAGCGCCAAGAAAAGTGATGTGATTAGCTTTCGACAGCTTTACGATGAGTTACTAAAAAGGGATATTTTTATTCCACCCTCTCAATTTGAGACATGTTTTGTATCTTATGCCCACACAGAGGATGATATTGATAGGACCGTGGAAGTTTATGGAGAGGCCCTTAAGGAGGTTAAACATCATTCTGGCTAAATTAAGAGTTGGCACGAGAGGTAGTGCCCTGGCAATCAAACAGACTGAAATCGTGGTCAATGCTCTCTTAAAATCAGATCCATCGACAGAATTTGAACTTGTAAAAATCAACACTAGGGGTGATATGGAAAAGAGGCCCTTATTTACTATGGATGAAAAGGGTATATTCCAAAAAGAAGTGGATCAATCGGTAACTCATCGTGAAGTCGACTTTGCTGTTCATAGCTTGAAAGACGTACCTAGTGAGCTATCTGATGGACTAGTTATTGCATCTATTCCTAAACGAGCAACGCCAAATGACGTGCTGATTAACAGACATAATTTGTATCTTAAAGATCTCCCTTATAGATCAGTAATCGGTACAAGTAGTCTGAGAAGAGCAGTTCAGGTAATGAGGCTTAGGCGTGATTTAGATGTACGACCTATAAGGGGAAATGTTGAAACTAGAATCAATAAATCTTTAAGCGGTGAATATGATGCGATAATCCTTGCGGAAGCTGGGTTGACTAGACTATCATTACAAACTAACATTGCTGAGAGATTTAGCATCAAATCATTTGTCCCAGCACCAGGGCAGGGGATTATCGCAGTTACCTGCAGAAGCGATAACCTAGAACTTGTAAGGAAATTGCAAAAAATAGAGGACTACGAGTCGAGACAGCAAGCAGTTGCAGAACGATCTTTGACTAGATGCATACAAGGTGGCTGCCGGTTCCCGGTTGGAGCTATAGCCATTACCAGACTTCCAGCAGATGAATTAACTTTACACGCGAGTGTTTTTTCTTCAGACGGTTCAAATAATATTAACATGAAGGAAAAAGGACTGCTCTCTCATGCCACTGAGATAGGAATCAAATTAGCAAATAGGCTTAATCGGATGGGAGTTGGTAAGTTTGCGGCCGAATGGCGAAATGCAATCAATCAATGGAATATGAGATTATGAGTATGCTACCCAGTAAGGGCGTAGTCTATATTTGCGGAGCTGGGCCAGGGGATCCAGGTCTGATTACTGTAAGATGTTTGGAGCTTTTAAAGAGCTGCGACATAGTTCTTTACGATAGATTAGTTAGTGAAGAAATCATTAGCCAGGTTCCAGCAGCTATAGAAAAAGTGTACGTGGGAAAATCAGTCGGTTGTTCGGGACAACAAAGTAATATAAATAAAATAATGATAGAGTATGCAAGACAGGGAAAAAAAGTATTAAGACTAAAGGGAGGAGACCCGTTCATTTTCGGAAGAGGAGCAGAAGAGGCCGAATTCTTGCGAAGCAAACAGATAAGATTTGAGATAATACCAGGAATATCTTCTGCAATAGCCACGCCTGCATACGCCGGTGTTCCATTAACACACAGGAAATACTCTTCGTCAGTTGCGATTACTACTGGACATGAAGATCCTGAAAAAGGATTCGCTAGAGTAAACTGGAAAGGACTTGTCAAAGCCGTAGATACAATTGTCATATTGATGGGCATAGAACGATTACCACAAATCGTTAGGAAATTGAGAGACGGTGGTTTAAGCAATAAGATAAATGTGATCGTAATCGAAGCTGGAACTACGAATAAGCAAAGATATGTGTACGGAAGACTGGACGATATCTTGATAAAGGTAAAAAAAGCCAAAATTCATCCCCCCGGAGTTATTGTTATAGGAGAAGTCACTGCTTTATGCAAGAGATTGGCCTGGTTTTCTCGATGACACTACCTTGACACAGACGGATCTTTTAGAGAACAAGACTCTTGTCATAACAAGAAAATCTGAAGATGCTAAAGAATTTTTAAATCTAGTCACTTCTGCAGGTGGTATGGGCATTGCGTTACCAACAATCGATATCGTTCCTAATCTGAGTGCAATTAAGAACGCGGTCAGGCTTATCATCTTAGGAGAATATGATACCTGTATTTTTATGAGTCCAAGTGGGGTGGGAGTGCTTTGTGAATACGCAACCGAGTATGACAAGATCAAAAATTTGGTGTCAGTTTTAAATACTAAAACTGTTGTCGCGCAAGGACCAATGACTAAGAAAAGCTTACAAAAGTACGGGATATATGTTAGTCAAATTCCAGATAGATTTTCATCTGAGGGAATAGTGTCCCTTTTTAGCAAACTAAATCTTGAGCCAGGTAAGAAAATTATTATTCCTCGGAGTGGGATGTCAAATGACTTTGTCACACGGTCTTTGACAAACCTGGGATTAGATATTACTGAACTTTTTTTGTACACAACAAGAACAGCTGTCCCAGGAAAAATCTGGAATGAATTCATTTATCTTTTTAGGGAGAGCAGAATAGATGCAATTGTTTTTACAAGTGGCTCATCAGTAAATTCATTTTTCGAAATTTTGCACAGGCTATGTTGTAACTATCATCAATTCCTGCGACCTAGCATGGCTATTATCTCCATTGGTCCGCTGACAACTCGAGAACTCGATCGAAGAAATATTTGTTGTATTGAGGCTTCGGAACACACGATACGAGGTACCTTAGATCTAGCAAAATCTCTCTTGAACAGTAGGATAAGATAAAAGGACGTATATTAGACTGATTTCTACTTATGATTTTTGACAAGGATTATTCGTTTGCAATTAAATATGAATTATTGCTTATACTATAGATATAGTAATGGAACCCCAAAATATATATAAAACATAACGGCGTTATATTATTAGTATGACAACAGAAGAACTCAATATGGATTATAGTAAGTACGATTTTAAGGATTCTACGGAGTTATATGTTTATCTCAGTAAGAAGGGGCTATCAAGAGGCACAGTAGAAGAAATTAGTAAGATGAAAGGGGAGCCAGATTGGATGAGGGACTTTAGGCTCAGAGCTTATGATACATTTATCAGCAAGCCGATGCCGCAATGGGGTGGTGACTTGTCAAAGATTGACTTTCAAAACATCTATTACTACGCCAAAGCATCTGAGAAGCAAGGAAAGGATTGGAATGATGTACCAGAATCAGTGAGAAATACCTTTGAAAAGCTTGGAATACCTGAAGCAGAAAGAAAGTTCCTGGCTGGAGTAGGAGCTCAATATGAGTCTGAAGTGGTATATCATAACTTGCGAGAAGATTTGCAGAAACAAGGAGTAATATTTATTGATACAGATACTGCAGTAAGAGAACAACCAGAATTATTGAAAAAACACTTTGGAAAGGTTATTCCACCAGAAGATAATAAATTCGCTGCTTTAAATAGTGCAGTGTGGTCTGGTGGTTCATTCATATATATTCCACCTAATGTAAAGGTTGAATTGCCACTACAAGCTTACTTTAGAATCAATGCAGAAAATATAGGACAATTCGAAAGAACCTTGATAATTGCTGACGAGAATTCTGAAGTTCATTATATTGAAGGATGTACCGCACCAGTTTATACCACAGAATCATTGCACTCTGCGGTTGTAGAACTCATTGCAAAACGCGGCGCGAAGATCCGGTATACGACAATCCAGAACTGGAGTAAGGATGTTTATAATTTAGTAACAAAGAGGGCATATGCCTATGAGAATGCGACGGTCGAATGGATAGATGGAAATCTTGGCAGTAAATTAACAATGAAGTATCCAGGCGTATATATGCTAGGCAAGAATTCCCATGCAGAAGTTATATCTGTGGCTTTCGCAGGCTCTGGCCAGCACCAAGATGCAGGTGCAAAAGCAGTTCATCTTGCTCCACATACTACATCTAGGATAACAAGTAAATCTGTAAGCAAGGAATCCGGTAGGACTACATATCGTGGTCTGTTGCATGTAGCAAAAGGTGCAACCGAGGTAAAATCAAATGTCAGATGTGACGCACTACTGCTAGATGACAACTCAAGAACAGATACATATCCTTATGTAGAGGTTAACGCAGACGATGCGACAGTATCTCATGAAGCAACTGTAGGGAAAATAGGCGACGACCAGATCTTTTATTTGATGAGTAGAGGATTTACGGAATCAGATGCTCTCTCGCTAATTGTCGGTGGATTTATGGAACCTTTTACTAAGGAGCTGCCGATGGAATATGCTGTCGAGCTCAATAGATTAGTGAAAATGGAAATGGAAGGCTCAGTAGGATAATGATAACGTTATCATCTGCCAGTAAAGTGTGAACGAGGCAATGATAAGGTTTGGCAACACTTTCTTCAGTTAGCATAAATGATGTTGAAACAATAGGTAGGGAAAATGAGGAGCCTGAATGGCTTCTTCAAATGAGAAGAAATGCTTTTGCTGACTATTCATCTCTTCCAGCGGAAGTTTCTCCGCTTTATTCAAAATATTCAGACGTCAATCGATTAAAGCCACAAAATATCCAGTTACCTGATACGAATACTATGGATGAGCCATATAAAGAATTAAGCGACCGTCTGAAGGAAGTAGAAGAAGGAAGCAGTGTCCTGAGAATTGGAACAAATATAAATGAAATATCACTTTCAGATGCTCATTTAAAAAATGGCGTAGTTGTCACAGATCTGAGGGATGGATTAAAAAAGTTTGAAGAAAAAATCAAGTCGATACTTATAACAAATAGACTCAATTTTGTTGAGGACAAATTTCTCGCATTGGAGGGTTCCATTTTTAGAGGTGGTCTTTTTATTTATATTCCAAAGAATCTGACAGTCGATCAACCTATCAGATTAATTAATTCTCTAAGCGAAAAGGGCACTTCCTCGGTTACTAGGAACATTGTATATGCGGATTCAGGTTCAAAAGCTAGCATAATTCAGGAGATGTATTCACCAACACCAATAAGCAATACTGAAACCCAACAAGCATATTTTGAATTATTAGAATGTCATGTCGGTCAAAATGCGTCTCTAGAAATGGTAACCTTGCAAGCCATGGACAGCAAGTCTGCAAACTTCTCAAATAGAAAGGCATTCCTTGAAAGAGACGGAAGAATATCGTGGTACTCAGGAATGTTTGGTAGCCAGTTGTCTAGGTATAAAATTGATAGTATAATGAAAGGGCCAGGCTCGATAGCCGAGGATGTGGAGATCGTATTTGGTGTAGGCGACCAGTCCTTCGATGTGACCTCAAATTTGATACATGAAGGCAATAATTCTAGGGGAAGAGTCCTCGTCAAGTCCGTAATGAAGGATGCATCAAAATCTCTATTTAAGGGTATGATAAAAATCGGTAAAGGAGCTAAAGGTTCGGAATCATATCTTGCCGGTCATTCTATTCTACTGGACAAGGGTGCTAAGTCGGACGCTATCCCTGGATTAGAGATAGAAACCAATGAGGTCAAAGCTACTCATTCTGCTTCTGTAGCACAGATGGACGAGTCCCAGATCTTTTATCTTATGTCAAGAGGGTTGAACGTGGAGTCCGCGAAACGGGAAATTGTAAGTGGATTCTTGGAACCTTTGTCTAGAAAAATGGGTTCAGGAATCAGAGCATGGATTAACTACTTGATTGAAAACAAATGGACAGGTAAGTCATTAATGCTTAGGACCGATGAAGCAATGGCTCAAATATTAGAAGTTGAAAAATCTCGATACCACGAAACTCAGGATATTTTTGAAAAACATTACAAGTATCGCTAGAACTTGAAATTTATGGCGGAATGGATAAAGATCTGTCAAATAAAGGAAATTAATGCCTCTGAACCCTACAGCTATGACCATGGTGAGAGTAAGATAATGCTGACAATATTAAATAATGAAATTTTTGCAACGGATAGAATTTGTACTCATGCTTACGCTGATTTATCAACAGGATTTTTGAATGATAAAGAGATGACTATTACCTGCCCCCTACACATGTCAAGCTTTAGATTAAGTGATGGTGTTCCATTGAATTTACCGGCTGAGGAACCTATAAAGATATATCAGACAAAAATAGAAGAAGGCGTAATTTACGTCCTGATAGATTAGCAGGATAATGACACATTCTTACGAAAAGTGACTATTTTGTTTTGAGTATTAGTTTTATCTCCTGATTGTACCTAAATTTGATCTAATGTTTGGCCGCATATATCCAGGAATTGGCTAGTTACGAATTAGCTGTAAATGGAGGAACATTCACTATTGGCTTACCAACTATGACAAGTGCAAGTGTCTATATCGAAGAACGCCGGATTGAATTTTGTCAATAAATGCGCCACATTGAAATAAGTATCTGGAACATTTGTCAATAGAATGTGACGCAACGTGAATTAATTGCAGGTGAGTTGAACTGTGTTCTTATGAACTTGTACGACAGTACTGCTCACTATCTAGGCGAGATATAATAGTCAAGACTTCCCGATGAATACTACAATATTTTAAAGTTAATCTAGAGTATGCTTCTATCTCAAATCAATCAGTCTAGCCTAGGTACACACTAGTTTCTAGAAATAAAATGTGTTTGGCTTACACGCCAAATCAATAGTCGAATCGTATTTATACTATTATGACCACTCTGGATCGTGTTACGCATTATTTTAAATCCAGATAACAAGCGCCTGTTTGTGGTTCTTTTGATCTCTATTGTTGTTATTTCAAGTATTCTACCTTTAGGTAGTTATGATTTGCTGTCTGCCAAAAGCAAAAAAAAGGTAAGGGAAAGTTCTGACACCTCAGACATCTCATCCAAGGACGTTACCAATGAAGATAATACCTCATCTCAGCAGCCTAATGTTAATAATGGCGTCTCGGATCAACCACCTAAGTCTAATCCAGGTAATCAACAATCCTCATTGCAGAACCTCCAGACAGAATTAAACGCTACTACTCCCGAACAACCGTCTTCATCAAAAACCACAGATTCTGGAACATCTCCCGCCTTCGTGCCCCAGCCACCAAACTCATCTGAAAACAACGCACAACCTAGCTCATCTGAAAACAACGCACAACCTAGCTCATCTGAAAACAACAACACCTCTGGAACATCTCCCGCCTTCGTGCCCCAGCCACCAAACTCATCTGAAAACAACAACACCTCTGCGCAACAATCAGCTACGCAAGGTAATACTCCAGCGTCGTTTGCTCCTATAGGGCAAGGCGGACAAGAGTTCTCGACCAACAAAACACAAACCAAGCAAAGTGCATTACAGCCATTAATTGAGAACGTAGTCCCCTCCGGGCAAGTTAAATCGGACATCGCATCGGTTGCAGCGTCTAAGGCGGCTGATGCTGCAGCTTCGGGAGCGACACCTGCCGAGGTTGGAACTTCTGCTGCTTCTTCTCTGATCGCGGCCGGAACTCCCTCAAAGACCGCTGCCGGAATAGCAGCCGCCACTGCTGCTACTGCCTCTGGGGCACCTAAGGAAGCGGCAGCAGCTGCAGCTGCAGCAGCGGCTGCAGCAGCATCGAAGGGTGCCTCAGCTGAAGACATAGCAGCGGCAGCAGCTGCAGCAGCAGCATCAAATGGTGCAACTCCGGCTGCTGCTGCGGCAGCAGCAGCCGCAGCATCAGCAGGCACGACAGCGGCAGCTGCTTCAGCAGCGGCCTCCTCAGCTGGTGCATCTTCCGCCGCCGCTTCAGCTGCCGCTTCTGCGGCGGGCACGGCCGCAGCTAGTGGTGCATCTGCCGCGGGAATCGCGGCCGCCGCGGCCGCCGCGGCCGCATCTTCTGGTGCCTCTTCTGGTGCGTCTGCGGCCTCAGCAGCAGCAGCCGCAGCCTCTTCTGCCGGAGCATCACCTGTAGCAGCAGCCGCAGCCTCTTCAGCCGCCGCTAAGGCCGCAGCTAGTGGCGCATCACCTTCTGCTGTAGCT
>JBQCDO010000297.1:0-8842 GCA_051961195.1 Nitrososphaeraceae archaeon | reverse complement strand
ATATCCGATCTTGTAACAAGTAAAGAAGTCAGCCCAGAATCTGCAGATTCAGATAAATGGTGTAGTTGCATAGACGGTGCATTAACAAAGGAACACTATCTTGATTGCATTAGAAAGGCAGGATTTTCTAACATAGAAGTATTGGAAGAAAGATTGTATAGGGACGGCGGCGATAATATTGAAGGCAGACGTATTACTAGTTTGGTAATAATGGCAGTAAAGAACTGAAGGAGTGACTTGATTCATGAAATTTTCATTTAGAAACCGCAGCAAGAGCAAATCTAAAGAAAAGCAAACGATTCTTTTTGTATGCGTCCAGAATGCAGGCCGCAGTCAGATGGCGGAGGCCTTTTTCAGAAAGTATGCTCCAGAAGCTTATGAACCATTAAGTGCTGGAACCCGACAAGCCTCAGAAGTACATACAATCGCAATACAAGCAATGAAAGAAGTAGGAATAGACATCAGCAAGCAACGACCTAAGGATATTACCGAGGACATGATGAGAAATTCATCAAAGATTGTCAACATGGGATGTATGGATAAGGACTGGTGTCCAACTGTATTTGTTCCTAATCTAGTAGACTGGGGAATAGAAGATCCAAAGGGTAAATCGATAGAAAAGGTTAGAGAGATTAGAGATGAAATTGAAGATAGAGTAAAAGAGTTGATTGCTAGCCTACCCAAAGATAACTAACCAATTTACAACACGTATTTGTTGATTCCTACATACTGGTCTAATTATTCCTTAACTGTGTTGTGTATGGAGATTGGAACAGAAAACCTTACTTACAAAATTAGCAAACAGGTTAACCACTAACCAACGAATATTTATTGCAGAAGTTATTGGCACATTCATAGTAGTAGTTCTTGCTACAGGATCAGTGGTAATAGATGCCAGGTTAGATGGAATATTAGGTCTGCCTTTTATTGCATTTGCTCCATTTATAGGAGTTGCCGTAGGCGTCTACTTATTCGGTAAAATATCTATGGCGCATTTCAATCCTGCAGTTACAATAGGTTTTCTAATTACAAACCATATAACAAAAATCCAATTACTCTATTACTTTTCAGCAGAAATATTAGGTGCGTTGCTTGGGAGTCTTTTTGTAAAATTTATGATAGGAAATCAAGCCAACTTGGGGGCAAATGCTCCAAATTATGTTTATCCAATCCCAATGATAATTGGCGTTGAAATATTTACTTCTGCAATGCTAATGTCTGTAATCTATGTAGTTGTCTATACTAAGGGACTAAAGCGATTTGGCGGTATTGCTATAGGTGGCATAGTTGGGTTAGATATTTTCTTTTTAGCATTTATATCTGGTGCCTCAATGAATCCTGCTCGCTCTTTGGCACCAGCCCTCGTTTCTGGAGTCTTGAACAATCTATGGCTTTATTGGTCGGCTACGTTCATAGGCACATCGATAGTTGCCTTTATGTTTAGAAGACTGTTTACATCAACAAAATCATAGTGTGCCACATCTCTTCCTTCTATATAGACCATGTATCTAATATAGAGATCATATCATATTATTAATTCATTTTGAACAACCATTTATTCCTATAATCCATAGATAATCCACTGTCATTCCGTAGTATAAGATTGGCTGGAAACCCCTATAGCACACATGTTCATTCCTGCAAATCGCTTTGGGGCCACACCATCAATCAACTTACTATTTTTTTTAATGACTATGATATTGCTATTTAATTTGCTCTATAGGATCAATTGCTATACAGCTTGCCAAGAATTTGGGAACATTCGTAGCGACAACAGTAAGTGCAAATGACAAGATGTTTGTCCAAGAACTGGGAGCTGATCAAGTCATAGACTACAAGAGTCAGAACTTTGAAGATCTGCTGCATGACTATGATTCAGTCTTTGATACTGTAGGCGGCGATACATATAAAAGGTCTTTCAAAGTCTTAAAGAAACGTGGCATAATAGTTTGCTAGAGCAGCCAAACTCAGAGATAATGAATCAATATGGAATCAAAGCAGTATTTTTTCTTCACTCAGGTAAACAGACATCGGCTAGATAAATTGGCGGAGTGGGTAGATTAAAATAATATAAGGATAAATATAGACAGGACATTTTCGCTAGATGAAGCTGGTAAGGCGCTAGACTACCAAAAGGATGTCCACCCAAGAGGTAAAGTAGTCCTGACTGTGTAGTAACAGAAAGTAAATTGGCCATTAAATTTTTGAACACTTATTAGTAATACTTCGTTAAATATAGTTTTGTAGGAAATTACTCATGAAATTGTTTTTTAGCGTGACCTATAGTCACGTCAGAGTTAGCGAAGTGAAGTGAAAGACATGCGTTTGAAGTCAGCAACAGCCCTACGTAACAGAATCCTAATTGTAGATGATGAGCCCGATGTTGTTCTTACTTTAAAATTGGGATTGGAAGTCAACGGATTTTTAGTCGAGACGTATAACAATCCATTAAAAGCACTATCAGACTTTAGGGCAAATTCGTACGACTTGTTACTGCTTGATATAAAGATGCCAGAGATGAACGGCTTTGAATTGTACAGTAGATTGCAACAAATAGATCATAATGTCAAGATCTGCTTCATTACTGCATTCGAATTATATTTTGATGAATTTCAGAATATGTTTCCTAAGCTAAAAGTAGAATGCTTTGTACGCAAACCAGTATCAATAGATACGCTAGCCAAGGTAATAAAAGGCGAGCTTACCGAAATGTCCCAATGATAAGAACACTAATATACAAACTTTAAAACTTGACTTGTTTGCTACTGTCTTCTAGGCAATTGTCAATCGTCGAAAAGTGAAAGCCGCGTAGTAAATTCTTAGTGTTGATCAGTTGTTTGACAAGTATCTCAACAGAGTAAACTTAAACCAGGTCCATTGCTGGCGGGACTGAGTCTGAAGGCATTTTTTACTTATTATAAAGCGGTATTGTTATTAGTACGCAGATCATGAATATGTTGAACCCTCAGGGTTCGGTACACGAACAATTATGATTTATTTTGTAACGACTAGACCAATGAAATTCCGAATATAAATAAAGGATCTGGATCTTCAACAGGATCATCAAAAGTGTTGTAGGATAAGCTCGTGTTATACAAGTATTAAAATGCTGAAATTCAATACCATACGGGTTACATAGTAAATGAATACGAGTACTAATAATAATGATCGGTTCCACTTTAGTTATCTTAATATCAAAGATTTCATTCAATTTGCTCAAGGCAATGTTGGGGCGATTTGGCTAGGGAAGTTTTTTCAATCTGCGGATATACTACTCAATATTCAATGCTAGCAATACAAACACAAGAAAAGGGATCGTCGATGACGTATTAGTGTGGAAGCAATTCTCACATTCCTTTTTGCCCCTAACTACAACATTGCTGCTTGGCTCAATGGACTTTACAAATTAAGAGTTCTCACTGTTGTTATCCACTATAAGCGATCCAAAATTCAATCATCTTAATACTGAGGACAGTATCAAGGTAGTGACTGCATATCATCCCTCGATTGGTAAACGAATCATTGTGGATGGTATTCATAGAGCAGTTGCACTTGAAATTGCAATCAGGGATTCCAAGAGAAATAATATTCCAAAGGTCACGGTATGGGAATGTTATGGAAGATTGGTTCATACGATATTCCCCTTTGAATTTAGTCATCTTTTAACGTCGTATATCGAATCGAAAGAATCTGGTAACTAGAATCGGGACAAAGGTATTAATAACAAGTATAAAAGCTTCACAATCTTTATCCAAAACAATAGTGTAGTATACGTCAACATACTTGTACTACCACATTGGCTGCTCTGGATGGAGTTACTCAGCCTGGCAAGGACCATTTTATCCTCCTAGTCTAGAAAATTCCAGATGGTTAAGTTACTATTCCCAAGTATTTGACTTTGTCGAGATAGATTCTTCTTTCTATAGAATTCCTAATGCGTTTATGGTAAAGAACTGGTGTAAAAAGACTCCAGACCATTTTAGATTTACTGCTAAATTTCCAAAAGTTATAACTCATGATAAACGACTGAAGGATGTAGGAAAAGAGCTAGAATTATTCTTTTCTTCCATGATTTACCTTGAAGACAAGGTTTTAGCATTATTGATACAGTTACCACCTTCGATGGGTATAGTTGAAGGTATGAATAGTCTAAGAGATATTATACCCGAATTAGATAAGAGGTTTAGATATGCAGTAGAAGTTAGAGACAGCTCATGGTTTCAAGATCTTGCTTACAGTTTTTTTGCAAATAACAATATGTGTATGGTCTGGAGTCAACTTGCTGGTATAAGAACTCCTCCAATAGTTACAACAGATTTTCTGTATATTAGGTTCATTGGAGATAGGACCATACAAGAAAAAGATTTTGGCACAATACAAAAAGATAGAGTTTCAGAGATGAAGAAATGGGCTAGATTTCTGAAAAGAGCCAGAGAAGAAGAGCACAAGAAAATTAATCTAGCAATTGTAGCAGCAAATAATCATTATGCTGGATTTGGTCCCGGAACTGCTAACACATTCAGGAAAATGTTGAATTTGTCAGAAGTAACATGGGAGAATGTTGAGAT
The DNA here is from genome assembly GCA_051961195.1 of Nitrososphaeraceae archaeon. Taxonomy (GTDB): domain Archaea; phylum Thermoproteota; class Nitrososphaeria; order Nitrososphaerales; family Nitrososphaeraceae; genus JARBAU01. The sequence continues at coordinate 4,274 of JBQCDO010000297.1, read as the reverse complement.
TCCTGATACCGAAATGAGAACATCTAGTAACACAAAACAAACAAGTCTATCCGATTTTTTGGAATGAGTCAGGATCATGGATCATAGCAAGTAAAAGAGATATCGCTATAACTAGATTTATTAAGATACGAAGCTTTCTCTACCCTACTAATCAGACCTCAGACCTAGTTGGTATTTTTGCTTCGACTTCCTTATGGCATTCATATGTCGGTCCTACTTGCAGTGGTTGAAATGACATTGGGGAGGCATGTGCGTAAAAGCAACCATATTACGACTAAATCCTATTTGATTTGTGACTACCTAATTCTACTAACAAATCATGTCAAGTCATTAGACCTGTCTTATTAGTCCGTTCTCCAAGGATTATCTATGACAAATCGACAAGAACCATCAGACTGTTGACGCAGAACGTTAGTAGATTTAGCAGTCATGTTAACAGGATTACCATCAGATCTAGTTCCACTGAATGACCATTCAGTAATTACAAGAGCAAGATCGCTTGCTTGAAGAACCCTCTTTATCTTTAGATCTAGTTTGACTTTGTGGATAAAACTACGTAGACTTTGGCGTATACCATCTGGACTTTTTGCATGTTGTCTTGGTTGCGACGCAAAACACGCATCAGCCTCATAGAGCGTAATAAGAGAATTTAGATCCCCTGTGTTAATATCTTCAACTACTGAATTGAGCACTTCGGCCATAGTGTTAGCAAAAAGAAAAAGGCCTTCATTATCTATTGATTCCACAAGGTGGATATAAATATCCCTTTTGAGCATCATCTATAACTTCAAGGAATTCTGAATTACTATTCTCTCGAATTTCTCTTGCCACAATCTCTCTAGGCAAGTGGCCTATTCCACTTCCGTTGTGGATTTAAATATCCATTATGCCCGTACTAATGCCAATTTCATTTGCTTATACATGCATGACTTTATGGATTTATCACGTATCTTGCAAGCCGTAAAGTGCCACGCTGCTTCGAGTGCAAGGAAAGTGGTTCCGAAGCCTATGCCGAAATACGCTATATTTTCTAACATCTCTAGCGTAAGATGCTTATTAAATATAAAGCTGTTGGCCATATTGTTTAACAATTGATAAGCAGATTATTTATAATTATTCAATATCTAAATTAGTACTGTTATAACGTTCTATGAACCATACATTTGTTAGTACTAAAATTAGTCGGGTCCGCACAAAAGCCCATAGACATTCCTGTAAGAAAGCTTTTTCCATAAACGGGTCTTTTTGACTTCACTCAATTTAGTCTTTTAACAGGTAACAACCAGTCTGCGTTTAATTTATCTATCATTCTATGTAATTATAAAAGAATAATAAAACGTGCTTCACATTGCAACTAGAATTAATTGATATTAACATTCGCAATTTAATTACTTATGGCTACTAATAAAACTTAACATATGTAAGCCCTGTTGATTTATTTGTATTTGATTGTAATATTATTCTAGCATGGGCTTTATATTTATCTTTGAGTAACTAAGTAGTAATGTGCCGAAATCCGAGGCTGTTTGTTCATCCTTCCGGATCTAAAAAAATGAAAGATATCGTGGAGGTAGTGAAATAACTCTGACTTATAGTCAGTCAGTTCACACAATAAATAAAAGCAAAAATAACTTCTTAGTAACATTAAAAGGAGTAAAGTATGGTGCATTTGCCGGTTTAATTGCAACTTTACTAGTATCCTTAACAGTAGCTATTGTAGAATTGGCATCTGGATTACCTATGGGTACATTCTATTCTATAGTTGGAGTCACTCTAGGTTCTAACAATGTTGTAAATGCTGGATTTTTGGGATTTGGACTACATGTCGTAATTGGCACTCTGATCGGTACCGTACTCGGCGGCATAGGAATAAGATCGAGAAAAATACGTCTGCTCGTTCCCTATAAAAGTTCATTTCTAGGCATGACAGCCGGTATTGGAATATGGCTAATATTCTTCCTTCCAATAACAACCCTATTAATACAACCTTCCATTCAGCACATAGCTGTAATTCTAGCTATTGCATGGCAAAAGACTATACTAGCTGACCAGCTCAGCAATTCAATAACAAACATTGCCCTGATTGCGATTGCATTTCATCTTCTATGGGGAGCAATATATGGATATATGATGAGTTCATTACTAAGAATCAGAGTATACAAGATAAAACAGCATTACAAAGATATTATGAATATCGATCCAATGATACGGTTAGTCACGATATGTGATCTAAACGGAAATATGGTCTTTTATCGCCACCGAGAAGGTGTACAGAATTTGCTCAGTAGTGAAGAAAGCAAACAATCTCTCAAAATGGCGATGGATGCCTGGAAGATACGCGATGGATTTTCAAGCAAGCTAGGCAAGGGAATGTATGTCTTGGCCGAATACGAAAAAGTTAAACGCATGACTATGCCTTTTGGCGATGATCTTTTACTATATTTAACAGCCGAAGTAGGAGCTGATCATTCAATTATATACGATAAAATTCGCAGCTTAGAAGCTGGACTACAATATTGGAATTGGTAATGACAAGCACGGAAAATGCGTTTATCAACTTTGTCATACATTACACACTAGTCGTCTGGCTGATATAATAGTATATTTGTTCACTCATTTGTTTGCGGCTGACAATGAACCTACAATTCGTGCACTTTATCAACAAACAATCTATTGTTGCGCAAATGTATTGGTAGGAATGAGTTGGTGATGGTGCAACACCCATAACTCCATTCTAGTTAATCTGAAAGATGAATTTGGAATACTTATTTTTCAGTATAGATTTAGCCTAATCTGTTACAGCTACGGACAATAGCATCACCGCAAAACTTCATTGATATTTTGGTCAATCAGCGTCAGCCATGGCCAGTTTATTCCCTTCATAATCCATGAATTCTGCGGCCCTAATTCCAGGCACTACGTCGTAAGGAGGCTTGTGAAATTTAACACCTTTCGTCATCAGTTCGTGATATTTCTGTTTTATATCCTTGGTCTTAAAGACAATAATAGGACCATCTGATTTTGACCTCTCATCTACCGTTGTCGCATTAATTTGAAGAGCGATCCAAAATTTCTCGCCACCAATTTGGGAAAAATCCGCAGATTCTGATATAAGTTTAAGCCCAGGGATATTTGTATAAAATGTTACTGCTCTTTTCATATCTGAAACCCATACCAATACATGGTGTGGAAATAGATTCATAGATGTTGTTTTTGTTCACAAGTTACATATACATACTTTTTTAGAATTAAGCTGTAAAACTGTCATAATATGACTTTTAGTCTTTTATCACGCCACTTAGATACTTTCAACTAATGCCTGCTTCTGCTTCTTTGTTTGAATTGATAGTTCGTTTAGCTTATTCTCTATTTCCAGGATGTTAAATGGTTAAGACTATTTTACCCTTTGGATGTGCATCTTTTTGGTAGTCAAGTGCTTTAGCAGCTTCATCTAATGAAAATGTCCTGTCTAAATTCACCTTTATATTATTTTGATCCACCCACTCTGCCAATTTATCTAGCCGATGTTTGTTTACCTGAGTGAAGAAAAATACTGCTTTGATTCCATATTGACTCATCAGCTCTGAGTTTGGTTGTTCTAGCATAGAAACTATTATGCCGCTACCTTTCTTCAATACTTTAAAGGATCTTTTGTATGTATCGCCGCCTACAGTATCAAAGACTGAATCATAGTCATCTATTATATCTTCGAAATTCTCTGTCTTGTAGTCTATTACCTTGTCTGCTCCTAATTCTTGTACTAACCGTTTATCATTTGTGCTCACTGTTGTTGCTACATATGCACCTAGATGCTTTGCAAGTTGTATGGCTATAGGTCCTATTCCTCCTGCTCCACCGTGAATTAGAATTTTCTGACTCTTTGATAATCCAATAAATTCTACAATGGCCTGCCAAGCGGTAACCCCAACAAACGGTAAAGCTGCAGCCTCTAAATGATTTAACGTTTTTGGCTTGTGTGCAATACTATCTGGGTTTGTCAACGCTAGTTCAGCAAATGCTCCTGAACCACCACTAAAGACAGAGGCTTGTCCATATACTTCATCACCTTGCTTAAGATCTGATGGTACATTTTCTCCTAACTGTTTGATAACGCCAGAAAAGTCCATTCCTAGCGTTGATGGGAATTGAAGTGGAAAAACCTGCTGCAAATGTCCTTCGCGGATCTTCCAATCTACTGGATTTACTCCAGATGCCTTTATGTTAACCAGAATTTTTTCTTGAGGTGGATTTGGTATTGATCCTGTATTGTTAAC
>JBQCDO010000296.1:0-3683 GCA_051961195.1 Nitrososphaeraceae archaeon | reverse complement strand
CCCTTGAACAACGTGCCTGTCAAGGTAAATAAATCTAGTATATTTAGCCCCCTTGGCAATAAGTGAAGGATGGGCCTTAAAACAATGATAAGAACAGGTAAGCGAGAAAAACAGGAAATAAGCCAACTATTCAGTTTCATGATTTAGAGCCCTTATATTTTCAAGGACGTGATTTAGACACAAAATAAATCTTAAGTGATTTAAGAGACTCAGAGCTGCCAATTAATAGGTAACGCTTAGATCATCAAAGTAGACCGTTGAATCCCCTTTGGTCCACAATCCTATCTGTCCTCCATTCATATAATTTGTATCATATCTTTGTATTAGGCGAACACCGTCCAGATAGCCTACTACGCCTGGCTCCCCACCGGCCCCTGCAACCTGTGCAACAATACTGTGCCACTGGCCAGCTGCTATGTAAGCAGTTGTATCCTGAGTACACAGAATAATACCTTGCTGAGCTCTACACAATGAAAATTTATGATTTTTGGCATCAGCCTGCAAGACAAAGTAACGATCTGTGTCCTGGAATCGAATAACTAATCCTGCGACTGACTGCTTGCCAGATACAACCTTAAACTTAACCTCAGCTTGGAAATTACTATAGATCCCACCGCTCTTGATTAACATATGATAATCTGAGCCTGATTCACCATTTGATAGTCTGGCAAGTACGTTTGACTTCGAAGGTGCGGACTGATCAGTCTTGATGACCCAAATCCCCTTTGGATGAGGAGCACCTGTATCAATACGCACAAACGTCTTGTCAATTGAGCTATTTCCGTAAGAGTCGAAATTTAATACAATAGAATTTGCATACGGGTGCTGCTGATGTGCAAAGATCAAGGCCGCTGCTATCGCTGGTACTGCGATGATTGTAATGAGAATGTATCTTCTCTTTCTTCCACGATATCCCACTGTTGCTGGTGACAACCTACTCTCTTGCATTTGCAATTTGCGGGACTATAATAAGATTATATTGATTTCAATATCAATTTAAAAGACAAATAACCGCCTGTCATTATGAACATGCTAGAGATAATAAAGAAATGGCTTTGAAGAGGACTAAGGCCTGGTTTCAAATTCATACTCCATTCAGTGAATGGAACTCTTTTGTCTAGTAAAAGGTTTTATTTATAGTAGATTGTATCGAATCATGTTGTATCGGTGGCGTAGTGGTTAGGCTATGAAGACTATATGCGAAGATTGTAGTACTAGGTGACCACTTGGAAATTATAGCAAGAAGCTCTAACTGCGCCAAGCATTAAATTGCCTGGAAGCGAGCATAGCGGATCTTCTTCTAGAGGCTAAGATTGCTAGATAAATGGATTCAATAGAAATAATACCAGAATTATGTCAATAATTGTGATACACGATCGACACAAGCCGGTTTAGAGGACACCTATGGCAAGGAATTATGATTTGTAACTTTTTGGCTAACATGGTAAAATGTCTTTGCCACTAAGAACAAAAAGAATTTTTATTACCGCAATAGAAGACCATAATACTTTGGAAAAAGGCGCGGGAGGTCTTCCCAACCGGCTCTACGAAAATAAGGCTAATAATAGCAAAAATCCAATAATGCAAATTCCTAATGAGCTGCTGCAATTTGTTCGTCGAGATACGTATTCGCTACTTGTTAAAGGAGATGCAGGGGCAGGAAAGACAACACTGTCCCTCACCATTCTTAGAGCCCTAAAAATAACAACCAATTTTTTTTATATTTCAACCAGGTTGTCCCCAAAACAACTTTTCATCTATTATCCTTGGCTGGGGAAATATATGGACATCGTGAATCAAGCCGAAATGGCACCACAAGCCTCCACTCAACGAACTAGCTATAACGCTCCAAGTTTCGAGGATGCACGACTTGACGAACCTGAATCACTATTCGAGAGGATTACCAACCAGTTAATGGATGTTAAGTCTCCCATAATCATAATCGATAGCTGGGACGCTGTAGCCTCATTTATGGACAAAGAGGCTCGCTTGAATAATGAGCGCGTATTACAGACCTGGCGTGAGCGCGCAGGCGCAAAGCTAATTTTCATTAGTGAAAATCCAAATGACACGACGCTAGATTTTTTGGTAGATGGAATTGTAAATTTGAGCCAGAATTTATACAGCGGAGCGAGGATCAGAGAATTGACTCTGACAAAATTGAGGGGAATAAGAATTAACAAATTTTGTTATATATTTAGCCTAAATAATGGGACTTTCAAAAGCTACGGTGTATCTGATCCGACCGGCTTTATGATCAATCGTCGGTCTATGGGTAATCAGCCTAATATTGCTAGTCCTAACGGAGTAAGACGAAACTTGCAGACATACAAGTCAAAACCAACCAAGCTAAATTACATCAGGAGTAGTTATAAAAACCTAGACGCAGCACTTGGTGGAGGCTTTCCTACGAAAAGCATCGTACTCCTCCATGCCCATCCAGAGGTGAGCATTAAGGTGTTATCCTTGTTTTTGGCATGCATAATCTCGAAAATGCTTGAAGACGGGAATCCTATAATAATCCATGATACTAGGGAAATTGATGTCGAACTAATCAGGGGCTACGTACAAACACACTCGTCATCTGCAACCAAAACTGATATGTTAAGAATTTTTTCTCAATTTTTGCCTGATGAACCCCTGCAAGAGAAATCGGTACTACGCTCCCAAAAATCTAGAGGACTACCAGGATCCATAAAGAACGCGTTGGAGAAAACTAGGAGAAATTATCCTGACAGGCTACTAGTTAATATCCTAGGGTTACGTGCTTGCCGCGACATATGGGAATATGGAGAACAGAGTAGTTCATTCTGCATGCCCTACCAGGCAGACTTGACATTCATAATTGGGACCCAGGCTCCTAACGATGAGTCCAAGGTTTTCGACTTCGATATTCATCTTTATATTCAACATGTTAAAGGCACCTTAGTTATGCACTCAATTGTACCTGAAACTCATTCCTATGCAATAGTGCTCGAGAGATCTTTTGGGTACCCTATCGTCAAACTTGAACCCCTACTTTAAATAGCATTAGCATCAAGGGGAAAATATTGTCCATTTGAATCTTCTCCGATACCGACTGGGAGCATCTTTTGCATTTGGATGTAGAAAGAAAGAAACCTTCTACCCTTTTGGGTAATTCTATAAACTATCTTATTACCAGTTTGAACTTCGCTGAGTAGGTCGATCTCGAGAAGAGATTCAAGATACAATTTGCATTGGTCATTACTCAACATTGCTCTGTACATTAGCTTAGTACGTGTTTCTTCTCTAAATGAAGATCTTAGAATTGCAGCTATGACTTCGTAACGACTACGGTTCTTCATTCTTGTGGACTAAAATATAAATACATTCTCTTTAACATGAGCGAAATATTATTCAGCAAATTGGAAACAGATATGAGATTCATAGCTGCTATTGTTATTTCTTCTATGAATTCACCCGGAACTATGAAAACTTCCTCGGCTATTCACTCAAAACGGACAGAGGAAGTGGGCCTCTTGAATAACTCGGCTATATGTTTGTACTCGCGAATAAATTTGTCACCAAACCCACTTGTTTTGAAAATGTACCTCTTGGAGTTTGAGTGTTCATGTACCATCTTTAACATCCCACAATCAAGGAGGAAATATGGTTTTCATTCAATTAAATTACATTTATACAGAATATTGGGGGTCTTTCTA
>JBQCDO010000295.1:0-4243 GCA_051961195.1 Nitrososphaeraceae archaeon | reverse complement strand
GGTAAAGGACTTGATTCGAGTTGATCAATCAATGTCGATTGAACGAAGTAAATTGAGTGCAGAACCTGCCCGAAACCATCTCAATTGATCATCGTTGTATGAATGCTGTAAATGTATGACTTCATCTAGACCGCTGCTGTGATGTAGCGTACATCTAACAGGTTGCTTGGGTTTGAGCCCTTCTAAACCTGATATACTAAGCCTATCATCTTCCAGAATCTTATCATAATCTAATGGATCTATAAAAGTCAAGGCGAGTATACCCTGTTTTTTGAGATTAGTTTCATGAATTCGGGCAAAACTTCTTGCTATCACGGCTGCGCATCCTAGATATCTCGGTGTCATGGCGGCATGTTCCCTGCTGCTACCTTCGCCATAATTTCTGTCCCCTATAATTATCCACTTTAGACCTCTGCTCTTGTAATCTCTAGCAATATGTGGAAACGATTCATTCTTATCATTAAGAATATTCTTGCCAGTTCCAATTTCCTCGTCATTGTAGGCATTGACTGCACCAAGAAGCAAATTATCACTAATCTTATCTAGATGACCTCTATACATTAACCACATCCCAGCAGGTGAAATATGATCGGTGGTACATTTTCCTTTTACTTTGGCCAATACCGGTAATTTCACGAAATCCTTACCATCCCATTTTGGAAATGGTGCCAGTTTTTGTAATCGATCACTATTGTTATTAATTACTACCTCAATCTTTTCGGGCTCTATTGATGGTGGAAGATAAACCCCTTCAATATCTTTAAAGCCAGATTGCGGAATTTCTGGGGCTACCCTAGGAGGAATAAGATTGAACTTGGTTCCATCGCTTGCATTCAGTTGATCATTAATGGGGTTGAAAGAAAGCCTTCCTCCCAGCGCGAGTGCTATAACAAGCTCCGGACTAGCGATAAAATTCATAGTATTTCTCTTTCCATCATTTCGTCCTGGAAAGTTTCTGTTATAGGATGTGACGATTGTATTGGGTTCATTTTTCTTTAGTTCAGGCCGCCTCCATTGTCCTATACATGGACCACAAGCATTTGCAAGGACATTTGCACCGATTTTCTTTAGCGACTCCATCTGGCCATCTCTTTCAATAGTAGCTCGAATCATTTCAGAGCCTGGAGTTACTTGCAATGGCACCTTTGTTTTAATTCCTCTGGCATGTGCTTGTTCTGCTACGTCAGCAGCACGGGCCATGTCTTCATAAGATGAATTTGTACAGCTCCCGATCAACGCTACCGAAATTGAGTCCAAGTAGCTATTCTTTTTTACATCATCTGCCATCTTTGAAATAGGCCTTGCAAGATCAGGAGTATGAGGACCTACAACATATGGTTCGAGATCAGATAGGTTGATTTCTACTAATTGATCAAAATACTTTTTTGAATTTTCTCGATCCTTAGATATATCCTCTTCTATTTGTGGATCCTGGATTAGTAGGTCGATATGCTTATTTGCAACATTTGCTATTTCTCCTCTTCCAGTAGCCCTAAGATAAGTGTCCATCTTTTCATCGTATGGAAATACCGAGGAGGTAGCTCCTATTTCAGCTCCCATGTTTGTAATCGTAGCTTTTCCTGTACAACTAATCGTTCTAGCTCCTGGCCCAAAGTATTCAATTACAGCATTTGTTCCCCCTGACACAGTCAATTTGGATGCCACATAAAGTATAACATCTTTTGGAGAGGCCCACTTGCTCAGTTCTCCTGTTAGATACACTCCGATATGTTTTGGATATAATAATTCCCAAGCCATTCCAGCCATTACTTCAGCCGCATCTAGACCGCCTACCCCAATAGCTACCATCCCGAGACCTCCGGCGTTTGGAGTATGTGAGTCAGTTCCTATCATCAGACCTCCAGGGAATGCATAGTTTTCAAGAACTACTTGATGAATGATTCCCGCTCCGGGTTTCCAGAAGCCTAATCCGTATTTAGCTGCAGCAGATTCTAAGAATTGGTAGACTTCATTATTCTCATATATAGCGGCCTGCGTATCCGATTCACTACCTACTCTCGCCTGAATCAGGTGATCACAGTGAACCGTGGTAGGGACAACAGTTTGCATTAGACCGGCCTGCATAAATTGCAGGATTGTCATTTGTCCTGTAACGTCCTGTAAGGCAACCCTATCAGGATTTAGAAGAACATAACTTGTACCAGGAATCAATTTGTCATCTTTGTAGGGTAGCATGGTGCGGTCCAGGTGCCCAATCAAAATTTTTTCACATACTGAAAGTGGTCGATTGGTAATTTTTCGAAATGATGAGATATTGTTATATAATTTTCTGTATACGTTGTCTACTAGGAAAGGTGTTGTTTCAACATGAATTTGAGGTTTGGAACTAAGTGTAGCATTCATTATCAAGCAATTATCATATATCATCAATATTTCAAATAGGTTTTCTTATATCTAAAATTTTATAGACTAGTAAAACATCATATAAACAAGGATTTTTATTCGACTACTAGAAACCCTTCGAAAAAATGTCCCAGACGATGATTTGAAATAAGCCAATATCATTAAGCCTTAAAAGATTAAGATTAATACGCTTGTGTTAAGTGTCACAGGTTCGATTAAGATCACTCCAGAATTTAGATTATCTTCTTTTCCGCGCCATTATTTTAGTTTCACTTTTATACACTATCTATCTATTGAAACTTGACACATGGAGTGAGCGCCTCTCCATTATTGCCTTCAAACCGAATACTATCAACAATCCTTGCAACACATAGCCGCCGACGATCAATACAACCGCATTTATCGGTTTTTCAAATGTCGTCATAAGATGGACATGCGGTGGAGCAAGGCTGTTACCTATGATCACTGTAAATCCAACTAGGATACATGCGTATAACGCCTTACTGGATTCCTTCCAGACTAGATATGTTAGAATAATGAATAAAAGCTCTAATGCTATAGATCCATAAATCAATTTCGGATTTCCAAATGGAATTGCAATTACGCCTATTATTGAAATGCATAGCAGAGTAATGACTGTAGCCCTATGGTAGTTCATATTATAGTAAAATAGCAAATTAAGAAATAAAACTTTCTTCTGATGGTTTAGGTGTCAGAATATAATTGTAATTGGTACACAATTATGCCTGGCTCTTCGTATTTATAAATGCGTTAGAATGAAATTTCAAACAATTCTTTTTTTTGAGGGCAAAATATCGCTTTAAAATCAAGACTATTTGATGAATATGACTAGATTATAGGTATTTTGTATACCAGAGAAAGTGAACACTAGTGAGGTCATCAGAAGGATACTACATACGAACGGTAGTTTTATAATAATTCCTGCATGAATTTGGAAAATTATTCGCCAAATTAGTTAATTATAATATTGTTGTAGCCTCAATTTAGAATTATAGAAATTGTAAGTACTAATGAGTAGACTTCACATGTTACATTTGGTTAGTATGGTTGCATCTGTCTTCCAATGATAGCGACCAGGAGTCCGATGCCACGGGCGATCCCAAACTCCACTACTACCATGGCCACTAATCAAAATCCTTCCAGTTCCGGCGATATAACATTCTACTTGTTCACTGTAAAACACGACTGACTAAATGAAACTAAACTAGGATTTCCAGCAGATACATTTTACCAAATGTGCTGATTGCCACTAAGGGCGATAATGTAACTATACATTTCTACAACCTTGAAACAACAGACAAGCATACATTTACAATAGGAGCATCATATAACGTTAGTGAGTACATAGTACCTCATCATAATGAAACATTTCATTTAAGACAAATCAAGAAGGAATTTTTCGATTCTATCTACTTACCATCGACTAATGATGGCGGGATAATTTACAATGCTAATTTACAGTGATAGAGCCATCTACCTTAGAAAAGGTCCTTCTCCTATACTCTAACTGGGCTCGAATAACCGAAATGTTGCTTACAAATAATGTGAATAGATGAAGCCTTATACAACAACTTAATTGATTGAAAATGCAACAGTATTACAGGCAGCCAAAAACAACAGCAAATTATTTAAAACATAAACCGACCGATTCTCGAAGATATGTGGCTTTCTATCCAGGACTGACATTTAGGATCCAGACAGCCCCGTAGTTTGCCCTTACCCTCACAGAGTTGGACTCCTCGCCAATCGTTTGGAATCAGCGACTACCTATTTCTCTATGATGACAGCCATACATTTCCTAGGACATCGTGGGCCTTTACCCACAATGCAGATCTGTATGATGGATCATTCCTCTCTT
>JBQCDO010000294.1:0-3807 GCA_051961195.1 Nitrososphaeraceae archaeon | reverse complement strand
TGGCCTTGGGCAACATTGCAACTCTAGCGACGTTTGGCGCTATGGATGAGAACGAGAGAGAAAAAGCAGCGATTGAGTCACCAATGAAAAGATGGGGAAGGCCAGAAGAAATAGCGAGAATTGCAGCTTGTATTGCTAGTGATAATTTCTCCTACGCAACAGGTAATACAATAATAGTAGACGGAGGGACCATCATTATATAATTGGCAAGATGTCTCAACCCTCCTGCGCTTACTCTAACAGCGATCATAATCCAATAGGCGATAAAGTTACTGTTTGTTACCAAACAAACTTGACACGATATAGAATGCAACACTGACTTGATAGTGATAATAAGGAGTAGTTGCATTCAGTATACCAACAGATGTGTGTGAAAAGTATCCGGGAAATGCCAAGGATCAATTATTTGTCTATATTTTTGCTCAGTCTTTTTTTGACGACTTTTGCCACTTCCTATGTTTATTCTAGTTCAGAGAATATAGATTCACATCATTATGTACCACTGAAAACAAGCTTAACCGCGACCAATTCTCTTGTGAATATTTTAAGTGGCCGGAATTTACCAACTTCACACAATCTCACACCGCTGAATCTGACGTCAGGAGGGATAAAAGTTGGCAGCGAACCCAGAAACCTTGCAATTAATCCCATAACAAATACAATTTACGTTGCCAACTATCTATCTGACACTATCTCTGTACTGGATGGCAATAATGGGGATAAAGTTATCAGTAATATTAGAGTTGGCAAATCACCTGCCGGCCTAGCGGTTGATCTCACAAGAAACCTTCTGTATGTCAGTAACGAACGACTAAATACTGTTTCTGTCATTGACGGCCGAACAAATCAGGTCAAGAGCAATTTCACAGTTGGTCTTTCTCCGACTGGCATAGGCATTAATCCTGTTACAAATACGATCTATGTGATTAGCTCTCTTACTCGCTCTATTTCGGTTGTAGATGGCGCAACTTACGTTCTATTAAAAATGCTTACAGTCGGCAGATCTCCGACTAGCATAGGCATTAATCCTGTTACAAATACAATCTATGTGACAAATAAGGATTCCAACACTACAACTGTAGTCGATGGAAGGTCAAACCATGTAGTAACCAATATTCATGTCGGTCATTCTCCATATAGTGTAGATGTGAATCCTAAAACTAATGAGATCTTTGTCACTAATCGAGGATTCCCGGCTGACGGTGTCATAACGACTGTTACTGATTCAATGTCAGTTTCTGTGATTAATGGTTATACTAATAAAGTAATAAAGACTATTTCTGTAGGAAATTCGCCTGAAGGAATTGCTGTCAATCCAATTACGAATACCATCTATGTTGCAAACTCTGGGTCATATAGTGTCTCAATTTTGAATGGATCTGACAATGGTAGCAAAGCTTTAGACAAAGTTAATTTGGTAACTAAAAATTTTACTGAATTACCCCAGATTTACAATCTTGCAACATATCTGGCAGTAAATCCAAAGACAAATAAACTCTATATTACTAGCGAAGATGCCGATGTCGTCTCTGTTCTGAATATCAATACTAGTGTTATCGATAATTTCGGATCACATAACATTAATCAGAATAAGATATTGCTCACTGGAGAAATTACTCCTAACCAAATTAGACAGCCTGGAACTACATTGCCTGGAATAATAGTTGGAAAGTCACCCCATGGAGTTGCCGTGAACCCAATTAGTGACAGAATTTACGTGACAAACCAAGACTCAGATAGCATTTCAATTATAGACGGTAAGACCCAAAGGATAGTCGCAAACAATATCCATGTCGGAACTTTTCCACATGTTGTGGTCACAAATCCCATCACAAATAAAGTATATGTTACTAATTGGGGTACTATTGATACCAATTCTTGTACCGTCTCAGTTCTAGACGGTAGAACAGATAAACTAATAGCAGATATTCCTACGGGCAACTCTCCACACAGTGTAACAGTTAATCCAAATACGAATAGGGTATTTGTCACCAATGAGGATGATAATACCATATCAGTTATTGATGGTAACACGGACAAAGTTTTGAAAACAGTAAGAGTTGGAAATTCGCCAGAAGAGGCGGCTATCAATACCCGTACTAACTTAGTGTATTTGACCAATGCTGATGATAATACCATATCAGTTATTGATGGTAACACGGACAAAGTTTTGAAAACAGTAAGAGTTGGAAATTCGCCTGCGGATATAGTTATTAACGAAGCCACAAATATGATCTATGTTGCGAATCAAGATGATGATACCGTTTCTGTAATTAATGGATCTAAGGATCGCGGCACAGTCGTTGCAGCCATTCCCTCAGGTAGTCAACCACATGGTGATGCCTTTAATCCGCATACAAATAAACTATATATTAGTAATGTTGGCTCTAATACTATTACAGTAATTAATGCCACAACAAATAAAATTATTGATAGGATTACCATCGGTGACCCAAATCTAGCTGATGATTTTGATTTTGCAAGTCATATAGCTGTAAATCCAAATTATAATCTAATCTATGTAACTAGCCAAGATGCAAACGCAATTACTGTGATAGATGGTAATACTGACAGGATTCTTGGATGGAGTAACTTTTGAAATTATATCATCTTCACTAACGTTCTATCCTCCGCTATATTAAGTCGAACCGTTGTATTATGGCTTAAGCAAAGCAGGCTATCTCCTTAGACTTAGGTTTGTATTAAGCGTAAAAATTATGTCTGTCATATATGTATAATGTGCCTATCCAAAGCAATAAGGCTATAACAATTGGTTACGTAAAGATCGCATATAATGCCGCCATACGAAGCAGAGAGTGATTTAAATGCTGAAAGAAAGAGATCGATTCTCGTTGTTGATGACGAACCCGATATAGTAATTACCTTAAGGACAGTACTCGAAAGAAATAACTTTACAGTAGATGCATACACCGAACCTCAACAGGCGATAAAAAGCTTCAAGCCTGATGTTTACAACCTCTTGATATTAGACATAAAAATGCCACAAATGAATGGTTTTGAGCTCTATAAGGAATTAAGGAAGATAGATGAAAAGATCAAAGTATGCTTTTTGACAGCCCTGAGTGAGTTACATGACTATGACGCATTCAAGAGAGAAGTCTTTCCTAAATCTGGCCAGAGGTATTACGTACAAAAACCAATAGAAAATGACGAGATCTTAGTTAGGATCAATGAGATTCTTGACTCTTCTTAAGTATTAGAGATACAGAGAGTTATCAGTAGATTGGGTGCACGTTGCTATTAAAACATCTTCCTTAGAATAGCATAATCTCGGTACATTATAACCACAATTCGTAGAAAATTTGGTCTAATTTATTTTCTTCAAGGTTTCACTATTGCCTTATCATTTGCACTTTCTATCTATGTCAGTATTTAGTTATACTTTATAGTAGTAACAAAATAATATTTACTCCGTAAAAAGAGACACTCTACCTATTTTGGCCGAAGGATGCAGCTAGATACTATTACGTAATGAACTAACAACACAAGTTAGAAACCCACATACTGTTATTTCTAACTTCTGCTTGAACTGCTTGCGCAAGGTTAACGTTCTGCATTAGCACTACGTACCTTTCTGAAAAAAAGTGGACATTATTTTATCCTACAAAACACGACACCTTACGAGTAGGTCTGCATAGCTTAAGATTTACTCAAATATGTGCGGGTTTGTCGATTCAAGTAACGTAATTATATAGTATTATGAGACTGAATAACGAATGAAAACATTATCGTGCCGGGAGGCTGGATTTGATTGTGATTATGTAGTTAAGGGTGAAACCGAAGAAG
>JBQCDO010000293.1:0-2392 GCA_051961195.1 Nitrososphaeraceae archaeon | reverse complement strand
TTTGATCTTTTTTCTTAAATATCCAACAAAAGGACTTAACGCCGCAGGCATTGTAACATCTGTGGTCTCAACAGTATGCTTTCTTCCATCCTCTGATTCCAATGTAATCTTGTATTTTAGATAGTCGGCAGCATTTGGATCGGGTTGGCCAGTTTTGTTAGGTAATTCATAGAAATTCGAATTGTCGACCATTGATTGTACCTGCTGAACCTCTGAGGAGGGTAAAGAACTGGTGTCTAAATTAATTTTTTTAGATAGACCAGCAATCCCTCCACTCTGTTCAAAAGAAATTCTCAAATTGTATTATGTGACCACCGAGCAATGAATTAACCCTTATCTTTCATCAAATCATCTCATTATAATCCTGGGTCTTACATTAGCGACCAAGTCAGGTTTTTCGGCATCAATGCCAGCATCATGCCAAGCGTTATATATTGCATTCTGTTCCGGACTTCCTTCACCAAATAGTGACCCCGCAACATCACAAGTGTGGTTACCTGCATCTTGGAATCCCGAGTTGTGTCGAAGTCTGGCTGTATTCGTAATATACCATACTTTACCGATCTTCTCCCATGAGTTTCCGCCTACATTCTTGCATGCAAGATAGAACGCGTAATTTGCTATGCCAGACGAAGTATGGACATCCATGTCAGGTCTGTAGTCTCGGTAGTTTTTGATTTGATCGTCGTACTGATTAGCTGTCCCAGGATCCTTCATTGAACGAAGTGCTTTACCATCTGTCATTAACCCTTCGCCTATTAACCAGTGAGCAGCATCAACTGTCTGATTGCTTACCCATTGTGAAATCATTATACCAAAGCAATCTGACATAGACTCATTCAAGCCCCCGCATTCACCCACATAATCAAGGTTAGAGGTATGGTTGGTTACCCCATGCGTCATTTCATGGCCCGTAACGTCAAGAAGTTCTGCTAGTTTATGTTTCTTAAAGTCAACATCATCGCCATCGCCATATACCATCTGACGACCGTTCCAAAAGGCATTATCAAAGTCCCTAGCAAAATGGACCGACGAAACCATCGGCATACCATGATTGTCCAAGGAATTTCGATTAAATATCTTCTTATAGAACTCGTACACGCTGCCGGTGTTATTGTAAACATTGTCGCCATCCAAATCGCCGGTTTCATCTCCGCTTTCTTGGCGTACAAGTTTACCAGGTAGTTCAGTCTGAGTTTGCGAGTTTTGCATATCATAAATTTCTCGCCGCATTTCTTGATGTCCAGATGCAGCCAAGCCCCGCAATCCTGCTAGAGCCATTCGTTGTCCTCGTATAAGCTGGGTGATTTTCAGGGTATAAATTGCTCTGTCACGCTGTTCTGCACTTCCATCCTTAATCTTGTGCTCAAAATAATGTGAAGGTATGATAAAACACACCCTTGCATATGGCAAATTGGCCCCATTATTCCTAAATTGTGCTTTTTCAAATTTAATTTCTTTATACATTGCGCAATTCACACACATATTCCTAATAAGCGGTTCGTGTTCATTGTTTAATACACTAAATAGTAAACGGAGATTGGACCATAATTAGCTTGAGATGATGACAAGATCCGCCAAACGTCACAGAAACAAAAGATCAAGGATCAACATACTCAAAATGATTTTCAAAAAAAGTACTGATAGGTGACGGTTAATTTACACTCTAATTATTAGCAAACCTTCAGTATCGAAGCTGCCAGTCCCCTTGCAGATAATGTTCGCTAGTACATAAAAGTCAAAAATTCACTAATAATATAATATGATGTCTGTTCTACCTCTTTATTTATGAGAAAATAATATTAATTTTAGCTGTTCTAGCATTTACTTTAACTATCGTCGAAAATCGATCTACTGTGCCATTTCGGATCCGATTATGGCAATTTAAATTAGATCCCTAAAATCTTATTTTTCAACGTCCTTGCAAAATAATACCACTGTTAAAAATTCTGAAATAGATCTTGATTGATTCAGATTTTATAATAGTCCGAGGAGTACCAACAGGTACAGTAAGCCAATCTTCATACATAATAGGCCTGAATCTAGGAGTTAAAACATGCTTGTCAGTATTCCCTTTCTTGTCGATGTTTTAATGGATTCACAAAATAAGTATTATTTGTCAAGATAGAGCACAAGATAATAACAAATAAAATACGTCTCAGAACTTCAGCAGATGGAATCCAGTAACTAAAGTAAAGTGACTTCTTGGAGGGAATTAGCCTCACAGGTGGAATGGCGGTGTCATTAAATTTAAATCCATTATGGTTTTAATGGTAAAAAAATAACTATCTACACGACGCCATATATTGTTCCAGTGAGCACAGAAATCTTTTTTTATATCATTAAAACAGCTCAACTATACAAGTACTAAACTTCTGCTATAGGTTAGGTT
>JBQCDO010000292.1:0-11202 GCA_051961195.1 Nitrososphaeraceae archaeon | reverse complement strand
TTGCTGGATATCTGCTTCCTTTAATATTGCAAGACCTTTAGCAATTTCTTCTTTAGTTTCTTTAGTCGTCAGTGTATAATAGTCCTCCACAGAGTGTCTATATTCATGATATAAACCATGGAGTGCTTAGATTTGGTTCACACTGATTTATACCTAGCAACTAAAGGGCAAAAGTAAGTGGCTAATTAAATGAGACAACATTCCATTCGTGGAGACCATTCCCAATCTATTAGATTAATGTAACAAACATTAATCATTCTTTGCTAATTGTCATGCTTATTTAGCAGATAAGAAATCAACTACACTAACTGTCGAACCGCGATTAAACTTACGATAACCTATTGCTATAGAACAATGTATAAGAGCTTTAGAATGAGTATTTTTGCAATTACGCTAATCCTAATAATAATAGTTCTAAGTTCATTTGTATTTCCAATTACTAACTTTGCTTATGCACTGAGCAACAAAGACTTCCTGTATTCATCTTCATCATTACCACTGCAAAGTAGCAATGAATTCCTTTATAAAATGGTTGATGGACAGAGAAATAAATGTCACAATGATTATAAGTTAAATGCCGTTGAATGTGTAAAAGATGACGTGGCCAGTAATAGTAATCCTTCAACATCACCATTACGATCATCTTTATTTCATCCTAGCAATGAAAGCCAAATATTACCAGCTGATATTGGTAGCAGCAGGGCTAGGAGCTCTGCTATTGATAGTAATAACCATAACTCTGACAACCAAAACTCAAGCATTAGATAATCAAAATCAAAACAAGCCGCAGCAGAAGATAAAGCTGCAATCACGAATTGATAAGGCAAGGGAGCAATGTCGCTACAACTCTTTTTCTATATCCTTAGTCGTTTATCATACATGAGTTATGACCTTTAGAAATTTAGCAGTAAATCTATCTAAAATGATAAGGATTATGAAATTTGTGTTGGTTAAGTTAATGATAATAACATTCTGTAAATCACAAATAATTGACATAACTTATGATAAAATCTTTATAACTCTAATATAGTTAGCCGGTCTCGATTAATATGTGAGGTAAGGCGGAACTGTCAACCCCAAACAAGAATGAAGAAGCAATCACGAGGGTAAAACATTTAGTATATAGCTCTAGTGATGCGGTTGTTCAGACTGGAGCAATCGATACACTAGCAACTTTCGGAGAGCCGGCGATTGACGCCATAAGTGAGATTATTGGCCTATCCAGCATAAGCGATGGCGTAAAGGAACATGGACTGAAAACTATCAAGTACATCAAGGAAAATTCAAGATAGCTTTGCAGTATCTTTGGCTTGTAACCATAAATAACGGTAATAAAAAAAATGCTAAACGAGCCCTTTATCTTACCTATATTACCCTAGAACCATTTCAGAGCTTTAGCCCATTATTTTTAATCTTAATAATATGATCTAATACTATTATTACTATGGCTAATAGATATCAACACAATCTCCGCACATAACGTCATTACCGATATAATACATCTTATTAAAAGAAAAAGGTTAGGCTATTGTTCTCGTGTATTCCTACAAGAAAAAATAGAGGAGGCTAGTCTCATCTAAGATGGCTCTACCCATGTGTAATTTATTTCCACAAAGAGGAACTTTCTCAGCAAGTCCATGAAGTTAGTCCTTGCCAAGATGAATAACCCTACTCAAAGTAGCCAACTATGACTTTGTAAAGCTAGAAATAATGGTGGATAGTATATTAAAGAGTTCTTTTAGTAAATTTTGAAATTATAAGGTGCCTGTGAGAATCATCAATTCAGTCATTCATGTGCGTGTTATCATTGTTCTCTGATCTATCTCTTTAAGCTTACAGTCGACCGGATCAGTAGTAGATATCGAAGATGTCGCATCATAAAGACCTTAAGTTCAGATTTCGTTTTTATCAAGATCTACTTCTTTTTAGTTATATCCATATTATACTCGACCGTTGCTTTCTTTGTATCAGGATTGGCCGATAAAGCATCTACGAGATCGGGCAACCCTTCTTGATGTGATAAGACCAGCTTGTCGGTTTCTGCAAAAGAATTAATCATATCTTGTGCAGTATTAACAGTTTTTGAATATTTCTACTATTTATATGTGCTTTAATGAATACTAATATTGCTACTGCAATAGGTAACAAAGCTCCGATCAACACTGCGATTTCCGCTCCGGTCTCACAAAATTGCAGGCGGTATTAAAACCATGAGCCATACTATACTGACATTAATTTTGAATACCCAGTTTTAGGGCGGTATGAATTCAACAAGATACTAAAGTATTACTAACAGATCGTATGTTCGCAGCATTAATTCAGATTATTTGAGAGAGTTATGCCATCTTCTAAACAATTATTTTGTAGTGTAGCCAGGAAATCATAAATAATTCTAGATTTATTGGATAGATGACTTGTTGTTAGTAGTTGATGATGATTGTGATATTGCATCTTTAATTAAGATGGGTATTGAAAATATGGGTTTTTCGGTGTCTTCTTTTACAGATCCCCTGTTAGCCTTAGAAGAGTTTAGAAAAAAACCATCAGATTATGAACTTGTAATATCAGATGTTAGGATGCCTAACATGAATGGCTATGAGTTTGTAAAACAAGTAAAGAAAATCAACCCAAAAATAAATGTAATACTTATGACTGCATTTGAAATAGAAGACAAGGAGTTTCACAGTATCTTGCCATCAATCAAGATAGATGGTTTTCTTCAAAAGCCATTTTCTATGTCCAAGCTAAATGATGTATTAAAGGAAATCATGTAAAATACCTAACTATTATAATGAGCCCAATATTGTTATTGTAATATATTCATTCATAGCGTATTATATACAATGATGTCCAATATTTCACTGATGGATTGTGTGATACAAGATTTGTTAGAGACTCATTATGTTAATGAGGCTGTAAATCAGATCATTCAAGCGGAATACTGCTCCCATTATCTAATAGTTTATCCAGATTTGACTACGCTAAGAGAGATGTATTCCAAGTATATTCAAAAGCAAATTAACGAAAACAATGAAACTATTCTTATAAATCCATTTTATGAAACTACTGACTCTGTTAGACAAATTCTTTCAAAAAATGGTATAGATGTATCAAAATATGAAAAAGAGAAAGGACTTGTAATTATCGATTCTCTACAAGAATATTTTGGTTCGCAACCGGATATGCTTTTTAAAAGAAACCTAGTAAATTATGCTAAGCAAACAGGAAAGAATGGTATTTCAATCATAGGTGACATCGGTGCCTATCCTCACAAGTCTAAGCATAATGACCTTGTTGATTATGAACTATCACTACCAACAGAATTTGACGTTGACATGAAAGGCTTTTGTTTATACCACCAAAAGGATTTTAACAAGTTCTCAGACAAGCAAAAGCAAGAGTTAATTAAACATCACGGTAAGGCTCTAAAAATAGAAAGTTCCTAAACACGGTCCATAAACAAGGTATAATAAACGACGGTTCTAGTATTCGCCTAGATCAGATAACTGTAACAGGACATGCGTCAGTTCTATGGTGTTGTTTTTAGAGACAACCAACTAGATCCAGGTCTGGTGTCTTTCTTTATTTATTTACACCAGTTCTTTACCATAAATACATTAGGAATTCTGTAGAGAGAAGAATCTATCTCAACAAAAATCAAACACGTGAGAATAATAGCCTAACCATCTGAAATTCTCGATTAGGAGGATAAATGGTCCTTGCCAGGCTGAACAACTCCATCAAGAGCAGCCAATATGGTGTTGCAAGTATAATGACGCAGTTTAATATGACATAATCTTGGATAAAAATTGCGAAGCTTTTATTATGTTAATCGCAACCCGCTAGCACCAAGCCACATAAGTTGGTTTTCTCAAAGACGCATCACTATATAATTTAAACCAATTATAACTAACATACTTCGATGTCGATTTATTTCATCATTATTGCCGGCTGAGGATAATTATATATGAAAGCAGCAAAAAAGAAATTCCTATCAATAAGTCAATAAATGATATAACTAACATACAACAATATTATTTTGCATACATAAGACATGCGAGGAAATCTTCTTTTGGGTTGTTCTGGTTGGAACTATCCAGATACTCCAGATAATGGTGGAGGATGGACCGAGATTTTCTATCCGGATAAATCTACAAAAAGACTACGTTACTACTCTCAATTCTTCGATACCGCAGAAATGGATTCTACATTTTATAACAGATTCTATTCCAAAATGACTAAAGGTACTTTCATTGGAATGGCCAAAGCTACTCCTGAGAGATTTCAGTTTTCTATTAAAGTGCCAGAAACGATCACACATGAGAAAAGATTAGACATAGAAAAGGGTGCTATGGTAGACTTTGAAGATTTTATTGATAAGATATCACCATTAGAATCAGTTAATAAGTTAGGAGCAATATTGATTCAATTACCACCAAGCTTTACTGTCAATGATTTTAGAAATATAGAACGTTTTCTTGATAGGTTACCTAACACCAATAGTAGTAATTATGATTATGCAATTGAATTCAGACATCCGTCGTGGAAGACAGAAGGACCTTGGGAAATGTTAAAGCATTATAATATTGCTGCAGTAATCACAGACTCACCAGCAAAAGAAAATTTGCAATTCCTGTCAGATGTTGTAGTTACTACAAAAGATCACTCTTTTATTAGGTTTCATGGAAGAAATACTAAAAGTCATTATTGGTATAATTATTTATATTCTAGACAAGAGTTACAACCTTGGATTGAAAAAGTGAACCAAATAAAGAGTCAAACGAAAGTTCTTAGAGTATATTTTAACAATCATTATGGAGGAAAAGCTGTTGTTAACGCACTACAATTTAAGGAAATGACCGGCACACCTTTAACTGAACTTGAATCAAGAGCATTAGAACATGCAGAGCTTTATCTTTCTAAAGAAACACGATAGCAAATATACGGTGTCAAGAGAATAGCGTGGAATAATTTCGCCTGTTCGCCAGTTTTTATGACTGCATGTGGCATCGGGAAAATCCCAGCGAACTGCAAGATAGATCATCCCTAGGAAAAGTGATAGATAATCAAGCAAGGAAGGTCGTCACGAAAGTTAGCATTCTCATTTTTCATCCTATGATATTTTATCGAGTACATGAGATGCGTCAAAGAAATGTGCTTGATGATAATGAATGGCTAGGATGGTTTACAAGTTATAAGAAATTATTTCCTAAAGGGAACGATAAATGAAATATGGCAACAGATAGAACCAGACAAAATGGTTCAATTCTGCGTTTCAGAATTTCAATAAGAGAGAAATTATAAATGACTTTCCAAGATCTTAAGCGGCCAAGGAAATAGACACAACCGGAAGAAGTTATAAAAATAGCACAAACTACTTTCAATTCAAAATTCCGAATTTAGATATATTATTTATAGACGCTATACTGTATAACAAGCAATAAAAAATGTACTATATTCAGAATTACAAAATATAATAACGCAAAATATCATCCGATAGTTCTAAATATCATCAAATACCGGCAGACGATATACATACACAAACCAAGAAGATTACACTTACATTTTAAGAGGTCTAATTAATTAATAGTAGGCCCACTATTTCTATGGATATACTAGAGGTTAGATAGATAATACTAGAAGTCTTGTCATGTTTTATATTTATCTTTTAAATTAGCGTATTTGACACAGGTTTGATTGTATAGATTAGAGTACCGCAACTCCTTGAACTGAGGTATATCGAAAATACAGAAGAGTTGTTGGGTGGTACTCATTTACCAATACTAGTAGTATTACGCCCAAAGAAATTATCAAGCATTTTTATTACCAGGTCTGGTCTCTCTTCTGGGATAAAATGTCCTGAATTTGGAACTTTGACACCTTGGACATTTTGAGCTAATATTTTCATCCCATACACAATAGTAGGCATAGTAATATTACCCCCAAATGTTGGAATGTATCCTCCTCCTAATGCCAGTACCGGCATTGTGAGCTTGGTCTTTGAATAATTCATATTTTGAATTGCATCCTGTGAAAAAGCCCGGTAATACTCAAATCCTGCACGCATTCCGCCTGGAGCAGAATAATGGCTGACATATTCATTGATATCTGCCTGAGTTATTGCAGCTGGATTATACGCAAGATTATGATAGAACCATGGCAAATATATCATCTCTTTTCCTTGTACAAGGGCTTCTGGTACATCTGGTGTTTGATGGAATACGCCCCACCATAGTGGCGGTCTTCCGGGAGGTGCGAAACCGGGAATCGTTAATTCCATTACTGTTAGCCTCTTTACTTCAGTAGGATGTGCAGCTGCGTAAGAATAGGCTACCTGTGTTCCCCAATCGTGACCCACTAGGAAAATTGTTTTAAATCCTAATTTACCAACTAGTTGATGTATATCTTCAGCTACGGTTTTACCATCATAACCAGTCAGTGGTTTTGAAGAGTCTCCTAGGCCTCGAAGATCAGGCGCAATAACGGTATAGTTCTTCGCTAAGGCTGGCATTACTTTATGCCATGCATACCATGTTTCTGGCCATCCATGCAATAAAACTACAGGATCGCCATGACCTCCAATAACATAGTGCAATTGAATACCATTAACAGAAGCTGTATGATGGGAAAATGTCATATTATTCATCTGAAAAGAATTACCAGTGGGCTGTTGTTGCTGTTGTGCCATTGCGGTATGATTTTTGTATGATGCTATTGTACAAACAAACAATATGCCAGTCGCAATTATACCGATCATGAGAAACGTTATTGCAGTTATATGATGTGAAGCATGAAATGTGGATTTATTTTTCCCAACCATTACTTGGTCTGGTCATCGGTTTGTTATAAAACTATCTTCTTTGCTCTGTTTCATGATGTATTTTATTTAAAATAATGCTGTCTAGTCTAAATGTGATACTTTCACTTTATTGATGCTGTTTTTGTCTAATTCTGTTCCATAATATCTATAACCGTTAGATCCAAATGTGATAATCAGAGTCAAATAAATAAATAATTATTTTCCTGTGATTTTGTTACTGTCTCGTCACTTTAGAAACAGACGTAACGATAGTTGGTGGAAGAAGAACAACAATAACAGCAAAATAATAACTGCAAGGAAGTGTTTGCTCGGCTCCGGGTAAATCTTTAGAAATTGCTTATCATTGATAGGAAAAGAAAAACTACATACAATGTATAAATATTAGGTGGCCCTGAAAAAATGGCTTGATTCCAGTTAATAAGATCTTGATATTGTCGTCTCGTATCTCAATCTACCCGAAAGTAAAGATATAGAATTGAAATCTTTTCTTTAAACATCAATTACAATACTATGAGCAGAGTAGTTGTTATGTATAGCTAAATTATAATGTCTTTGTCCCGCCAATTCTGCAACTACCATTAGATGATAAATTATCGCACAATGAATTGTCAATTTGAATTCTTATTTCTGCTTTCTAACTTGTCTGGCCCAGATATGCAGCGTAAAAGATAACATTATCATATTTCGGCGTAAGTTCTACTACTATAGTAAAGCAGCTAGGTAGCCCATAATCTATTGAGAATAGAATTGAGGTTTCCTCGTGACTTTAAATTCAGAAATGATAAAAGAGATCGTATATGTGGAACGTAATTACCAACGATACTTAAATAAGAATATGTAAGCCATATTAAGGCATAAAATGGTATATGATGTAAGCAAATATGAAATATTGTCACATAATATGCTACTTAACTCGCAAGGAATTCTCATAGCACTAGTAATTTTGTCTGCAATGCTATTTGCTAATTTTTGGTTTACAGCTGTTCTAGCGTATCCATTTAATGTTAAGAGTCACAGTAGTGACAACCTACACAGTTCTAATTCGGTCGTTGGTTCGTCTAATCATGATAACAATTTATTAACATTATATAATATTACTAACAATGTATCTTTCACTGGTGAAGTTAATGTAGGTAACTTATCGAATCTTCCATCATCAAAACCTGGTGAAATTATAGATCCGGAGGAACATTACCTTACCAGAAATTACACATCATATATTAATGCAAAGAAGCAAGCCGAATTACTAAGACCGGTTAATACATCCACTAGTAGGGTTATTGAGATTCAACATCCTGATCTGCCATCACTAGTACCTAATTCTGGCAATAATAATTCTTCTGCCATCATTAAGACACATTTTCAAGGATTATCACAAGTTTGTTGCATTCCTCCAGACATACAATTGGCTGTTGGTTCAAAATATGTAATGGAAACTGTAAATTCTGAAGCAGCAATTTATACGAAAACAGGTAGCCTAATAAAGAAATTCGGATTAGAATTTCTGTTTAGTCTTCCATCAAGAGAATCATCTGATAGTCATAGTATTACTGATCCTGTTCTGTTGTTTGACAGTACTACCAATTACACTGCATCAAACAGCCACATTAATGGGATTAATAATATTGACAATAGAAGATGGTTTGCATCAATTTCAGATGTCACCACACATAGTATACGCATTGCAGTATCTAAAACTAATGATCCAACAGGAGTTTGGAGAACATATAATTTTCCGTTTGAAAATTTGCCAAATAATTGTTCAGATCAACCCTTTATTGCAGTAAGCGACGACAAGCTAGTAATTGGTGTTAACACATGGAGTAACAATTGTGATTGGTCAAACAATAATGATAATTTAACATCGTCACCAAAATTCAGAGGAGTTCAATTCGTTGTTGCAGATAAACTTGATTTACTCGCTGAAGATGAAATAGCACATATTAAATCAATGCAATCGGTTCCTAATACAAAATACTTTTCATTGCGTCCTGCCTTAATTTTATCGCCTACAACAGCCTTATTTTTAGTCACAACCGATGATTTTAATCATGATATGGTGCAGATTGTGACTATTGATGGTAAGTTATCTAATTTGCATATTAATAAACCGATTTCTGGCAATATTCATATTACAAGTATATCCCCTGATGGTATTCAACCAATAATATCTTCTACAATAAGCAGCAACAACAATAATAATGATAAAAGGGGACAACAACAAAATATACGGCAAGAAACGCTCGCTACTGTGAAAGAAAAACATCCAGAATACTTTGTGCATACTGGAGACGCAAGGATGCAAAGTCCAATATGGCATAAAGGAAAGCTTTTGTTTGCATTAAATGTTGGATGTTTTATTAATGGTGATACTCAAAGTAGATCCTGTATTCGTATAATAGAATTTGATACAAACACTTCTAAAGTATTACTAGACTTTAATCTTGGTAATCTAGGCGCTTCACTATATTATCCAGCTTTATCAATAGATAAATCTGGAGATAATATGGGAATTATCTTTGGATATTCTTCTTCTAATACTTATCCAAGCCTGTTAGTTAGCTCCAACTCAATCAAAAATAATATTATTTTCAATTCAAAGTATTTTCAATTTCTAAAAGATGGAACTGCAAATTCATTATCTACGAGGTATGGAGATTACTTTTCAGCAGTGATGGATCCATCTGAACCAAATACCATATGGGTA
This sequence comes from Nitrososphaeraceae archaeon, assembly GCA_051961195.1. Taxonomy (GTDB): domain Archaea; phylum Thermoproteota; class Nitrososphaeria; order Nitrososphaerales; family Nitrososphaeraceae; genus JARBAU01. Next base: position 1,675 of record JBQCDO010000292.1, on the reverse strand, counting down.
GCAGGACAGTATTATTATTATTATTATTCATCATCCTCCTCTCCGCTGTTATGGTCAACTTATATAGGTAAAATAAATACGGAAAGCAGTAGAAGTTCACAGTAAAATATATGAGTATATCACCTTTGTGCTACGGTAGAAGGTATGTACGATAATTCCAGGCGTTTGAATCAAATTTGACTCTATATTGTGCCCAATATCCAGCAATGGGAAAATTCACTTATACCGATATATACGGTAACTAGTGTGCCGGGGATTTATTATTTTATCAACAACAGACTCTCTTAAGGGTTCTAACATTTCAAGGTATGAGCCTGTTTCTTTAAATGAAGCATGATGGTGGTCATCCATATGTTTTAGTACTCAAAGATGTGAAATCCATTACCAAGCAGATTGTATTTGTTGCATTTGATTACATACTATAGATCAATTCCAGAGGTTCTTTATGACTTTAAAATATCGTCAGTTAATTTTGTCTTTTTCATATCGATGGTCCATTAGATATTCATCATCTGATGCTTCTTGTTCTTTTTGATTATTATACATGATTTTGTTTATCGTCATCAGCTCCTCGTCCTTGTTCTGACGATGACACAGCTGCGGATAAATCTTCTGCTGGTATAGACTGTTTGGACACATTTTCGTTGACTATATCACACAAGAATCGCTCAGTAAGGAATGAGTAAAGTTTATGCGCTTCGTCTATGAGCATATTAGCACGGTTATTCTGTAGTAGATAGAAGTGCTGTTGTTCTTCTACATGCAACGGCTGATACATATCATGCGAACATGCAGGGCGAGGATCATATATTGTTGTAGCCATTGATGGTGACGGGTAAAAGTTGTCGTTAGGATTAGTGACTAAAGACATGTATTTATCTGAATTATTTCTGATTGATTCAGCTATAGATAATACAGCCAGACTTAGTAATGCTTTCTTTTCTGACAAAATCCTAAGTATCTCATCTCGGATAGTTTTTATGAGTTTGATATATGTAGGGTCATTATTCTTAAAGTTATTTACAAATGTATGCAGTTTTGCTGATTGGTATATTAAATCATGGAATACTGCACTCTCTTTTTCACATTCTGATTTAAAGGTGTCCAGTCTTTTGGACATATGCGTTGTATAGTTGCTTAGATCCTGAATCTCTTTACGTTTAATTGGAAGGATAGAGTCCAAGAAATTATTTTCTTCTTGTAGTTCACCGTATCTATGCTCAACTGATGGTAAATAATTATTAGCGATTCTCAATAAGTTAACTACCTGCGATACGCCCATTTTTGCTGCCTTAGCTTCTTTGCACAGTTCTACGAAATAGGAGGTATCGCCTTGGAATTCCATATATATCTTGGTAATATTGTCAAGACCAACTAACTTTAAATATTCTCCATAATATCCAGTCGCCTGGGCCTGTCCCAAGTTTAAGTCAATGGTAACCTCTAATAGTGTCTTGCCTTTAGAGAATAACTCGTAAGCTTGTACAGCCAATGATTTGTGCGCTTGTCTTTCTTTTTCTTGAGATGCTTTATCTCTAATAGGTTTTATGTCACGAGGAGATATTCTTGCTATTTTGGCTATTTCGCTGTATGTCTTGTTCTCCTTGAAATACAAGTCTAAAACAAGCTTGTCTCTTTGCTCTCTAGTTAATACTCCATTTGGGTTTGTATCTGA
>JBQCDO010000291.1:0-2225 GCA_051961195.1 Nitrososphaeraceae archaeon | reverse complement strand
GGTCAAAGATGGTATGACCCTACCGGAGAAATTGTTGGACAAAGTTACCCATTTAGTATTGTTGTCTGGGGCGAAAATATATTGTGAGACTTGTAATGAAAGGCTTCAATGAGAATATAGCAATGGCTTTAAGTCGCTTGACCACATCTAATCAATAATGAGGGATGGGTTATTCTGGTCACGTTTATGCGAGATACACAGACGAGGAAGAATTATTGATTTTCCTATTGACGGAATTAGAGCCTCATGACCAAGATAGGGGCATCTAGGAATCGGAGAATTTGGAAAGCCTGAAACAGAAAATAGGTTGAGGGGATTTCAAGATGAGGCTCTACTCAACTTCTCCAGGCCAATTTATAATCGTAAGTCATGATTTCTTCTGCAGAGCCCGGATGCAGAACTACTTACTGGGTTGACCTGCCTGTAGCAAGTGATCCAAGAACACAAGAAAGTAACGATTGTTTATAACAACATCCGAGTATATTCCCAACCCTATCACTTTTCCTTTTTTATAACTCAGCTCATATGTCGCAATCATATTTGCATGCGCAGAAGTAGCATTTTTCACTATTTTTGGATTGGGACTTAGGACTGATGCATTATAATTTAAGAATATCGTGTCATTAGCATTAGTAATATACTGTTCCTCACGATGATAGTAATTAAAGGGGTTATTCGCGAATGTTATCTCGCACCCAGTACAGAAAGAATTACTACCTAACCATTGTGAAGTTTCATTTCTCCACCGCTCGCCGACACTTTTCCAAGCCGATTTACCATTGAAAGCCCATCCATGACCCTTAATCAGAGTTATGGTTTGGGTATTTTTATCATAACCTACTTGAGCGTAGAGCACATTGCCGTCTAGAAGTATCATCGTGCCCCCATTGGCTACAAATTTCTTCAGGTTAGAGTATTCTTGTTGTGTGACATACTCTTGATGACCAAGGATGAGGATTAGAATATCGTACCTGTTAGTATTATTATTATTATTATTATTATTATTATTATTCATAAAGATAGTTCCCCTGTCTATATCAATATCTGTAAGAACGCTAACACTATTTTTTGGCATCAATAATGAAAGATGCCTGTCCAAATAACGCATAGCATGTGCAGATGCCGAGATCGCTGCATAATTTGGTATTTTAGGTAATTTAGGTTTCGTAAGCAAGCTAGATAAAAGAAAGAGATGGTCTGTCACGTTTTCCCCAGCTCGTACCTTTGCATAATGCTTATAGAAAATGTAAAAGGCATGATTGTATGCGGCTCCTGTAAAAACTGGTACTATGAGTGCAATCCTTAATCCTTTTTTGTATGTTTGTGAATGCAACACCGAGGGTAACGGTACCGGTTTCTTGTGTAGTATTTGAGATTGCTGTGATTTTGGTAATGCGTGAAGGCTGACAGGCGGTAAACCTTTCTCCGGAGTGTTAATGCCTGTCGTTATGTTGCTCTTGTCAGAAGTATAGTTCTGAGCGTAAACCGAGATAATCGAATGGACATATTGAGTACTTATATTGAAGGATAAAAACGATCCTAAAGGTAGTAGTACTATGGTTATTAAGAGCAACACTAAAACTACATTCATATCGTTTCGTTCGATTAATTGGCTCACTTTTGCTACCCAGGAACGATTAAATTCAGAAACCCAAGGATATGATTGGCTGGCACTGTTCGAGTGCTAGAGAAGTTGATGGATACGGACGAGATAAAATTTATTCCAGGATCGCCAGCTTTCCACTACGTTTATCATTATATCTATTAAATTCTTTACAGCTTAGCTACCATATTTAATATTTGGCCATTCCTATTAACAACTAGACTTAACAAGTCGCCTAAGTGTTTTTTTTTCATTTGTTTGACTATGTCTACAGCCCCATTGACCTTGTGACCGTCTACAGATATAATCACATCGCCTCTTCTTATTAAATATCCACTTTTATCTACATCTAAAATTGTACCTTTGAGGCCAGCATTGTAGGCAGGACTTGCTGGAATAACTGATTGTACTGCAGCTCCTTTGCTCTTCATTGGCAACCCCATGTCTTCAGCTAAGCTGGGAGTTAAATCAAAAGTACTAATTCCGAGTCTGGGAGTCCTGCTATTGATAGGTGACAGATTGTATAGCCCGTATGAACTACTGCTATTTTCATCCTTTATCTGTAATTTTTCCATCATAGATACAAGTGATATGTACTCTGTATTATTCATGTTAGAAAGAT
>JBQCDO010000290.1:0-2585 GCA_051961195.1 Nitrososphaeraceae archaeon | reverse complement strand
TATTCCACAATCTTTCCAGAATTTGGATCTACCTTTGCAGTCATATCTTTAATTTCAATACCATGTATTCCATGCAATGTCTTTTTTGCTTCATCAACTGCAGCTTGAGCTGCTTCTGTCCATCCTTTATCCGAGCTACCAACAATTTCAATTATTTTTGCAACTTGAGCCATATCTTGTTATAGTATACATTTCTAATAAGTATATGATAATTGTGCAAATCCATCCATCCATTAGTATCACCTTATCTCACACCGTACAATTAACAATAAAAGGGACCAGTCACTCCCTCTGCTCAAAGTTCTCCAAACTATAGAAATCAATACGTTTAGTATGTCATGATTGCCTAAGAAAAGCGAAAAGGAACAGACTTAACGGTTAAGGAGGTTAAGGATATGATATACAAAGCAATTCAGAAGAAGCAAAAGTCGATAAACCCGGAAAAGTTCAACACACGAATCGTGGAAGACAATCTAGCAGAGGTAGAAGCCATGCAGCAAATATATGCAATGATATTGGACGAAGAACTACGAAGAAATAGAGATAATAGTAATAATAACGGTCAGATGACTCTAAAACCCAGTACAGGACAAGAGATTAAAATAAATTTATCTGAAAGTAAAACAAAACATAGGTAAGATCTACTTTGTTTTCCTTCTGCCCTGCCTATAGTCCCAAATGGATTGGCTGTGATATATGGTCTGGGTCCGGTTTCGCTTACTTATTTTCCGCTCACAATCTCCCAAATCACGTCTAGCTTAAGTCCTGTGCCCTTGCTACCATTCCTAAATATTCGAAGGCTTAGTTAATGGCTCGGGTGGGTAGTTGATTGGGAGACATTAGGTTTTATACAGTTTTATTTCTACGTTGACGATTTATTTATTTAGCTACTGCTTCTTTTCACTTCCTTCAGCAATTAATATTTACGATTATTTTCGTCTATACTTGAGCTTAATTTTGATCCCATTCTTTGGATTAAGTGTTATACCTGGCTGAAGTTTAATGCGTTGATTAGGAGCAAGCCGCATGCTCCAATAACTTGATATTGTAGCTATCAAGAGAATTCCTTCCTGCCATGCAAAGGACTCTCCAACGCATCCTCTAATTCCTCCCCCAAATGGAAAATAGCTGAACCTGGGCAGGTGCATCTTAAACTCTTCAGTCCATCTATCCGGATCGAATGTTTCTGGATTATCATAGTACTTGGAGTTGTGGTGCATCACGAACTGACTGAACATAAGTGATGCGTCTTTTGGAAGGGTATATTCTCCTAAGATGTAATCATTTTGAACGAACCTTCCCATCGTCCAGACTGGAGGATATAACCTCATAGCCTCTCTAAACACTTTTTCCACATAATTCAGTTTAGGCAGATCAGCAATTGATGGCAGTTTGGAATCTTTGTTATTCCCTCCAGTCACTGTATCTATTTCCTCAAAAACCCTGCGTTCAATCTTAGGATTTTGTGAAAGCAGATAGTACGTCCAAGTTAGAGCATTTGACGTAGTTTCGTGACCGGCAATCAGTATAGTTATTATTTCGTCACGTAACTGCTTGTCAGTCATCGTACTACCATCGTCAGCCTGTACTCTTATGAGCTTTGAGAGCAAATCCACTCCTGAAAAGGATTTATCATTTTCAATCTTTTCTCTTCTTTTAGATATTAGATCATAAACTATAGTATTAAGCCTCTTTCCTGCGCGTTTTGCTTGTGCAACTTTCGGTAAGATGGGAACACGATCCAATATTTGACCAAGAGGATACTGTAGTCTACTTCCATACTTTTTAGTAATCTCGAATGCATTGCCAAAATCCTTCGCCTGTTTAGATTCCATTTCATAATCCATAACCGATTTACAAATTATGGATAATGTAACCTTCATCAGTTCAGAATGAATATTTACTATTGATCCGTTTTTCCATTCCTGTATCATATGAAGAGCGCGATCTGTCATTATGGGACCATATGAAGCTATTTTTTTTGGAAGGAATAATGGCTGAATTAGTTTTCTTTGACTCTTGTGGAATTCACCTTCACTAGTAACTAGACCTTCACCAAGCAGTCGCTTCGCCATTTGGAGACGTGGACCCTTGCTGAAATTACTCTGATCGTTAATTAAAATTTTTTCGATATAGTCAGGATTGTTGATAAGGTATACATGTAAGCGACCCATTTTGAAATGAGATAGATCCCCGAATTCATTGGCGATCTTTGAAAGCGTACTAATGGGATCTTTAAGAAGACTGCGTACTATCTTTCCAGGGATATGAGATGTAGGTCCTGGAGGAAATTTTATGCTTGCCTTTTGCATTAATTTTGGATTAATGTGACTTCTATTTAAGTATCTTCAATTACGTTTCTCGCATACCAGATATGTAACATCATATACTTAAACTAAAAGATGGCTTAAGGAGTGAAGTTTCAAATTTAAATTAAAATCTATTTGTAATTTCGATTTTCGACCCATTTAGAAGAATTGTGGACTGATTATTGGTAATAGAAAATGGTAGTTCATCTAACTACTTGATCCACTAAACTAAGATGTCATGCTTTGACTACTATCTAATTCAACTGCATAGACATG
>JBQCDO010000289.1:0-13611 GCA_051961195.1 Nitrososphaeraceae archaeon | reverse complement strand
ATTGAATTATGCACATTTCGCGCCGCTGACCAACAATAGCAAGTCACACCAGGTGAAGGTAATTGTACTTTATTCTGTGATGCCGTCAGCTAGCACAATAAACATGGCGCAAAATGCTATGATGAAGGTCTTTGCACTTAATGGAACTTTGTTGAAGACTACTTCATTTCCTGGGGGCCTGAAAATTAACGCCACCGGCGGCAAAGCACAGCTTGCAACTACTCTGACGGACAGTAGAATAAAGAATATTACTGCCTCGGTGATGTTTACAGATTCGTCAAAGAGTGCAAATTTCTCCAATCCCCTGAATGTAAAACTCAACCTTGGACAAACAGTTCAGCCGTAAGCTGAACTGTTAATCGATGGACCACTGCTCCCATAACAATAGCTTTAAATGAGTTTCTACTATGTTTGTTATCACACGAAAATCCTGATTGGATATTCAATTCTTATCTTATTTTGTGCTATTCGTGATCCCATGGTGGACTTTCAGTATAAAAAGCGATGAAGAACCTAAAGATACTTCCAAATATATTTTTATGTCTATCTATTAATATATGGATAAATACGAATCACATGATAAATACACATTATTGAACAATATAAAGAAAAATGTGATAACTAATCACGACTCAACGATGATGAGAAAAAGGATAGCAAAGTTTAAGTCCAATTACAAAAATGTTCGAATTTAGAACCTAGGTAGAATCTAATCTAATCTAATCTAATTATAGAAATGAATAGTCCCTTGAAGCTAGATCAGCTAACAAGAATAGCAAGACTTAGAATCGTGCTTTTTCTTAATTCGGCGTATTTAGTAGCTGCTTCTTTTACAATCCTAGTCACTGGAAGCTTGGCATTATTTTCTGAAGCTGGACACGTGCTAGTTGACGTCGGAGGAATTGCCCTCGCCATGTATGCTATTAGCTACACCCAAAAATCGGCAACACCACAAAGGACATTCGGTTTTTACAGAATGGAAATTCTCGCATCCCTCTTAAACAGTCTAATTCTGGTTTTACTTTCGATATATATTCTCTATGAAGGTTTTAAACGCATTTTTGAACCGCCAGAAGTTCCGGGGTTTCCTCTCATAATAGTTGCCTCAGTTGGGATGGCGGTGAATTTCATTGGAATGCGATTACTATCACATTTTGATGGACGCCCACATACTCATAACTCTTATCCTTACAATAATGATCACGAGACAGAAGAAATACAAGATTTGAATGTACGGGCTGTATATTTAGAGACTCTAAGTGACACCCTTGGTTCTGGGGGCGTTTTAGTTGCTGGCATAATAATGCTAACTACAAAGTTTTACTTGGCAGATCCGCTAATAAGTATTGGACTGGCATTATTTATGATTCCAAGGGCATGGTCCATCATTAAACAGGCTGTAGATATACTTATGGAGGGTGTTCCGGCCAATATGTCCCATGAGGAAGTAAAAAAGGCCGTACTACAAATAAGGGGTGTAACTGGTGTATTTGAGCTACATATATGGACTATCACTTCGGGCATGAATGCACTGTCTGCTCATGTTGTCATAATAGACCCTGCCAAGTCGCAACTAATTTTGCAAGAGATAAATTCAGTCTTGGAAAAGAAATTCAAGATAACTCATGCAACAATTCAGATAGAGAGATATCATCAAGACGCGGGAGCATATTAACAAAATGCTGTATGTTTTATGATAAAATTCAATAGGCAAATATTGGATAAACTTTTTATATCCATACTCTAAACTAGATATAGAGACTCTATAAGAATCTCTTTTCTGAAGGTTGGACGCTCCAACAAATGGAGTTTGGTAGCTACCAACGCTTAACCTTCGGAATTTAGATATTTACTGTCTCCTTATTTATGGACTATGATGCAAATGTTTTGCAGGTAATTTCAGGCCTCTGGTTTGTTGCTGATGCGACTAATGTATCAGATAAATTTTTGTTATGGTTATGTATTTTAATTGTGAATAAGACACTCAGTCACTCAATTAAGTCATAGACGCATTGAAAGGAAGAGCTAAAATATACAAGGTGGAATAAATCACTTTGATATTGTGACCACGTGAGAATGTCCCTCTAATTCGGTCAACAATTAATATTTACTCGTTCACTACACCAAAAAGCAAATTGGATCTGGCGAGTCTCTTTACTACTTATGGCTCCAATTATTCGGCTAGTAAAACATGATAAGCATGCAAATTTAATTTACTGATAAAAGAACTAAATCAAACCAACTTCTCTTGTCGAGGAAATTTTTTTCCACTTTAAAACCACTACTCTCGGCCAATTCTCTTATTTGACTAACTGAATACTTGTATGAATTTTCAGTATGGATTGATTCGTCTTTCCTAAGTGAGACTTTTTTTCCAAGGCTATTAATCTTAATATTTTGATCTGTTTTCGAAATCAAATGCATTTCTATCCTTCTCTTCTTAATATCATAAAATGCTGAATGGCTGAATTTATTTAGGTCGAATTCTCCTCCTAGCTCTCTATTTATTCTAGATAAAAAATTCAGATTAAATTTTGCTGTAATTCCGTTCTTGTCATTATATGCGGCCTCCAAAATTTTTGAGTCTTTATGGAGATCAAAGCCAATCAAGAGGCAATTGTTGTTCCCATTATCTATTGATGAGCGTATCTGTTTTAGGAATGCCGATGCTTCTTTTGGTTCAAAGTTTCCAATGGTTGAACCAAGAAAAAGTATGAGCTTGTTAAGGGGTCCAATTCTGCTATCTTCTTTTTTCGAAATGACCTCTTCAACCATTCTGATCCCTTGAATATAATCTGAATGAATTGCTAACATAGCTATACTAGGGAACTCACTCGGAAGCTTGTTGATCGTTTCTTCTAAAATCGTGCTTGAAAGATCGACTGGGAAATAATACATTTTTTTGGTTTGTTGCATATTCACAAATTGCTGCAGTAGGATCCGAGTTTTAGTAGAGCTTCCACTACCAAGCTCTATCATTGCGATTTTATCAAAATCTTTATACAAATTTGCAATTTCAGCCGAATAGTTATTCAATATTTCGAGTTCAACCTTATTCAGGTAATATTCTGGTTGCATACAAATTTGTTCAAAGAGTTGTGACCCTAACTTGTCATAAAGATATTTCGGATTAGTTCTTTTCACTCTATCACCAATTTGTCTTCCTAGAGTGTCCTCTATATGGGCTGCAAATTCATTTGTAAGTTGTACCTGTGGAGATGAGGTGAAAATCAAAACTCTAGTTAGTTATCATATCTAGACTATTATAATAAAATAACTATTATTTCATAGTATACAAAGCAAGCAGAACATGCATCATACGGGTGCATACGGTTCATCGGATTCTCTTAAATAGATATGTCCACCTCAGCTAATGAATTATATTTACTTCAAATACATTTATTGGGGTAATGAAACAGATTGGATCAAATAATGAAGCTATCTATGAGTCCACCCATGCGATGGAGAATATTAGCTTAAATGATCTAGTTAGAGATTTCATCATAGTCAGAAACAGAACCTTAGACATCTTCAAACCATTAAAGATCGAGGATGCGGTTATACAGTCTCATACTTTTGGCAGTCCGCCAAATTGGCATTTAGCCCATGTTAGCTGGTTTTTTCACAAAATATTGGAAAGGTATGGTAGAACGCTGACCCAAACATCTGATCACCCAATTAACCTAGAATACTTGAACTCTTATTATCAAAGATTTGGAAATATTCTCCCGAAAGTCGAGCGCGGCAAGTTCCCCAGACCAACTGTTGAACAGACGCTGCATTATAGGTCTTTAATAGATGAAAGCATTATCTCATTTCTTAGAGAAGAGGAACAAAAACAATTAGGCCAAGGCATTGAAAAAGAGATGCTAGAGGATTTAAAGTATAATATACAACTGGGAAATCAGCATGAAATGCAACATCAGGAACTAATGATCTATGATTTTCAACATTATTTCCAACGCTTTAAAGACGCTCAAGATAATTATAAGCCAATGAACCTAAAATCCAAGCCATCTAAGCAACAAAAATCACTTTCTCAATCTATACACGAAAATAAAAATGCCAAGACTAAAGATGGTGTCAGCGGAGCCTCAGATATGGTAACTATAGGCGAAGGAATATTTGAATTGGGCTTCCACGGAAAGGGATTTTGTTATGATAACGAGCTTCCTGAAAATAAAACATATCTTCAGCAGTATAAAATAGACGTATTTCCTGTTACTAACATGGACTATATCAAATTTATAAACGATGACGGATATCATAATTATAAATACTGGCTTGCCGATGGATGGGATAAAGTACAGGAGTATGGCTGGGAGGCTCCTCTGTATTGGGAACATAATGAAAGTCATGGTATAAACATAGATAACAAGTGGATTAAGAAGGATTTTCGTGGCGTGCATGAGATTGAGCCAAATGAACCTGTAGTGAATGTGAGTTATTATGAGGCAGATGCCTATGCCACATGGGCCGGCAAGAGGCTTCCAACTGAAGCCGAGTGGGAGAAAGCTGCATGTTGGAACGAGGACCTACAAAAGAAGACAGTGTATCCCTGGGGTGATAATAGACCTGATCCAGGTGTTCACGCAAACCTCTTGGAATCCTATGTTTGGACTCCTTCAAATGTTGGCTCGTATCCTGAAGGCATCAGCTGCTATGGCTGTCATCAGATGATAGGCGATGTATGGGAATGGACATCTTCGGAGTACACACTTTATCCGGGATTTCGATCAAAATTCAGTGAATATACCGATAAATGGTCCATAAATCAGAAAGTACTTCGAGGTGGATCATTTGCCACCTCGGCTAGTCAAATTAGGAACAGCTATAGAAATTATTTTAAACCACATGAAAGATTACCATTCTCAGGATTTAGATGCGCCAAGTATATCTGAATTCGATCTGACCAAGAGCATAACCAAAAATTATCCTCCTATGCAACAATCTAAACATACTCCTACCGACGCAAAATGGCTTTCTAACTTCTCATATCTAACTAAAAGTTTTCTGAACCTGTTATGTCAAGAGTTGGTTCCTTTCTACAACCAATCTTCTTCTAGCAGGATGACAACTATTATTACCAGCATTAATCTTTGTAACTGATTGTTCTCCTCTATGTCAAATATGTGATAGATATCCTTTATTGGTTCTTGGACCTCGATCTCTTGAAACATATCCTTTAGCAAGATAGATAAAAATTCTGTTTTTCTTTATATATCCTAGACGATCTTTTAACTACAGTATCATTATCCAGCGTGTTTATAGCAGCCTTTCATATCATCATGCGTATTAGCCGCAGTTATAACAACAACAACAATAGATAGTGGAAATACCTTATCCATCAGTTATTAATACATGATGACGTTTTGTTCCTAACTAACTTACCTCTGTCTGTAGGATTAGGTCCAATCCGTCATTTCTACCTAGAGACGCCTTTATCGATATACTATTATCACGTGATTGCCTCTCTAGTGAATTCTTACTTTAGCATCATACACTTTTTTTAGCAAGTCTAGTCCATAATCTCTCAAATAACTTATATTGACCATTGCTGAAATCTTTTATGACATGTTGAACATGAATCATACTCCTTTGATAACATCTGTCTTCCATTGGCATTAACATCCAGTTCTTAAGGCATACCAAAACATATACAATGCCATCGAATACCTTCCTAAATGATACTACTGCTGCTGGACGTCCAATGAAATTATTTGATTTTCTAATGGGAGTATCAACAACCTGGCCTCATTCCATAACGCCTCAGGGATTCTTTTGACAGTTGGAAAATACTTGACTTTATAAGCTACATTTATGAACAAAACCCTCACAAGCTATACTCTATCTATTTTTTGGAATGGGTTCTAATAACGATATATAGAAAAGTACATTTGAGGATCAAAGCATGATCGTATGAAATCTATTCTGGGGCCTTATTAATTGGTAAAAGCATTAATATTGTCTCTGATTCGGATGCCAAGTATTGGGAAAAAAGGAACTTGCCACTTTGTTTGGTTCTGATTACGAAAGATATTACAAGGTTAATCTATTTGAGGAAAAGGGATTCAAGCGCCAGAAATGCAGCAAGTGTACTAAATTTTTCTGGTCACTAATAGAGCGTGAATTCTGCCCGGATCATGAATACTACAGTTTCATAGGTAAGCCTCCTACAACTAGGAGACTAGATTATGTTAACACTTGGAAAGAAATTGAAGTCTTTTTCAAGTCTAATAATCATTCGATAATAAGGAGATATCCTGTAGTATGTAGATGGCGCGATGATTTGTATTTCACGATTGCGTCTATCGTCGACTTTCAAAGAATCATGGAGAATAAGGTAGTTTTCGAACTACCAGCTAATCCACTCCTAGTACCTCAAATGAGTTTACGGTTCAACGACATCGAAAACGTGGGTCTCACCGGTAGGCACTATACCGGCTTTTGTATGATCGGACAGACATGTAATGCGGATGCCGATGACGGATATTGGAAGGATCGATGTATCGAGTTAGATTACGAAATGTTAACTAATAGACTCGGAATTCTTTCTCATGAGATCGTTTTTGTAGAAGATGTATGGCTAGGTGCTGGCGCATTTGGGTATTCACTAGAATATTATGTAAATGGTCTCGAACTTGGCAATGCTGTTTTTACAGAATTCGAAGGCAATGAGAATAGCTATCATGTGATGGATAACAAAATAATCGATATGGGAGCAGGCCTCGAACGTCTTTCGTGGATAACAATGGGAACACCTACGAGTTATGATTGTGCATTTGGGCCGGTCGTACAAGGATTGGTCAATAGATTTGGGATTAGCAAAGATCCAGAAATGCTGTCAAGATATTTTACTGCTATGTCCGGTAGACTCGGTGAGCAAATTAATGATGTTAATACATTGAAGACATTTATCGCGAAATCTTTCAGTATTTCGAGAGATGAACTTTCTAGAATCATTTCTCCATTTGAGGCAATATACACGATTGCAGACCATACACGTACCTTGCTGTTTGCAATATCGGATGGAGCTCTACCATCAAATGTTGGTGGCGGGTATAATTTACGAGTAATTCTAAGAAGAGCAATTTCAATATTGGAGAAAATGGGATGGAATATTAAGCTTGAAGATATTATGGATTTACATATTGATTATTTAAAACAGATGTATCCTGAGCTTGAGGAACATAAAGATGACGTAAGAACAATTTTGCAAATCGAATCTGATAGATATGTGGGATCTAACGAGAGGATGCAAGCTATTGCTACTTCTATCAAGAATGTAAATAAGCAGTTGTCAGTAGACGATCTGATTAGGATGTACGAGTCAGATGGCATCACACCGGATTTTCTTGAAAGAGTTGGGGCTATTGACAAGATTCCATCCACATTTTACACTCGGCTTGCAGATCTGCATACGGAACAGAATATAGCCCAGACACATAAGAAAACTTACAGTTTATCAGGAATTGTTCCTACTAGGGCCCTTTATTATGAAGATATGTCAATGCGTGAGTTTCGCGCAAAAATTATTAAAATTATCGATGACAGGGATGTTATATTGGATCAAACCGCATTTTATCCTCGCGGTGGAGGACAGGAACCTGATACGGGCGTTCTGGGCAGAATAAATGTGATTGAAACGATAAAACAAGGTGGTGTCATCATCCACAAATTACAAACTAAATCCGATTTTGTCGAGGGACAAACCATTGATGGAATAGTTAATGACAGAAGACGGGAATCGATTACGAAGCATCATACAGCAACTCATATTCTGAATTCCTCCGCCAGAAGTACTCTTGGATCATGGGTTTGGCAAAATTCTGCATTTAAAGAGGAAGGCTATGGTAGGCTTGATATTACGCATCATTCTGCCTTGAACAAAGAAGAAATATGGGAAATAGAAAGAAAAGCGAACTATATAGTTCGACAAAACTTGCCAGTTGTCATTAATACATATAGTCGAGGTAACGCAGAACAGTACTACACGTTTAGAATTTACCAAGGCGGAGTTGTGCCTTCTAATTCTGTTAGGATTGTAAATATTAACAATTGGGATATTGAGGCTTGTGGGGGAACACACGTAAGGAACACAGGAGACATAGGTATCATTAAGATTATAAAATCTGAAAGGATACAAGATGGAATTATTAGATTGGAATTTGCTGCTGGGGAGGCTGCCCTAAACTATCTGCAGAAACAAGAAAGCCAGCTTGCTTCTATATCTCAATCTTTAGGTTCCAGTAAGGAAAAGGTAGTTGAATCAATTCAAAAAATGATTTATGAAACAGAAACTACCAAGAAAAGGATCAAGACTATACTTCGAAAAATTTCGCCGCATGTTGCGGCATTTATTTCGAATACAGCAAGGCTTCTGCCTAAAGGAAATATCAAAGTTTATAGTATATATGATGAAGAACTTGATGAAGATTATCATATCGCGATTGGGGAAAAGTCAATTGAATTAGATCCCTACCTGATCTATGTAGCTTTAATTTCAAGAGATCAAGGATTACGAGTAATAGTCTTTGCAGGAGAGTATGTGAGGGAGAAGATTCACGCAGGTATTATTGCTAAACAGCTTTCGATAGAACTTGGCGGCTCAGGAAGAGGTAACGAAAGATTTGGTCAGGGGGGCGGTAGATTTAAGGACAAGATATATGATTCTCTTAAATCGGTCGAAGAACTAGTGGTCAAGGAGTTTAGTCGTACTGAAAGCAAAGGGTAATCGGGATGAATAATCGTAGGGCCACCTATATAGATTGGAATATTCTAGAAAAGAAGTGGACTGATAAGTGGAAAATGGAAAAAGCATTTCAGGCCAATATTGACCAGACAAGAAAAAAATACTTTGTTACTGTTGCTTATCCATACCCAAATTCTCCACAACACATTGGACATGGAAGAACATATACTCTTGCAGATGCTCACGCCCGGTACATGAGAATGAAGGGGTACAACGTTTTATTTCCTATGGGTTTCCATTATACTGGGACACCAATACTTGCAATGTCTAGGAGAGTTGCTTCACAAGACAAAGAGTTGATAGATACTTTTCATAAGGTCTACAATATTTCAGATGATGTAATACAAAGTTTCGTTAACCCAGTCAATATCGCAAGATATTTTCATGCTGAAATCAAACAGGGAATGGAGGAAATGGGCTACTCTATTGATTGGAGATGTGAGTTTACTACAGTTGATGAGCTTTATTCAAAGTTTATATCTTGGCAATTCAGATTATTGAAGAGCAAGGGACTAATTGTACAAGGGTCACATCCAGTTGGATGGTGTCCTAACGATCAGAATCCAGTTAGTCAACATGATACAATAGGCGATGTAGAGCCTGAATTTAATGAGTATACATTAATAAAATTCCCACTAGAATTTGACGGTAATTATTATTTCCTTCCGGCTGCAACTTTAAGACCTGAGACCATATATGGTGTCACAAATCTTTGGCTCAATCCGGAAATAAAATACTTCCTAACATCACTTGACGATATAGGCGAAAAATGGATTGTTAGTACTGAGGCCGCAAGGAAACTTGAATATCTAAATCGCAAGATCTCGATACATACTACATTAAGCGGCAAGGAATTAGTTGGCAAATATGCCAAGAACCCTATTACGAATAAGCTAATACCAATTTATCCTGCATCATTCGTAAAATCTGACAATGGAACAGGGATCGTAATGTCAGTTCCTGGCCATGCTCCCTATGATTATCAAGCGTTGGCTGATTTGAAAATTAATAATTCAATTCTGAATAACTTTAACCTCGGTAAGATAGTAAATCCGATATCTATTATTAGCTCCGGTGAGTCCCAAGATATTGACCTATTCCCCGCACTAGAACTTATAAGGAAATATCAAATAGTGAACCAGTCAGACAAAAAGCTAGAAGAGGCAACCAACGAATTGTATTTGCAAGAGTTTTACAAAGGGAAAATGAGGTCAAATACTGGCAAGTACGAAGGAATGCCCGTAGCAGAAGCGAAGGATATGATAAAGAACGAATTAGTCACGAATGGTATTGCAGATACGATGATTGAGCTGACAAGTCGACCTGTTAAATGTAGATGTGGTGCTGAATGTATCGTGAAGATTTTGAGTGATCAATGGTTTATAAATTACGGAGATCAAAAATGGAAAACCCTAGCTCATGAATGTATCAATAAGATGGATATCGTTCCTGAGGATATAAGGCAAGAATTCAACCATGTGATTGACTGGTTGAGGGAAAGGGCCTGCGCTAGAAAGTCAGGTCTCGGAACCAAATTGCCATGGGATACTAATTGGATTATTGAAAGTCTTTCTGATTCGGTAATCTATATGGCATATTACATAATTGCAAAATATAATTCAAACCTTAGTAATACGCAAAAGCTTGATCCTAATCAGATCAACGATTCTTTTTTTGATTATGTATTACTTGGAAAAGGAAAGAGCGAGATTGTAGCTGGGGACTGCAACATGTCTACAAATTTGTTGGAAGCTCTAAGAGCTGAATTTTGTTACTTCTATCCAGTAGATACAAGACATTCGGGAAGAGATCTAGTTGCTAATCATCTTTCATTTTTTATCTTTAATCATATTGCAATTTTTGAACGTGCAAAGTGGCCTGTTCAGATTGTCGTCAATGGGTCGGTGTTAATGCAGGGCAAGAAAATGTCAAAATCGCTAGGTAATATTGTGCCATTACGCGCAGCCATTAAGGAGCACGGTGCCGACGCCATACGTATTGCAATGCTTATCTCAGCAGAACTCCTGCAGGATGCTGATTTTAGTTTCGATGCACTTGAAGGGATCAAGACCAAATTGATCGATGTGTACCATATGACAACTGAATCCTTAAACTCCAAAATGGTAATGCAAATGAAGAATGAAAAATCAAACGAGTTAGAGGACAGATGGCTAGATAGTAGATTACAAAAAGCCGTTGCGGAGATAACCGTTTGTTTGGATAAGTTAAGGATGAGGGAAGCCTTACACATTTTACTTTATTCGCTGGATCAGGACCTGCAATGGCATAAAAAGAGAGCCTATGCCAAAAGAAGACAGAACACTTCAACTTCACCCTCTGTACTCCGTTTCTTGAATGCTCGGATTAGAATGCTTTCCCCATTTGCTCCCTTCATTTCAGAGGATGTTTGGGAAAAAATTGGTAATTCGTCCTCAATTATTTTTGGAGGATGGCCAGTAGTAGACGCTAGCAAGTTAGATCAAGTTGCAGAAGAGGCAGAACATCTAGTCATAAATCTTATTTCTGATATTCAAACCATTATCAAAGTTACGAAAATAAAACCGTCGGCCATTATTATTTATGTAGCTGCACAATGGAAAACTTCGATCTATCAAAGAATTGTAAAAAACATAGTTCTTGAACACAAGACCAATTTCGGAGATATAATGAGACAGTTGGTCAACGATCCTTCTACCATGAAAGCTAAGACCGATCCTAACCTTGTAAAGAAGATTATAGATGACATCTTATCCGATACTATGGAGGTCAGAGATAGGCGAGTCAGTCTCATGAGTTATGATGAAATCCCAATAATTAAGGATGCTGAAACTCTGATACGTTCTGAAATTGGAAATGCACAAACTGAGATCCAAATATATTCAGAAGACGATATCAATTTACACAAACATGATCCCAAGTCAAAAGCCAAATTTGCCAGGCCTTTTAAACCAGCTATCTATATCCAAGAATAGATATTGCGAGCTTAATTAATTCCTTTTCCTTTTAGACACTATTATCGATGAGATCATATATGTAGAGAATCCTATGATAACAAGGGTCAGACCATAAAGTGAGATTGCCCCTCTGTTAACGTATGTTCCTACTCCAACTAAAATTGCTCCTATTAACAGCAGTGTCAAGCCCATACGGGCAGATCCAGGCATCCGTTTTACTTTCTTATTAGTGTTCGACGATGACAATTCCTGTCGATATAGTATAGGCAGGATGGTTATAAGTACAAACCGATCGTGTGCAACACTTTTAGGGGAATAAAAATTGGTAATTATCATTGTGTATATATGTTATTTACTTGAAGGTCATAGCATATTCCTACTTTTACTGTTGCGATCTGAGTGATTATCCCTTTTTTATTTGAGCTTCAAAGTTTGCAATGTTTTTATTTGGAGTTTATCTTAATACGACTCGAATGAAGATTGCCGTTGTTGGCATAGGGGTTGCCGGCGCATACCTTATGAATAGGCTGAGCAATGTCTCGGGGAATTATGTTGCAGGTTTCGAGAGGATGCCGGAAAACCAACATGACGCAGTATGTGCCTGGGCAACGTGTCAAAACGTAATGTCTACTATGACCAAGGAATGCGGGTTGAATTTCGAAACATATGTAATGCATAAAGGAAAACATATGCATGTAGATTTCGATAATAGACGAGACCTTGGCCATAATAAATCAATTGATATTCAACTTAAAGGAATGGTAGTTTACGACAAACTAAAGTTAATTCAAGATATGATTAAAGGTACGAAAATCGAATTTGGTAAAGTACCTAGGAAAGAGAATTTGGAGTCTGACTTCGATCTAATTATTGATGCTACCGGGTTTCATCGGAACTATCTACCGAAGTTAAAAGGGGAAATGTGGATCCCATGTATCCAGTATAAAGTAAAATATGAATCAGGCAAGACACCATATGATGATTTTTATTTAAAAGCATTTCCCTCCATGAATGGTTATTTCTGGTTCTTTCCTTTAGGTAATGGATACGCCCATATAGGCGCAGGAGACTTTGAACGGAAACAGAGCAACCAGTTTGTTGAATTTTTTTTAAGCAAGTACAAATGCGAGGTTCTGAAAAAGGTTGGAAGGCCCGTAAGAATTAGTCCTCCTGCGTATTGTGAACCTTTTACGGACGGTAGAAAATCCGTTGGTGTAGGTGAATCTATAGGCACTGTCTATGCACTTTTAGGCGAGGGGATTATTCCTGCTACTTGGTGTGCAGAGCTACTTTTCAGACACGTTAACGATTTACAAGGCTACAGAAATGCTGTTATAAAAAAATTTCGTATTTATACATCTGTCTATAGATTTATACAACTAAAAATTCTAGGAAAATTTAATATATTAAAGCACTGGCCTGAACTTATCAAAATATATAAACACATGAAAAACGAGGAGGATCGATATGGTATGGAAATTAGGCTGACGAGCATGCTCAAGGTAGCAAAAACATAACGAGAATTTAGGCAAATTGACCGGCGTAATTAGATCTTATTATAAGATTGCTTGGAATTAAATATGAGAAGGCCAGAGGGTGTAACCGAGGATTGATATAAAAATTGTATAGAGTATTCCGAGCATTCCATGCTTCAGTGTTGGACAAATCTATAATATTGCCGTTTTTGGATAAAATCATGTAGTAAGAACTACTATATGAAACAGTATCCAAAAATTAGGAAAGATGGCATAAATTAAGAAAATTTCTGATAGGCATTCGATTAGAAATTTTCTAATATATTTACTAAAAGTATAAAATTAAGTATGGTGTAATAATGTTGTAAAATGACTTGTAAAGGCATATGTATACGTCACAAGGCACAAAAACCAGTTGGCTCTGGCCGCT
>JBQCDO010000288.1:0-3606 GCA_051961195.1 Nitrososphaeraceae archaeon | reverse complement strand
TAGGCGCTATACGTGATAACATATTTGGAAAATCGCGTTTTAAACCTGGCTCGTATTCAATTGTAGTAACCGCTGCAGTAGATCCTGTAACAAATACTGTAACTATTCCATTTTTTAGATTGGCTTCACTAATCAATGCTGCTGCCTCTTGTGTAATATCAATCATATCGTTTTCTCCTTTCGATTTAATTTGAACAGTTTTAGTCAGTACAACCATTCGATTTCAGAATCCCTACTTGTTCCGATTAATTTTAGTCTTTATCAATACGTGTTATCTATTGAGTATTTGGTCACAGTGCTCTGTGTTATTGAACCATAATAATCGGAATACTGTGATTTTAAAATAAATCTAATATTTCTAACCTCTCCGATCCAACTATATTCTATCCAATATTAAAATCAAAGTGATGTAACTATCATAAATGATGGCTTTATACAACGTAAGATCTACCTATTCTTAGTTTATTGATACCGCATTGATTTGTATGATAATTACAAGTATCACGATAGAAAGTATTTGTAACTGTGAGCACACTATAGCGTTCTAATGATATCCATAAGTAAACTACGTATAAATATCCTAACGATTGAAAAATTCTTAAAAGCCAATCAAATGCCTCCAATATTGGGGTATGCAATTTAGATTGCTTCTTTATCCTAATAGGGCGTCATTTAAGTGAAAATGTAGATAAGTATAGAATTATATTAATAAAAATTCCAGAAACTTTTTTTTGTGGGCAAATTATGTAACTGAATTTACAATTTGAAAATTTCAATAGTAAATTGTTATTCTAAAGTCACAAATAACCGAACAGCGGCGGATAGACTCTATTACAGCAGTATACCACCTTGTCTTGAAACTGGCTGCAAATCTGATTATGCCGCAGATAATGTCAATCGTTATAGAATCAATAATCGCGCCTCATTTTTATTATATTAGCAGTCTAAACGTAACGTATTTATGAATAAAAAAAATTTGGTGATAATGGGCATTCTAATTATTTTAGGTACAGTACCGATTTTTATTTATTTTTATTATCTTCAAACAATTCAACCTCCTCCGAGCATATTTAGACATACTTTGAAAGTAAAAGAAATTTACCAGACGAAATTTGGCGGCAGAGAGTGGTTCATCGATATGAACAACCCAACAGGTGATGGTATATTTGATCCGGGTTCACCGATAAAGAAAAATCCGGATGGATCCTGGGAAATTAACGGAAACCTTAGGCCAGG
Organism: Nitrososphaeraceae archaeon; assembly: GCA_051961195.1. Classification (GTDB taxonomy): domain Archaea; phylum Thermoproteota; class Nitrososphaeria; order Nitrososphaerales; family Nitrososphaeraceae; genus JARBAU01. Next base: position 2,370 of record JBQCDO010000288.1, on the reverse strand, counting down.
TAACAAATATGAGGATCAAGTTAGAATGACAGTCGGAACGCCAGCAGGTCAGGAACAGTGGAAGAATGTAGAGATAACAGGATACGCCCGAATATTATCCGCAGATTCTGATTCAGATGATTTAGATTGGTATGCAAGAGGTGGAACTCATAGCAGTGATGTTCCATGTGAGGGTACAGCGTTAAAGGGAACAATTTCTGTTGATGGAGATGTATCGTGGCTAAAGGAAATTTGGCATACTGGAGGATATACAAAACCAAGAGACCCTCACCATGTTACTGATTCAATTCTTAATAGATGGATTGGCTGGAAGGTAGTAATGTACAATATTAATGACAAAGCAGTAAAGATGGAGTCCTATCTAGATAATAATGATAACAACCTTTGGAAAAAAGTATCTGATATAGTAGACAATGGCGGCTGGTACGCTAGAACTTCAAATCAAGAATTTTATAGCGCAGGTTGCGATAGACCCAAAGATTATATAATTACGAATTCTGGGCCCTTAGTAACGTACAGATCAGATAACATGGATTGGGATTTTGCGGATTTAAGTGTAAGAGAGATTCAACCACCTCGATAACTATTAAAAGAAGGATTACAACCACTCGACATTGAAAAAATTTGATCTTTATCTGCTTTCAGGTGAATAAAATCATTGAATTGAAGTGACCAAGACATGTCAAATCTAACAAGCTATGAATTGCCAATTAAGTAGGGTTCTAGATCCAATATTCAAGATCAGCTTATCTTAAAAAGGCGACTTAACCATTTGTCAATCTAAATCCACCTCAAGTACATCTAATAAGATCAGCTAACTAGGAACATAAATAAACCATTCAGAATCATTCCTGAATATTTGAATCAACTACACAGCCTAAAGCCGCCATAAACAAAATAATTTTTTGTGCTGGCTTAAAAGCTTACTACGTCTATCTCACTTACTACTTATCTTGAAGAGAACAGAATACTAGAAAATACGACAATCATCAGGTCATGATTTTTTTCTGTAGGTGTTTTTCATTCCAGTGTTTGAGAAATGTGTCGATATTTCTGTCCAGTGCTTCTTTTGAGTGTAAAAGAAAAGATCCACCAAACTCCCAACCTAATTTGTCACATTCCATACACTCCTTTTGATATGTAGGACTATTACCATGTGCTTCGCCGACAACACATTTTGAAGGATGATCAAGTTCGTAATACCATTTAAACCAAGTGAAGGTCAATGGAAACGGCAATTTATTTCCTGTTTCCAATCTGCTAGCCCATTTTGGCGCAAGTTCCTTCAGAGTTAATGGTCTCACTGTTTCCTGTATATCCAAATCAAAGTCCGTAGTGAGTGACATCTAACATACCTATGCAAAGTTAGAATAATAAATGTATCTCGCCAAAAATCAGATGTATAGATTAAAGTCGAATGTCGGTACGAGATTGAAATCGCGTGGAGCCCTGGTGGTTTGCTTTAGGGGCCACACACATACGACGCTCTAGATTACAAGGTAGCCAATAAAGACAAAAATCTTGTAGGTTGAAAGAATTGGCAATTGTGTGGGCCTTATATCCAAATGATATGTTGACAATCTTCTTATCAAAACCAGATAGCTATCTTAGATTTCTGAATCTAGCAGGGATAGATTTAATTCGCAATTATGATAATTCAAATATATGACCTTTAGTCTGAGAAAGGCAATATCGAGTACTCACAGAAACCCTCTCAACAGGACTTTGCATATTATAGGTCTACCAATCTATATTGTGGGATGGACATTAATAATCGGATATTTTGCAGGATTACATACTAATTCTACCATGGGAATCACGATGTGGTCATTAGCACTTTGCTTTTTTCTGACTGGTCACAAGATAGAAGGTAACTTGAGAGCAATGACGTTGATTGTCTTATTCAAGTATCTAAAGTCAAAGATCTCAGTACCATTATTAGCGCGATAATAGTGCTTTACGAGATCGTTGGCTAAGGCTATATCCTTCAAATTATAATTGATATCGCATTAGAGTACAAACAACTATGCTATCACTAGCGTACTTCACACGTATTGACTCCTTGCACAATTATCGAAGTTTATAGATCTAGTGTTCGTTTCCCAAAGTAAAAGATCAATACATCAGACTATTGCTAGGCATGCCAGGAGCCTAGATACCGTATGCCAATAAAAAATGGGTTGATAGTTACAAAAATTGTATACTGGGTAAGCTATACCCAGAGGCAAGATGAATAGCTCTATTTAGTGTTCTTCTTCTTTTTGCCAGAAGACGCTCTCTTAACTGTCTCAATTGTTTCTGGCGCCGCTTCTTTTACTTGCTGAGCCGTGCCCTTGACTGTTTCGGCAATCTCATGTGCAGCAGTCGTTG
>JBQCDO010000287.1:0-7500 GCA_051961195.1 Nitrososphaeraceae archaeon | reverse complement strand
ATTCTCGTTGTGATTTCTAAAATTAGGCATGATAATATTTTTGGAAGGTAGGGCTCAAATTGCGATGCGTATCTAAAGGCATAAGATGAAACATCACAAACCACAACGTGGCAGTTACAACATAATCGACCTGTATGGAGACATATTAATATTTAAAGCCATTGATGAAGATGATATCTTTGAAGAGACTGAGAAGACCTTGCTGGGCCTGCACGATTCAATTGGTGTAAGAATCAATTGATGTAGACTGTTATAAAAGGAAAGAAATGCCTTAGAGATCTGAACCATCTTATATTCGACATAGAGGGGAACAATCATTAATAAAGATCAAAGGCGGCGATCATCACCATGCTCAAAGATGGGTTGTAGAAAGAACAAATTCATGATACAACATGTTCAGAAAGCTATTTTTGCGTTAGTAGTAGTAGTAGTATGTTTAGGCTCGTATTATTATTTATACGAGAATAATTCCAGCTTTATATAGGTAGTATGGAGACTGCTTTGCCCAGCACTTCTGCAATCGCCTTGCCCCCTTCCTAGATAGCCACTTCCCATACAATACCCACAACTAATTAATCCAGAGACTTTATCATAACTGCAAGTAGCATAATCATTGGTTTAGGTGGGTCTGTCATAGACATATTATTCAATACCTATTGGCGGAGATTATGTCTTTTACGAAGCAAGATGGATAGCTAGATTGGGCATATCCAAATCACAAGTTAAATATTTTGTCTTCAAAATGAGTTTTCTATAATAAAATTGGATATTATTATCCAACAAACTAAAATTGTTTATCTTTGCGGCTGATGGCGTCCCAACAAGACTAAAGTATTTAGTGTCTGTCTAAGACCGGTTACAATAATGAAATCTCTCGATTTCCGATTAACATAGTTAAGCAATATATTATAAATATATGAATCATAGTTGTAGTCTGAATTATTAATTTGATCTATATATTCAGAATATTATTTGATGGAGTTTTTGTCGCTATACAATTTGAGCATGGACATCTCCGCTATATAATTAAAAATTCTAGAACACTCGTTGACAACGACTGAATATGAATGAATCCGATCATGTCCACTATTGTAATGAGTGTAATCATTGGTACTTATGTAAACAAGCTGAATTTAGATGTGAACTAAATCCAGATTCCGTAACTAATCATCAGAAACATATTATGTCGATGGCAAAATATATTAAGCCGTTATTTTGGAAGGATTAGTTATCTATTCGTTTAGAATAGAAATAATCGAATAATAGGTTTACATGAGTGCAGAAATTGTAGTCGATATGTTGTTATTCATTTCAGTAAGATCTGCATACTACATTTACTAGTAATATTGTTTACATATTTTCTGCCATTCTTAGGTCCGGCATCATTCACAAAAAAATTGCTGATCAGATAATTTAATGTACTTCAAGTGACCATAATCGTTTCCATGCTTTAGTAGCGTACCAGACTTATCAAGATCCAGTCTATGGTAAAAGGTATAATATTAATCGAACTGGAAATAATACTGTGATAAGAGTTTCATTGTTGTTTTTCTGTCTACTTCTAGGTATGATTCAGAAATATTGGAGAACACTGTAACACGTACTATCACATTGTCTTCTCGTATCACATCTTTGGACAATTTGACAAAATAAGATTATATGCACTTGAACGTAGGTATTGGGATTTTAAACTGATGACCACTTATCCATTCATGAGCTGGACAGATTAGAAACCAAAAAAAAGAATATACTGATATGAATGCTAGTCTGTCAATCGCTAAGCTTGAAAATGTGGTTACTGAAAGGTGATATCTTTGTGCTTTTCTCTAGTGCCTATCCAAGAGACTTCAATATATGTGCCAGTATTCCAAAAGGTGATAAATTCATCGAGCTGACCATTGCATACAACACATTTCAACAGACGAAAAATATATTAGTATATGAAAAAGGAAGCATATGTTGAGAAGCCCTTTTGTCGATAGTTACTCAATCGAGGTTATTATCATTATAAATTATTTGTGTTATGACTAGGAAGAACCGATAGCTGTTTAGAATCTGTGTAATTGCAGATTCTATATTTATTAAATTATATATTTTTGAATTTATTACTCTGTCCAAACAATGTTAATGTTATCAAGGTTATTTAACCATGAAGATACAAACAGATATTGTTCTAAAATGATACTAAAAAGCTTCTATGCCTTTGGTTCGTTTATCCATAACAGTCAAACAACGCATTTAAATAAGACTTATATAATATAATAGTATATCAACTAATTGGATATCAAATGACACTTAATGATATGGCTGAGCCTAATAGCGAAAATTATATAGGAGATAAGATTATCCAAGCTTCAAAGACGATTCAACATGCATTTGATTTAGAATTACGTATGAATGTTGGTATAACCATGGCACAATGGAGAGCCATAAATGCCCTAGCAACACAAACTGGAATTACCCAGAGAGAAATTTCTGATAAATTGGGTTTAGATACTTCCTCTCTTATACCTTTAGTTGATAGACTAGAGTCAAAGAAATTGGTCATAAGGATGCCAGATCATAATGATAGACGAATCAACAGATTATATCTTACGAAAATGGCCGAAGCATTCCTGGGGCAGATGCACTCGTGTGCACATCTATTTAAAAGGCGTTTAACTGAAGGAATTAATAAGGATCAGCTGGAAATAACACAACTAGTTTTGGAGAGAATAAATCAGAATCTTGAGACTCATTATGCCTTAAACTCCGCGATTCGTAAAATGGTTGTCGAATCTCAAATAGCTAATCTAAATTCAAAGACAAGAGCTACCTAGATGATTCAAGTGAATCAATATGAAGAATGTTAAAATTAATAATATAAATAACGATAAAAATGATCGGCATCCAGACTTAAGTAATACCAGAAATAGTTACTTACCATCACATAGATCCATTGCGCTATCCGAGCATACAGGAAAATCGGAAAAAATTTCCTCCGCCGCCTGGAAAGTAGTAGCAATTCTCAGTTTAATTGCAACGATGGTGACTTATGCTGAAACTATGCTAATACCCGCAATTCCTGATCTCATCCGAGACTTTCATGTTTCATATAATGCCTCATCTTGGCTAATGACTATGTATTTAGTAGCTGGGGCAGTTATGACTCCTATTGCCGGGAAATTATCAGACATATATGGCAGGAAGAAAATTTTGTTAATGATAATGGTTATTTATACAATAGGCGTTACTGTAGCTGCATCTTCAAGCACCTTCTACACTATGTTAATTGCTAGATCTTTTCAAGGAGTAGGAATGGGTATGTTTCCTATTGCATATACTATGATAAGATCTCAGTTTCCACGTAATAAAATTTCGATAGGTCAAGGGATTATTACATCAATGTATGCTAGTGGTTCTGTAATAGGATTAGTAGTCGGTGGCGGAATAATCCAATATTATGGCTGGCATGCAACATTCATTTCTGTGATACCAATTTCCATATTCCTTTTGATCATTATTTGGAAATTTGTTAATGTTAAAGATCATAGAGACGACTGTGCTAGTAACAATTACGGTGACAAGGATAGCAATAGTGGGAGTACGAACGATTTGACTAGTAAGAACAATAATAAAAACTGTTCTAGACAAAGACCAAGACAAAAACAAATACAAAAATACAATAAAGATATGGATGATGACCTAGATGAGGTCAAAAATGACAATAACGTCGGGATCGATCCCAACAAAATTAAAAAGCAACATTTAGATATAAAAGGCGCAGTCACACTTGCAGTCGCAATAGTTTGTATTTTGCTCGTATTTACGTTCTTACAACCACCTGGAGAAAATTTGACTGCTTCATCGTCAGCATCTTTTGTTAATAATAGAAATTATTCTACCATGATAACTATCTCGTTCGCAATACTAGGAACTTCCTCGTTTATCGGATTTATTTTAGTAGAAAGACGGGCACAGTCACCACTGTTAGATCTTAAACTTATGGCAAGCAAAGTAATCCTACCAGGGAACTTGGTTATGCTAGTAATTGGAATGACAATGTTTATGGTGATGCAAACTATACCAATTCTTGCCAGATCTCCCAATCCTCTAGGATTTGGTGATAGTGTGATCGAAGCTACAAAGATTCAGATTCCTTATTCAATTATATTGCTTGTATCTGGCCCTACCTCTGGTTTTATAGTATCTAAGATGGGATCAAGAACACCCATGATTGCGGGAACTATTATTACTACGATTGGATTCTTCGCCATCTATGCGTTGCATTCAACTCAATTATTTGTATCCATAGGTCTGGCAGTTGTAAGCGTAGGATTATCATTTGCTGCGGTGGGGGTGATGAACATTATAATATTGGCAACTCCCGCACAGTCTATGGGTATTTCTACTGGAATGACTAGCTTAATTAGGATTATAGGTAGTGCGCTTGGTCCTGCAATTGCCGGAATGCTTATGCAATCGCAACAACAAATACTGAAAATGAATGGATCTACTACTGCGGCAACATTTCCTTCGAGCGGAGCATACAACATGATCTTTCTCACTGCCGCGATATTATCAGTTTTTTCTATTGCCTTTGCGATTATGGCAGGAAAAAAAAGAGATGTTGGTAAGGCTGCACCGTTATCAATCCCTAAAGAAAGACCATAGTGTTATTCAGATCTAATTGGCTTCGGATTTAAGCCGAAAAACAACAAATTTTTTAAATCGTAACTACATGACTACGTCACTAAATTGCTTTATTACTGATGAGTTATAATGACTTTTTATGAAGCTACTGAAGCATTAGCTCAAAAGATTATGGCTAATGGTAAATAAGACGATTTCATGAACAAATAATAACATAATTTTTTATTCCAAAAAAAAGAAAAAGGTGGCTGCATTGTCAGCGTAGCCTATATTGATTATACTTTAGCCTACTAGAGTCGTTTTTCTAGTGGTGGTGATGATGGAAGAAGTGGTGGTGATGATGGAAGAAGTGGTGATGGTGATGGAAGAAGTGGTGATGGTGATGGTCTGAATGTGCAAATGCATTGTTGGTTAGAGCAGGCGCTGTGGCTACTAGAGCTAATGCAGCTATCATTGCAAGTACGCCTATAATTGTAGTGGTTCGAGTTTTCAAGTTACTACAGTATTAGATTTTGTTATATATTATGTTAAGGTAACAAAGTAAACTGACGCAGTTACCAATATTAGTATATTCGACGAATGTACTGCCAGTGACAAATGCGGCAATGAGTATCGTATTTCGTTTCTTTAATCCAAGCTCAATCATAAGTTTCGCTCCAAGTTAAACTATCATTTGCATTTATGATGGAATATCTTATACCTGCTGTCACTACTGTTATCAGTCTACTGATAGAATAATTCACAGTCAAATACTCCGAAGGATATCCGTCAACCTACGTATAAGCAAATTACGGTATAGAACATAAGGTATCCCGAGAACCAATAGAGAGGACAAAATGCATGTTTTCACAAGACTAAATCAGCTTTAAACTCAGCAGTTTGGACCATATAAAACATTATCTACAATGGTTACTTAGCTAGAAATTGTAGGCGACCGTTGTAGAATTCAGCCATCTTAGGGGATCATACTCACCTACCTATGATATCTAGGCTGGATTCGATTTAACGATCGGCTGCTGATTGACAGTCAATATTACAGAGATGGGGTTGGTATTATACATTAGATAACATTGTTAAATTTAGATAAATAACATCTTCGTCACAATTATATTTTGGCCGTTGGCAAATTGCGATCAAGGTTTCCACGTGGTGGTGGTACTTGATTGCAAGATCCAACGGCCACTTCAATTGTTAATTTAAAATTATAAAGAATATTCATAGATTTCAAAATTTGTACAAACTATCGAACCTATGATTTTGGATGCTCAGGCTACCTCCAAATTATCAAAATGCCGCCAAAATCCATCCAAATGCAAAGGAAAGGTGATGCTGAATCAAAATCTGTCACATGTAAGTCTTATCTAGAGATAGCATAATCAACATACTTGTGAAACACATGACAGCAGTAAGAGATTCTGCTGCACCATCCAGAGTATGAGAGTTTATCAATGAAGGCAACTAGTATAAATGGAATTTAGAATCTAACAAAAGTTAAACTTAGCCGAAATATTGATATGGTTTTTATAGTTTATAAGATGCACTTCTGACGGCGTTGAAAAAAGATCTAATATTATCAGATAGAGTTGATAGTTCCTTGATAGGTTTATCCTCATGTGGAATAGAATATGGAACCGTCGGACCTGAGAAGTTCTGAATATAAATTAATGGCGGATCAGATATAGCAGGACTATTTGAAATCTTAATCTACAAACACAATAATTATACATCAGAAAACTCGTGACTATTCATATTTGAATATGGATTATCTAGAGCATCTTCGTAATTCAGACCATCGCCTGGCTAAAATTATCGCTGTGATTGGATCATATTCTCTAAAGAAAAAGAAGGATTCCTTTCAAGCATTGATAGAATCTATAATCTATCAGCAACTAAATGGACGTGCTGCTGACACCATTTGCAGAAGATTATATGCGTATTACGAAAATACGATCCCAACACCAAAACAAATTATCTCAAGCTCAGACAATGAACTAAGAACTCAAGTAGGCCTATCAAGAATGAAAATAATTTATCTAAAGGATCTTTCGACTCATATTCTGGACAATAGGCTGAACTTGTTTGACCTATCTAGAATGGAAGATGAAGAAATAATTAGTAGGCTAATAGGAGTAAAAGGTATAGGAAGATGGACAGCAGAAATGTATTTGATGTTCTTTCTAGGTAGGGAAGATGTATTACCTGTAACTGACCTAGGTTTGAGAAACGCCATGCAAAGAATTTATTCGTTGGACAAACTTCCTATACCTATGAAGATGATTGAGATAGCCAACCCCTGGAGACCATATAGGAGTGTTGCCACGTGGTATTTGTGGAAGTCGTTATCTAATTTTAATAGTATTGGTTAAAGCTAAGGTGATTCGAGATGGAATTAAGGGTTATTTCTAAATATAGCCAAACTCACTAAAGCTTCAAATTCCCCGATATTGACTTGATTTCTATCATAATTTTTCTGTTGTATGGAAGTGACTAGTGTGGCCTGCAATTGCAAGTACAAATTGAATCTATTGATATAAAGGCCCTGAGCTCATCGTCATGTCTACACTGCTCAGCACGTATAAATAATAGTACTAATCTCACGCTAAGACAAATCTTAGGGTACAAACAGTCATGTAAAAAAACATATTTTTAAAATCAACATGGGCTTTGTATCGGTATTATCTAATTTAAAGCAAGTGGTGGTAAATAAATAAAATCATATTTGTACTAGTACTATCAAATATTATTATTATTATAATGTTAGAATGGTTAGTTACCATTGTTAATTAATAAATAAATAGTTATTACAATACTGAAGGCACTAGAAAAACAATGAATAGATTAACAACAATCTCATTTGTTGCAGTTATC
>JBQCDO010000286.1:0-5405 GCA_051961195.1 Nitrososphaeraceae archaeon | reverse complement strand
ATACCTTCGTTTTGTACCGCGAAATGCAATTGCTGAAGTTACAGACGCGCTCTTCGAATTATACTCAGAAAATAAGTCTTTAGAAGAAAGTAAACCTGGAGGAATGGGTTATTTCTTTAGGAGGATTAGTGCAAAAGGAATAATTTCTAGTCTAAAGTCGAATCCCAAAACTGTCGAACTGATGAAGAGGACATTTAAAATATGATGATAGAGAATTAATTTAATCAATTAGTTAGGTCATGATACAGTTGTTCAGCTTGAATTTTTGTTATGTGAGTTGAATCTATAACAGACGTCTGGATTAATAGGCTGATTATGTTGCAGTACAGCCCATAGATCGAACAATGTTTATTTTGCAATAATATCAATTCCTAAGTAACGCTTTGGAATGATGTAGCGGGTAGGAAACAATCATATCAAAATCAAGCAGCCTAAAGCGTTTTAGCGAAAGGTCGACTACATCAGAATACTACGTGTTCGTTTCGTTTTAGTTTTTGTATGCGTTATTCACAATCTTTAGACCTCTAAATCGACTAGATTTATTAAGAATCGATTATCGATCATAGACATGATTATAGGTATAATTGGTAAATCCAATGTTGGTAAATCCACTTTTTTCAATGCTGTGACAGATCTTAGTGTCCTGACTGCTAATTACCCCTTCACTACGATAGAACCAAATGTAGGCGTTGCATATGTTAGGATTGAATGTGTTTGTAAAGAATTTGAAGTCCAGGACAACCCGGTCCACTCGGTTTGCATTGATGGTGTCAGATTTGTCCCAGTAAAAGTCATAGATATTGCAGGTTTAGTTCCAGGTGCTCACCTTGGCAAGGGCGTGGGGAATAAGTTCTTGGATGATTCCCGTCAAGCAGATGGGTTGATTCACGTAGTAGATGCTTCTGGATCTACAGATAGTGAAGGTAGGCCGGTCGGCCCCGGGACTGCAGATCCCCTATATGATATTAAATTTGTAGAGGAGGAGTTTGATCGATGGCTTTGTTCCATCGTAGGAAAAGAATGGAACAAGTTTGCAAGAGAGTCTGAAAATAAGGGGCAAAAGATTGATGTTTTACTTGCAAAAAGACTATCAGGCCTGGCCATTAATGATATGCAAATAACAAGAGCGATTCATCAGTCTAATTTAGACAACAAGAAGCCAATTCTGTGGGACGAAAGTGACATTTTGAATTTCAGCAGAATTGTGCGAATTTTATCCAAACCAACTATAATTGCTGCAAATAAAATAGATATCTCTTCTACTGAAACAAACATTATGATTATGAAAGAAAAAGGACATGATAATATTATCCCCTGCGCAGCAGAAGCTGAAGTAGTGCTGAGACGAGCAGCAAAGAATAAAGTCTTGCATTACCTTCCAGGTGATCGTTCATTTGAAATAAGACCGAATACTAATTTAAATGAACAACAGATAAAGGCTCTGAATACCATTAACGTACTATTCAAAAAATATGGTTCTACCGGTGTACAGGATGTCCTAAATAAGCTGTGCTTTGAATCATTAAAACTAATTGCTGTATTTCCTGTTGAAGACGAATTCAAGTTAACTGACAAGAAGGGAAATGTTTTGCCAGATACTTATTTACTACCAGATGGATCGACGCCAAAAGACTTGGCAATGAAGATACATGCAGATCTTGCGAAAAGTTTTCTTTACGCCCTTAATGCCCGAACTAAACAACGGTTAGGTGCTGAGTATGTACTCAAACATAGAGACGTAATAAAATTGGTCTCTACTGCAAGTAGAAGGTAACGTTTTATGTATTCGCTTGGTATAGAGAGTACTGCTCATACAATTGGATGTTCAGTGATTAAAGTCAATACAAAGAATTTAGAATCCGACGAAAGATGTAAGATTCTATCGGATGTTCGTGCGGTATACAAAGCTCCAACCGGATCTGGAATTCATCCTCGCGAAGCCTCTCGACATCATTGCGAGAAAGCCCCATATATAATAAAAAAATCCCTCAGTGAGTCAGGAATCAGGGCTGTTGACCTAGATATGATTGCATATTCAGCAGGTCCAGGTTTGGGACCATGTCTCAGGGTCGGTGCAGTTCTTGCGCGTACTCTGGCAGCCTTTCATCATAAACCGCTTGTTCCGGTGAATCACGCCCTAGGACATATAGAATTGGGTATAATGCTAACCAATTCGTTAGATCCGTTGGTTCTGCTCGTCTCAGGAGGACACACAATGATTCTTGGATTTAACAACAAGAAATGGAGAGTATTTGGTGAGACACTTGATATCACTATTGGACAGCTACTCGACCAATTTGGTAGAGCAATGGGATTTGCCTCGCCATGTGGCTCGGTGATAGAGCAGCTTGCAAATGAGTCATCGATGCGGTACCTTCCCTTGCCATACATTATAAAGGGAAACGACGTTTCACTCTCTGGATTACTTACTGCAGCCATAGAACGTGGAAAAGAAAAGAATACCCTTTTGACTGATGTGTGTTACTCGTTGCAGGAGACTTCGTTTGCGATCCTAACAGAGGCTGTCGAAAGAGCGCTTTCATTTAGTAACAAAACGGAGGTTTTAGTTGTGGGGGGAGTAGCTGCCAATAAAAGACTCGGACAGATGCTACTTGGCGCCTGTAAGAGGTTATCAAGTAGCCTATTCATTTGTCCCATTCATTATGCTGGAGATAATGGTGCTCAGATTGCCTGGACTGGTGCAATCGACCACCTTTCAACTGGAAATAGAATCGAAGTAGAACAAGCAGCTATTCAACAATCATGGAGATTAGACACAGTCGAAGTCGCTTGGAGATAGCAGAGATAAATATTCACATGTGACTGTGGTCTGACCGCTCATTTGGGTTATTATTTCCTTTTAGATATATTTCCTTCTGTTCTTCGATCAGCTTTACCCACTTATGGATATTAAAGACCCCGAATTTGAATGCCTTACCATCTATTGTGGTTATCACTACTTTTTTGATTATAAATCCTTCTGATTTGACAGAAGATATCTTGTCTAGAGGCAGATCCAGAAGGACTCCTTCAACCTTCTTTGACAAAGTAGCCATCCTACCTTCTGTCTTCTCAAAGATGATTCTTTGATTAGTTAGGGTAAGAATTCCATTCTTTAGTCTATCTTCTGCACAATCTTCCTGAAATACCCTTATCTCTCCCTCCTTAGGATCCGCTTCTGAGGAACTCATCGGAACTATATTATCTAGGCGCGTATTATAGATTACGTAAGCCTAGTCTCACAAGTGGGATTATAGATGTTTTCTGATAAATAAAACTTGATTAGCATAGTTTTCGATAGGATTTCTAGTTAAGACAATGTTAAAACTGGTACATAATTCCAGTAGGTGCCAAAGTCTTCGAAATGAATTACATAGTACTACGTTACAATTACTTCCCTATATTGTGTATTGTGGCCGCGAAAAGTGTTGTTAAAAAGATACCTCTTCAGGATACAATAGATGCTTAATGAAATGGAGATAGAAAATGGTGAATTTTGTGCTGCTATTGAAGCTTGTGAGAGATAATAAATTTCGATCTCATAAGAATAAGACAGATGGGTTACACAATACAACTTGAGAGTAGCGACTACATAAACACCATGAATATTACAATTGTCAATTCAATAGTTATCCAATACTTATTCAAACAGCTTGGATATTGGAATAAATATGCAATAAATATGCATAGTGAATACCGCCATCGGTAGTGATAATCTAGTTTAGACATCATGATATATATTGTTACTCAGCTGCGCCGCTAACGAAGTTCCCTTGTCCATCTTTAGAATATTTGCTTATTTTTAACTTGATCACTTAGTATAGATATGTGGAAATAAGCTAAAGCCACATCCAACACTGATGAATATAAGTCCCTTATTGATATAAGGCTACATTTTACATAGTATTAGTTGTGGAACAAATAATCTGTAAACTAATCATGATTTAGCTTTCTCTCTTTTTCTTGCCAATAGTGCAGCATTATTGCGTTCAATCAATCCTTGGTCATAGCCATAATCAAAATAAATCACATTTGATGTTTCGTATTCTGGATTATCTATTTCTAATTCTTCGATACTCATTAGAGCATCAAAAGAATTAACGTAGCTATGGGATTTCATTAGTAAATTCCATCTATGTCTTATGGCTTGTTTGGCTAGGTCTATTGTTGAAAATACCCCGATTATCTGTTGTTCTTCGTCATGAGTTATCACTTAATATACTTTCATTCACATTCAGTCCTGTAAGAGTCAGAAATCACATCATATCAATCCCAGCTATTGAGCCTTAGCCATACTGAATTTCGTTTGTATGCAATTAGACAGTTCATTTCCTTTCTCTCTCTTCATTTCGAAAATACCAAGGTTCATCAAAATCATCCAATACAATTCGTACCTTTCTTCTTATTATCAAATTATCCATTCTATTTGTAATGTCTTTGATCGGCAAGTCAGCATGTCGTCGAGGCAGCATTTCAAGTATGTCGTCGTCAGTCATCATTTCTTTGGTACTGCATTGTACTTTTCAGTTTCCACATAAAAATATTTTCGTTTTTTATTTTGTCGATTTTTTGTGTTAAGACAGGATAAAAAGCATATTCCAATACGTATCACATCCCATATTATTCATACTTCAGCATGATTTCTATTAGATGAAGGGCCGTAAAGTCTATTTCCATTTAATTATTCATAAATCCAGATATCACGTAACTTGATAGTCTGAGATTAGCATTATTCATCGTTGGCGTTATATAGTAAACTGTCTGGGTTATGCCCACTCTCGTTGTCAAATCCTTATAATCATTTTCTTAACATTTATGACATTAAGAGTTTCTTGTTGTACATATCCCAAGCAATGATCTTACCAATATCAGTTTACCTTAATTTTGTTTTAGCCCGCGAGTATGTTCTGTATTTGAATTATTCTTCGAACTACAAACATAATTAGCTCGAGAGCGTTCAAACTACCTATTAGGCCATATAATTAGAAATCAAAAAAGGTGTAGATAGTAAAACTATGGTTGTGATCTAAATCTTGCTATCTATTGTTATTGGATTGCTATTGTTATTGTATTGTCACTAGGCTCCAGAGCCACTGCTGCCACCGCTACTTCCACTGCTGCCACCGCTACTTCCACTGCTGCCACCGCTACTTCCACTGCTGCCACCTGTTCCATAGGTTGAGCCATAGCAAGCCTTTATTTGTGATTTGGTTGCAGACCCCCCACTTGATGCGGCATCCGAGAGGCATTTCTGAAATTTATCATAGTCGCTTTTAGATGAGCTGCTGCTACTACTACTACTTCCACTGCTGCCACCGCTACTTCCACTGCTGCCACCGCTACTTCCACTGCTGCCACCGCTACTTCCACAGCTGCCACTTTTGCCGGTGCTACTTTTCTTTTCG
>JBQCDO010000285.1:0-23612 GCA_051961195.1 Nitrososphaeraceae archaeon | reverse complement strand
TATTACTTCAACCCCGGCTTTTGACATAGCTTCATAGTCATTAGTCGTTCTGGAATACATATGGATATGTGGGTCAAATAGTCTTGGCATTGATGATATTGCACTTATAGACAATTATATTTATTTAGTGACCCATATGGATGATTTGTTGGTTAGAAACCATCCCAAAAATAGATAGAATATAGCTGGTGAGGGTTTTGTTCATAAGTGATGTTTATTCGCATACTGACTGAATCCCAAGTTACTACGAAATATCCAAATCGGTCTCGGAAATACTCTAAAAAAATGTGAAGGCATTTCTCCTAGGACTTTTGGCCGAAATCAGTCAAATATCAAGGGGCAAATAATGTTTTCATGCTAGTGATTTTATTTAGTGAATATGGAGGTCAACTGCAAACTCGACAAAATGAAAGGGTTAGAATATTTTATATAATTACTTTATCCAGACTGACAATATAAATCGATACCCCGAAACAGAACATTTGACAACTAATTTGCACTTCAGATGTAATCATATTTTAATAATGGCTACAATCTCAGCACTAGTGGATTTTTCTAGTTCATCCCTGATAGCCTTTGACACATGATCTCGAGATGTTAAGCTCGAGAAATCTACAATTTTCGTGCCGTCCAATAAATGGACCTGGGGGGCTAGATTGACATTATTATTTGATTCTTCCGATTGATTAAGCATGGTGTCAATTTTACTAGCGACTTCTCCTGGACTCCCATTAATTATCGAGGCATTATCAATCGATAATTTCACTCGACCATGGTTATCAAGTACGAGAGCTGGCCTCCTCTTTGATTTTAGAAATAACTTTTTCTTATTGATCTCGCATGCAAAAACATGATAGTTCTTCATGTCGTATAATTTCTGAAGGCCCTGATTAATCCCAAATAATTCACACGCTAGTATTCTGGCCTGTTCTTCATCGATTACTTCAGAGTTTGATGAACCAATATCCAGATTCATATTACCGGTGGCGATAGCACGCAACACTGACCTTTCACTAATAAATTGGGATTCTATAACAAGCGACTCTGGGGAAACCCCCCGATTCAGTGCTGATTGTTTTACCTCATCTGCCAATGATGCAATGTCGCTTGGATTAGGATTATTGACTGTTCTTTCACGTTCTTCCCTAATCATAGCCGCCGCCACTCCTATAGAGGATATAACCTCTGCATTTTCAGCAATGTGAAACGGTAACTGAAGTTTTTGAGCTAGAAATGGTATTAAAACTGAGGCGCCCCCTCCTCCCCCGACCAACGAAATACTATCTACCTTTAATTTGTATTCTCTCGCCATAGTTTCTATAATCTTGATAATTTTCTTTGCTGAAATCTCAAGAATTGATTGTGCTACTTCCATCATATCCATTCCCATTCTATTTGCAAGTATTGACAATGCAATCCTCGCAGACTTCTGATTTGCCATTGCATAATCCCCGTTTGGGATTCGTCCCAACGCGTTAGCCGCGCAGGTATTCGTAATAGCGTAGCGATTCGCGCCACCTGTTTCTATAGCAATATAATCAATGGGATCACCATCCTTGGGTCTGAAGGTAATTATTTGACCGTTCTCCAAGTCTTCAGGATTTGCGAAACAAGAATATGGGAGATTTGCTATGTGCGCTGAACGTGGACCGACGTCGGTTATTTTTCTTCCAGACCATCGTATTAGAGAACCACCTGCTACACCGGCGACCCGAACATCTAGGGAGCGAATACAAGTCGGATGTTCCATTATGGTTACATAGTTAACCTCTGGTTTCCCGCCCTTTATAACGCAGACATTGGTGGATGTCCCGCCCACTTCGATAAATATACCATCTAGCACCGACAGATGCAGCAATGCACCCGCTACACTTGCTGCAGGTCCAGACAAAACCGTAAGAATAGGCCTATTTCGAAATGTCTGCATATCGGTAACTCCTCCGTCGCCCTTCATCAGCATAATAGGAGCTACAATATTCTCGTTTCGTACTGCTGACTCAACAAATCCAGCTGTGGTCATAGCTTTGGGTAAGATGCTAGCATTGATGGCGGCAGTCAAAGTCCGAATTTCAAGGCCGTAGATCCCTGTTAGCTCATGGCCAGAAGTCGATGGAATGTCTGATTTTTGCATCACGAATATTTCGTTGCTGGGATCATCCACGCCGTAGGCTTCGCTTACTACAAGCACCTCCGCTCCTTCCTTCTTGAGTTGACAGATTGCTGACGTTACCTCTTTTTCATTCAAATATTTCGAAGTATCTAAAAATCGATAACAAGACTTGAGATATTTATGGGATGCCAATTTTATATCATGAATATTTGTACGTCTGATAACACTCGATTTTTCAAGACCAACTCCCATACCAATAATACCAACTTTCGCTGTGTCACCCTCCAGCAGAGCGTTAACTGCTTGGGTTGTACTATGGGCAATCAGTTCGATTTGAGAATGTTGAAGGTTACATCTGTTCACAAGATTAGTGAGTGCCCTTATTATTCCAGTTGACACTCCCTCTTTAGAACCATGTGTGGTAGGTACAGTGACTTTACCAACAACGCTGCAATTGGAAATGTCCAACGCAACAGCCTTTGTAAATGTTCCTCCTACGTCAATCCCAATTCTTATTTTTTTTGTCATATCTAAAAACCGTTAGGTGTGCCTAATCCAAAGTCAAGAATCGATTATTTAAAGCCTATCCAAAACCTTGGTCTTTATCTCCTACTATCAAATAGGTAGAAAAACTTCCTTTATTGACTCTCGTACACCCATGGTCCGTAGTATCCTCTCAAACTCATTTTTTTTATCTGACACTTGAATTTCTAATTGCCCGTTGCCACTTTTTCTTAGCATTCGATTAAATTTTAGAAATTTTCTTACCTCCTGCGCCATCATCTTCGCTGGATCGAGAAATTTCACCGTAGGCAAAAGAGCCACGAGATAATTCTTTATAAATGGAAGGTGGGTACTGGATAAAGTAATAACGTCAAGTCTTTCGTCAAGGTCTTCCCCCACTATCTGCAAGAGTGTCTTAAATGTCATCTTCTCATTTGTTAGGTATGTTCCATTTTCAACTAGCTGAACCGCTGCTGAAGCATTAATCCTAGTAATAAATATGTTCTGTGGAACTTCTTTACGAATTAAGGATTCCAATTCGTTACTTTGCAGAGCTCCTCCAGTTGTCATGATACCGATATGCTTTTTCTTCGTTAACGTACAGGCTTGTCTCAATGGAGGTTTTACGCCCATGATTGTGAGGCCTGTTTTTTTCCTAACCTCCTCTAATATTTGAATCGAGGGCGTATTTGAGGCTATAATAACCAGTTTGGGTCTGTATCGACGAAGATAATCAATTGTCCGAAGCACAATGTCCAGTAGATCATTACGTGATTTGTCACCATACGGAAAGTTAGATTTGTCTGCCAAGTAAAGGAGATTCTCACTAGGAATTGTCTTCCTCAGCTCCTTTATTATCGAGAGAGAGCCTACACCTGAATCAAAGACAGCAATAGGATTATTTAGCAACGTTGCTGTTAAACGATTTTTGCGTACATATAGTTATGCCAGACCTCATTCAATTGTTGTGATTTTCCTCTGCTTCACACAATAAATAGTACTTGGTATGCACTACACGGATTATAGAAGTCGATTAAAAAGTTAGGGCAGCGAATTAAAACTGGCCAGTGCTTAAACTTTAAACTTCAGCCTATCCCTGAACCAAATATACACAGGAACCAATGAATGCTTAAACGGAACAAAACTCTGATCTCTTCTGTTAAAACCTACCATTACTATTCTGTTCATAAGATCTCCCCTCAGCTCATTTAGTAATTCCGATTCCTTTAATGGTCCAAATACCTGAAAAAAGTATTCCTGTCTATGGAATGAAATATGCCGCGCAAAGGAATCAGTTAAGACAGTCGGATCGTTCCAGATTTGAGGTTTGGAGGTGTGCTGTTCTTGCACTATCTGTAATTCCCTTCTTATATATTTACTCTTGATAAATTCTGTACTGAACCTTGCTTTTGAATTGTTATAATATTCAATTTCTTTAGTAATATTTGCTACTGTACGCTCAACCAGATCGAATGTCTCATTTACTTCAGTCTCGGTCTTAACTCTGTGATCTCTGCCATAGACAAACAGCACACACATTAATTCATTTTCTTTGATGTAGGGAAAATCTCGGCCTCCAGTTATAAAATCCCTAATTCGAATTGAAACGTCTTCTGGAAGGATCAAATTCATGTAGGAATCGTTTATAATGCTCATGAGCAATAATACAATTCACATTACCAACACGTTTATAGATTATGAAGGTGTCACCTGAGTCTGAAAAATACATATGGTAAGCTTAGATCCTGCTAGAACTATCCATCTGATTGTTCACGGCCAGAAGCAGCTGGAAGACAAAGTTAGAGAAAAACTGGTATCGAACGGTTACAAATCTGAGCGTATGCAACTAGCTAGACTCGACAAAGCTGGAGAACCTGGAGAGTATGTAGCCATGGTGTGGCCCCCTGTATCTCCACGTGAGATAGTAGTGAGCGAAATAACGGGTAAAAACGATGGCAAAAATCAATCAGGAATGGGAGCTTGGACCTCAATAGAAAGAAAAGATATCCAACGAATAGTACTATAAAATTTGCAAATCAGGCATCTTCTTGTTTTGGCTTGTGAGGGGGATGATAACTCTCAAATTCTTGTACATTGAATTAAGATTCTTATATAGGCTAAAATATCAAAATTCTTGTTGGTAACTTCATATGAGTAAGATTAGTATGCCAGCCAAGATCTTCGGGACAGTACTATCCCACGGTATAAGAGGTAGAATGCTTTCGAAAGGCGAATTACAAACTCTTGCTGAATCCAGAGATATGGATGAGTTAGTTACCAGAATAAAGAACACTGTTTATTTGGACGCATTTGCAAAATTGGTCAAGCCATACACAGCAGAAAAAATCGAGGGAGCACTCAGAGAGTATTTAGTAAACAGCCATGCTAAAATGGTTAATATTACCGGCGGCTCAGGAATTCTAAACGCATATTTTATCAAATATGTTATTTGGAATTTAAAGATAGTGTTGAAAGGAAAGGCCCTGGGAAAATCTTACGAGGAATTATTGCCTAAGGTGAACCTTCGCGCCGAAGAGCTCGTTGGAAGAAGGGATATTATTGTTAAGGCCTTGGTTGCTAAGAGTCTGGATGAGGCAATAGCTGCTACTGCAGGCAGCGAATTCCATGAAGACTCATCTAAAGCTGCAGTAGCCTATAAAGAAAAAGGTGATTTGAGACTATTTGATATTTATCTGGACCATGTCTTTTACCACGACTTGGGCAGGGCAATGAATGCAGAATCACAATCTATAGATGCAAAAAAAATTGCCTCAGTTGATATAGATTCTTATAATATACTCGCAATTTTACGAGGCAAATTTTGGGGTCTGAGTTCAACAGCTATAAGCGAACTAATAGTGACTACAACACCGAAAGTTCCAAATGATCTCCTTCAGAAGATGATAAACATTGAAAAGATTACCGAGGCAGCAGGAGAACTTGCCAATACCGTTTATAAAGAAATCCTCCCGCAAAATGCTGCAAATGATATCGAATTTATTTTGCAGCTCGAAACAAACTTTGAAGCACTGAGCGTTCGTAGGGTATTGGGAGCATTTCGCTCCATGTTTAGTGTAGGTATTATGGTTGCTGCTATAAAGCTAATGATAATAGAGGTTAGAAATTTATCCGCCATAGCAGCAGGGATCGAGCAGATGGTGCCTCCTGAAACAATTCTTACTAGACTGATCAAACCTGAATAGCAGACTTAGCATTATCTTGGGATATTTACTCAGGGAGTCTTTCGTGTGGTTGCTCGACTCTATTTATAATAAATATAGTCCAAATAGAGATAGGGTAACATTATTACATTAATTTGTCACAAATATAGCCTCACCTAAAATGACTTGGGTTAGTTTCATACACTAATTTACTCTATCGAAAATCAATCGATATAATATATACTGGTCGTAATGTTTCAGGAAGCTGCTGAGGGTAGCTGCCTAATATCACTCCCTAAATGGAAACACATTGCCGTATACTAATTTTCACTCTACCTGGGTACGAGAGAAAACAAGAATGGACTGGAGATGATTCCCCTTATGAATTTTTTCTCACGCTTGTAATTGTCAAAATACTAACCATTTTCCAGATAGATATTATAACAGCTTATGAATTTCCTACTGTCTAAAATGTAATAATTCCAACAATGCTACGGCTGGTTCTCACCTGGTCGTAAACTTTCATCCAATAATCGATCATCTATCTGTTACAATATAGGAGAACATGAATCGCTGACTAACAAACGTCATTCTGTTAGTCATCGACTACAACCAAATTATTGCTAAAGAAAAATTCAGCAATATTTATGAAGAGCAGAGGGTGTATGTTTACGATATCTACCATTACGAGACCATTATTTTCAAGCCTCGTCCATTAAAAAAATACTTTGCATCTAATTTGCATGTAATATAAAAAATGTGAAATGATGTTTAGGATACCTAACTGTTTTTACCTATTTTTTAGTCATTCGGAGCACGTCTACTTGGCCACTGTGAAGCCAATCTTTCAACTCTTCATGACTGGGCTTCGCGTCGTGTTTTCCAGCCAAATGGAGATGTAAAAGAACATAGTTAACTTGATTTAGCAACGGCTTGTTCTGTTCGTCGCCTTTTCGGCTTTTGGTCTTGAGATCGTCTGGCACCGTGGCCCACCAGTCATTAAAACTCCTTTTCCCAACATTTTTTGGTTGCGCACCGAATCCTTTTGGTAATGTCATAGTAAACCAATATTAAAATGCGATGCTTTTTAAGCGTTTGTGTTATCTGATGTTCCATTCATTTATTAAAAGAACAATCTGATGAAGTCGTTTCCAGAGAATTTAACAGTTCAATTTTAGTATCTGTCACAATTTTTCAAGAATCTTTAAACGAACTGCAGTGGGATTTGCAACCCTCATTCCGAATTCACAGCGCATACAGTTTGTAACTTTTTAGGATAACTGAACCGATATGCGACACCTATTCCGATAATTGATTATTCTTCTTTCACTTCGCTTTCTTACAAGCCTGTGGTATTTTTTATTTGCTTAACGTGTTAGAAATCGAAACATTAGTCGTCAGCAAGAATATCGATAACGATGGATATTGGATCTGCTTAATTTTAGACATGCCTCCCCCGCATTTCACATATCTGTCGCATTCTTATCATGAGATATTAGCCGTTTAGAAATTTTGAATCCAAAGCCCATAGTAGTAAGAAAGGCTAAAACCCCTATTATCATAGTCGTAACGATATTTGTCTTTACTATGTAATGAAGCAGCAGCGTTAGAGCTATGGCTGGAACCGTAATAATAATTGCCAGGACCGTGGACAATGCAAATAGTTTTGCTGTACTCATTTTTACAGGTCTAGAGTCATCATTCAAGATTGATTGCATCCACTTTTATACAACGAAAAGTGCAATTACTTTCTATAGTTTTGAATAATCAAATTAGTGGGGTAGTCTTATTATTATTGCGTTATACCTAACTTTTCCATTCTGTACCGCTGTCGTAAGATATTTTCGCTATAGTAATTCATTAGTTTAACGTATCTCAACCTGTCCCCCATCGTTTTAGCCCGTTCCAATTTTCTTGCATGTGAACGAAATATACTCAGGTCACACATGCAAAAGCCAGTAATTGGCCGATATATGGTTATGGATACTTGATGCTTCTTGTGATCAGCATAAATGATAGCCAATCTGGTTATAAGCATGGTCATTAAGATACCTCCGATAACGCAATAAAGATAGGGAAAAATGGTAATTCCACTGAATGGATTACCATGAACAAAAAGGTGATATAACAAGAGGGGGATAAAAATAGAACACAATATACCTACAGAACTCATTGCCGCAGATAGTTCAGATAGCTTATCATAAACAGCTACATCTCTTTCAAACCTATTTAGCATATCAATATTTTTGTCATTTAGTATATCCTCTTGTAAGGATGGAAGCATTATATTAATAACTAATTACTATTAAATAAAATTAACTAAAACTTAATGAATTTTATTAGCCAAGTAAAATTTTCGTGTCTTTTACGGGCAATTTTATGTAAGCGGTACTTTCACAATATCGAATCGTCTTTTGAAAGTTTATAATATTTCGACAGAAATTGTCCCAGAATTTATAATCACCAATATAATTTGTTTATGTCATAATTTTATTCAATTATGATAATATAAAGGATAAGAATTATTAGGTTAATCTTATTATGTCCTAATCGACCTTGTATTATTGGAACCTATTTGGGAAGATCTAGACTCGTTTTCTCTAATAAATATGAAAATATTACTCCAGAAGTACTGAGCAATTCGTTGTGGGTTAGTACCGCTCTGGCATTGATTTTGACGCTGCCTTCGTTAGGACTATTTATAGTCTGTTATCAACTTACATCTAATATACTGATAAGTTCGACAATAGGGTTTGGTTTTCATTTTTTCTTATTCTCGATCTCCGGTAGAATATCAGCATCCTTGATGTCCTTTATCAATGACTAAAAGATGCTGTATAATAATAACAGAATTCTCATATATCGCAATTTATGTCGGCTTTGATAGGAAATAATCATAATCTAACAAGAAGGACTTGAAAATATACCCCAATCAGGTAACCAAACTAATTCACAGCTTTTCTAAAGCCATGCGTGAAATCTGGGTCATAAACTTTTGAAAATTCATATGTCCTAGGAGCAAGGGCGCCTCCAACGATCAAGACTGCAGTTTTTGTTATTTTAGCTTCCTTTGTTTTTGATACTATATTGCCTAATTCACCCCTTATTATTTTTTGATCTTTCCAAGTCGCCCTGAATACAACTGCAGCAGGGGTCTCTAAGTTATAGGTTCCTCCTTTTAGTAGCTCACTTATAACCTCCGATATCAAATGTATGCTCAGGTAAAAAGCAATAGTTGCTCCATGTCTTCCAAGCTCACTAATACTCTCGCGATCTGGCACAGGAGTTCTCAATTCTGCCCTAGTAATTATGATTGTTTGTGTAATTCCAGGAACGGTAAGTTCGGTATTCAATTCCGAGGCCGCTGCAAGGAGAGCAGTAATCCCTGGAACTACTTTACATTGTATTTGATCCCTCTCGAGTTTATCGATCTGTTCCCTTATGGTGCTAAATATTGCTGGATCACCGTCATGGAATCGTATAGCTAGCTTACCCTTTTTAGTCGAATCTCTAAGAATTTCGTAAATTCTTTCTCTATCGATCAAAGCGGCGTCAATGAGTTCAGCGTCCTTTTTTGCATATTTTAGAACTTCAGGATTTAAAAGCGAACCGGAATAGACTATCACATCTGCAGTTTCTACCAACAATTTAGCTCTCAATGTAATGAGATCAGGATCGCCGGGTCCTGATCCAACAAAATAAACTGTCCCAGGATCAATCATTTCTTTTCTTCGCCACCATCACCGAAAAATATTTCTGGGTGGTACCTTTTGATTTTCGCAGGTCTTCAAGCCTATTCAATAACATAACTTCTCCATCCGATGATAAATCCTGTGCTATGGCAATAATGGAATCTTCTTTAAAACCAGCATCAGATAACATCTCAATCACACTATCAAAGTAGCGACCATCCTTAAGGAATACTAGAGTATCACAGGATTCAGCAGCTTTTTTGACTTTACTCAGATCATAGCACGCCGGAATGATTCCAACTGTCTGATCTCCTTCAGCAAGGCTTAACTTTGCCTTTGCTGCAAAAGCAAAAAAAGAAGTGATACCAGGGACGATGTTTATTTCTATTTCTGGATACGTTTTCTCTAATTCTCTTTGAATATAGATCCACGTGCTATAAAGTGCAGGGTCTCCAATTGTCAAATACGCCACTCTTTTGCCGGATATAACAGCCCTTACTATTTTTTCAGTATTGTTCTTCCAATGATCCCTTAGCAAGCCAAAATCTTTTAGCATTGGGAAAGTTAGAGTAACAATCTCGGTAGATTTCATTATATATTTTTGAACTACACTTAACGCTACACTGGGCTTTCCCTCCCTTGCTGTGGGTGTAAAAATTACATCTGCATTTTTTATTAACTCAATAGCTCTAAGAGTAAGCAAATCTGGATCACCAGGTCCACATCCGACACAGAATAGTTTCATCTGATTCAATTTTAAAAGCTGAGTTATTTAAACCAAAAACATTTTTTTGCTCCCTAGTCAGCTTCGCGTAGCCGAAAGAATTAGAACAGGATTTCTTGCAATCATCATTGTCCCTTTACTTACCTTTTTTGCTTTGGCAATTATTACTTGAGTTACATCAACCTCCTGTAAGTCTGACCTCTCAAATGCATTTAACGCTTTATACATTGTTTCAAGTAAGATGGTGTCGACAACTATTCTTCCACCAATTTTTAGTCTTTCTATTGCCATTTCAATGATTTGTTCGGTGTTCCCCCATGTTCCACCTACAACGACCGCATCTACTTTAGGGAGGGAATGCAGTATACTTTCAGCCTTGGACAGGACCACGTTAGAATTTAGCCCAAACTTCTCAAGATTTCTCCTGGTCAATTCTACGGCTCTTTGGTCGAAATCGATACTGTATATGTTATCCCCCTTTGTCTGAATGCAGAGCTCGACGGTTATGCTTCCGCTACCACAACCAATATCAATCGCAGTAAATCCATGTTTTAGACGAAGTTTGCTGATGACAAGTGATCTTATGTCCTCTTTTGTTATGGGGACCAATTCATCCCTTTCAAATAGCTCATCAGGAATACCTGGAGTCGAGAATTGCCATGACATAGCATATTCTCATGTCATATGCATATATTTTAACGTGCGAGCCCCTGATGAAGACCAGTGTATACAAATATCATGAACATTAGTAACAGAAAGATGAATGGAAAGATCCCGTTTGTAGCAAGCTTTCGTCTATCGCTTCTAGGTACACCCACTGCTAATCGTTTACCAATCATATAAGATATGATGTAGAAAAAAATTGCTATCATAACCGCTATTCCTATTGCATTACCCTGGCTTGTGCCGGGAACGATTATGAATCCGGTGATTATGCCTGCTATCAACCCTACGATTGCCCTCATATAAAATACTCGATCAAGCGGATCCAATTAGATTACTTGTCTGGTTAATTTCACTCGGTTTAATTCCTTGCGGTCCCATCATGACTAAAAACACAGGACAGATATGTATACGTCATTTTAATTAATATTTGTGATAGGTTTGTAATATATAAGATGGAATTATCGGGACTTGAGCTTCGTTATATAGTCAACCAGATAAATATGACTTTAAAATCCGGATATTATGTAAGTTCTATCAACTCAGTTACAAAAAACTCATTTCTCTTTAGATTACATCATCCAACAGAGAAAGAAATCATTCTAATGATTTCGACACAGGGAATATGGCTTACAAAGCTCAAATTCAAGTCCCTTGAGGAAAGTACATTAATAGACACATTTAGGAGAGAACTTGAAAGATCTAAGATAGAGTCAGTTGAACATATTGATAATGAACGGATTGTTATTATCAAATTTAGTAGTTTAGAGGGTAAACAGGATATTCTAGTCTTGGAATTTTTTAGGGATGGAAATTTAATTCTTTGCGATAAAGACTTTCAAATAATCTCGATTTTGAATCGTGTAGAAGTACGACACAGGATACTAAAGATTGGTTTGCGATATTCTCCTCCCCCATCGAGAGGTACAGATGTATTTAATATTAATCCGGAGTTATTCAAGTCTCTCAGAAACGAGGCTGCCCAAGATTTGGAAGTATCGAGATGGATAGGAAGAACTATGTCTCTACCCAAAAAATTTGTGGAGGAAATTGTTCATTCGGCCAATGTGGAGGGGAAAAATCTAGCTGATATATCTGACGCAGATTTGTCAAATATATATGCAAGTTTGAACGAGCTGGTTGTGAGTGTAAGTACGGGTACAAATCATACGCCTGTCATAATTTCAGATAAGGCTGGAAGATATTTGGAAGCTCTGCCCATATGCCCGAATGATATCGACAGTGTCTATGCTGAAGGACTATCTGTAAAGAAGGTTCCTTTGTACATGGATGCACTTGATCTGGTACTTAGTAATAACATCATCAGCACAGGGAAAAATGCTCAAACAGGCGATATTGATAAGCAGATTGCCGCCTTAAAACATGACATAGCTGAACAGGAGAAGGCCAAAGACCTAGTCATTTTGAAAGCTACAGAAATTAGAACATTGGCTGCTGCATTGATGACTTATTCGTACCACCAGCCGATCGAGACCAACGACTCAGAATCTCTAGGAACGTTACTGGGCTCTATGTCTGCTTCAATCGTTAGTTCAAAGGGAAAAAAGTATGTGAAAGTGGCTGATGAACTTGTACTACTTGAGCCTAACGTCGCAAAAACGGCTTCATCCCTTTTTGCTAGAGCAAAGGAAATGGAACGTGGAGGGTCTTCCATAGAAGAGGCTAAGGACAAACTTCAGCTCAACATTCACAAATTGAGCAATCAGGCTGATTCCATACACAAAAAGCATACTTTTGTCAAACAGCAGAGAGAAAAGGAATGGTATGAGCGATACCGTTGGTTCATTACAACTGATGGGTTCCTTGCTATAGGTGGTAGAGATGCCTCTTCCAACTCGGCTATTATACGCAAGTACCTCACCGAACAAGATCTTGTTTTCCACGCTGAAGTTCACGGTTCACCATTTTTTATTATCAAGAATGGCAGGATTTCCGTCTCGCAAACTAGTCTACTAGAGGTTGCTCAAGCCACAGTTTCTTACAGCAGAGCATGGAAAGATGGATTGTCTACAGCAGATTCCTATTGGGTCTTGCCAGGGCAAATAAGAAAAGGAGCTCCTTCAGGGCAGTATCTACCAAAAGGCTCCTTTGTAATTGAAGGAAAGAGGAATTATATGAAAGGCAATGAAATCCGGCTTGCAGCAGGCGTTATGGTTGTAAATAATCAATATTCATTTGTATGTGGACCTGTAAATGCCATAAAGGAAAAATCGGTCCTTTACTGTATCCTGCTTCCCGGAGGATACGACCCAATGGAGATTACAAAGAAACTAAAGAATGAGCTTTACCGCGCCAGTAAGGAGGCCAAATATACTAATCAAAACGAAGCAGAGGATCTTTCCTCATACGTAAAGGCGATTTCTTATGACGAGATAATCACGATGCTCCCAGCCGGCAAGTCGAAAATTTCACAAACAATCAAAGGGGAGGCTAAGCTACGGGCGGTGCCTGATTTATCAATTGTTAAGCAAGAGATTGGAATAGATCAGGAAAGTAATTAAAGCGATAATCATAATTCACTGTCGTGGTAAAGAAACCCACTGAGCGACATAGAGATGCAAATATGATAACCCGTGTGCTTGTCAGAGACATTATGAATAGTCCTGTAGTTTCAGCCTCTGCTGAGACAACAATTAATGATCTTGCCATAAAAATGAAAGATGAGCGGGTTGGTAGCATTGTGGTCACTGATAGAAATGGTGATCCAGATGGCATTGTCACGGATTGGGATATAGTTTCAAACGCAGTGGTTAAGGACGTGAGACCAAGTTCGATTAAAGCCAAAGATGTGATGCAGAAATTGTACACTATTGAAGGAGAGGATGGAGTTACTGAGGCCGCTAGAGTGCTTCGTCAAAATAGAATTAAGAGATTGGGCGTAGTTTACAAGGGTAGATTAGTTGGAATCATTTCCGCATCTGATGTTATTGCTGTTACACCAGATTTGGTAGACGTAGTTTCCGAGAAAGCCGCTATTATTAGAGGCGAAATTGGTCGTTCGGCAAATGATATATCGGGATACTGTGATGAATGCGGTGAATGGTCTGATCTCTTACAGTATCAGGAAGGAACTTTTACATGTGAAGAATGTAGAGCTGAAACACCCAGCTAAAATTGAGCCGGCCTTTTTTGCCGATGCAATGCTCGGCAGTATGGCCCGCAAATTGCGCGTACTCGGCTTTGATACACTATATATTCGCGATATTAGTGATGATGAGATTTTGGACATAGCCACCAAACACGATAGAGTCATACTCACTTGTGATAAGCAACTATTCAAAAGAATTCTTAAAGTCGGAGGATACGGAGCCCTACTGGACGGGAGGACTGATTTAGATAACCTCATCCACATATTTGTAAAGTATGGTATTAAAGCAGTAGATTTGGAAACTAACTGCTCTCGTTGCGTTTCATGCAATGGATTTTTGGAACCCAAGAGGACTAGAGAAATAGAGAGCAATTCAATACCACCCCGGATAAGAACGCAATACAAAGAGATTTTCCAATGCACCTGTTGTAACAAGTGCTTTTGGAGAGGTAGTCATTATCAGCAGCTAAAAAAGATGGCAAAGCTGATTGAGGCAAGACTAAATAGCGCAGTGTAGCGCAAGACCAACTGTGATTTATCATAAGGTAATCGAAAAGGCAAAATCTACTATTTTTGATAACATTGGATAATTGATAAATGATCTTTAGTAATTTAAAATACTAAAGCGAGGCAATGCTTTTAGTAATTATTAAGCCGATTATTATATCAAAAGATTAAAATCACGTGTTTTTGCGGAAACAGTTAATATGAGTTCAAATTCAGCTCTTGAACGGACTGTAAATAAAGTTTTATCCCAGAAGGAGTCAGATTTGATTACACAGATTGACTCGGCTTACCATGAATCAATGAATAATCTAGAATCATCTAGGGCATCGATAGAATCCGATTACGAGAAGATTATTGATGCAGCTAAGAAGCAAGGGGATAATTTGAAGAGACAGATAATTGGTTCGACTAGATTGAACTCGAGAAATAAGCAATTATTACTAGTAGAGGCTGCGGTTAACGAAGTGTTCGAAAAGGCAAAAGTAGCATTGCGTTCTGTAGGAAAGAATGAAAATTACAAGCAATTAATGAATAAATTACTCGATGAGGGTTTGTCGGCTATAGGAAAAGAGGACATGATTGTTGAATGCAGCAAGAATGATACAGAATTAGTCAAAAAATTGATAGCCTTCTCAGATAGACAGAAAAAAATCAAGTTGACATTAAGTGAAAAACCAATAGATGTCATTGGTGGGGTACGTGTCAGATCAGCTGATCTTTCGCTGACCTACGACGGAACGTTGGATTCTAGAATCGAAAGACTCAAACCTTTAATAAGGAAAAGTATTGTCCAGATGCTAAGAGGAGAGAGTTAAGATTATGGTTGCCAGAGGCAGAATTGTTTGGGTTAGTGGTCCAGCCGTAAAGGCAGATGGTATGTCTTCGACTAAGATGTATGAGACTGTCGAAGTAGGAGAGTCAAAACTAATTGGTGAAGTAATTAGATTGACAGGAGACGTTGGATTTGTGCAAGTCTACGAATCCACCTCCGGATTAAAGCCTGGCGAGCCAGTGGTAGGCACTGGTCAGCCATTATCCGTGCTTTTAGGACCAGGAATTATTGGTAAAATTTATGATGGAATTCAACGACCACTTGTCGAAATGGCGCAAAAAACTGGAGACTTTATCGGAAGGGGAATTGCGACAACCCCCGTCGATATGAAGAAAAAATACAAATTCGTTCCACAAGCAAGAAAAGGGGATACTGTACAACCAGGATCTATTCTCGGGACCGTGCAGGAAACGCCGTTACTGATGCATAGTATCTTGGTCCCTCCAAACCATCGGGGAGGAACGATAAGTGATATGGCAAGTGAGGGAGACTATGACATAGATCAGGTTATCGCAAATACTGAACAAAGCGGGCACAAGACAGAGTTAAGGATGTACCATAAATGGCCTGTCAGAAAGCCCAGACCTTATGCTGAACGGTATGATCCGTCGGTACCACTTATTACTGGCCAGCGCATAATTGATACCTACTTTCCTATTGCTAAGGGAGGGACTGGAGCTATACCTGGTGGATTCGGAACCGGCAAGACCGTTACATTACATCAAATCGCCAAGTGGGCCGATTCGAAAGTCGTAGTTTACATAGGCTGCGGAGAAAGAGGTAACGAAATGACTGAAGTACTTGTAGAATTTCCTCACTTGCTTGATCCGCGGTCAGGTAGACCACTAATGGAAAGAACTGTGCTCGTCGCAAATACGAGTAACATGCCTGTTGCGGCTCGGGAAGCATCTATCTATACCGGTGTAACTATTGCAGAGTATTACCGTGATATGGGATTTGATGTTGTTCTTGTTGCAGATTCGACAAGTAGGTGGGCAGAGGCATTGAGAGAGATGTCTGGAAGACTTGAGGAGATGCCAGCCGAAGAAGGATATCCATCGTATCTGGCCTCAAGACTTGCAGAGTTTTACGAAAGAGCTGGTCGAGTAAGGGCCTTAGGCTCTCCTGAGAGAGCAGGATCGGTAACACTTGTGGGCGCAGTATCTCCCTCAGGAGCAGATTTTACTGAACCGGTTACAACCCACACCATTAGATTCATCAAGACGTTTTGGGCGCTAGATACAAGGCTAGCCTATTCCAGACACTATCCATCTATCAATTGGATGCAGTCCTACTCGGGATATTTAGAAGATGTATCTAAATGGTGGAAACAAAATGTCAGCGCAGACTGGTATGAACTCAGAGCCCAATCTTATGAAATTTTACAAAGGGAGGATACATTAAAAGAGATAGTACGACTGCTCGGACCAGAAGCCCTTCCGGACGAAGAAAAGCTAGTCTTGGAAGTCGCAAGAATGATCAAAATCGGGATACTTCAACAAAACTCTTTTGATAATGTTGACACTTATTGCAGCCCTGAAAAGCAATTAAAATTAGTTAGACTAATGATTAAATTTTATAAGGAATCTCAGAAAGCCTTAAGAGAAGGTGTTCCTTTGACTGATATACGGGCTTTACCAATCATCACTACTCTTTTAAAGGCTAAATTTGAAATACCTGACGATCAGGTCTCAAAACTTGATAATCTGGATGATAGACTATCTGAGGAGTTCCACAAAAGTATCTCACGAGAGGAGGAGAAGGTAGTTGTCTGAAACCGTAGGAATAGAGTATACCAAAGTCGCGGAGATTAAAGGTCCCCTTATGATAATTGATGGCATTACTAAAGCCTCCTTTGATGAGCTTGTCGAAATCGAATCAGCCGACGGAGAGAGACGATTAGGTAAGGTCTTGGAAGTTGGAAATGGCAAGGCCGTTGTTCAAGTATTTGAAGGTACTACGGGCCTTGCAATTTCGGGAACCAAGGCAAAATTCCTCGGAAAGACCATGACCATGCCCGTTTCCCAGGAATTGTTAGGAAGGGTTTTTGATGGTCTAGGTAGGCCAAATGATTCATTGCCAGAACCTGTTGCAGATAGGTTCATTGATGTTAATGGGGAGCCTATGAATCCTGAAAGGAGAGAATATCCCACGTCATTCATTCAGACTGGAGTGTCAGTAATTGATGGAATGCTTACATTGGTAAGAGGGCAAAAACTCCCAATTTTCTCGGGCTCCGGGATGCCGCACAATATATTGGCTGCTCAGATTGCGCGCCAGGCTGCCGTTGTCGGCACTAAGGAAGATTTTGCAGTAGTATTTGCGGCCATCGGAGTGCAGTACTCTGAGGCTCAGTATTTCAAGCGGAGTCTAGAAGAATCAGGAGCCTTACGTCGTAGTGTACTATTTCTCAACTTGGCAGATGATCCGGCCATCGAAAGAATCATTACACCTAGGGTTGCGCTAACTGTGGCTGAATATCTAGCATTTGATCTAGGAATGCATGTTCTAGCTATTTTGACTGACATGACTAACTATGCTGAAGCCTTGCGAGAAATTAGCGCTGCTAGGGAAGAAGTACCTGGTAGAAAAGGCTATCCAGGATACCTCTATACTGATCTTGCTAACAATTATGAACGCGCAGGAAGAATAAAGGGAAAGAATGGCAGCGTAACTCAGGTTCCCATCTTGTCAATGCCAGCTGACGACATTACTCATCCAATACCCGATCTTACTGGTTATATTACAGAGGGACAAATTGTTCTTGGTAGGGATCTATTTAGAAAAGGGATCTATCCATCAGTAAACGTGCTCATGTCTTTATCAAGACTAATGAAGGATGGAGTCGGGGAAGGGAAGACTAGGGCAGATCATATGGAAGTCGGAAATCAGTTGTACGATGCCTATTCGAGAGCTCAAGAAGTAAGAGCGCTTGCAGAAATTGTAGGTAAAGCCGGCTTGACTGGTGTTGATCTCAAATATCTTGAGGCAGGTGATTTATTTGAAAGTCATTTTTTAAAACAGAGTCATGATGAAAATAGAACGTTAGAAGAGACTATGAGTAGGGCATGGGATGTCCTCTCCTCACTGCCAGAAGGTGAACTAACTAAAATAAAAGAAAAGAATGTTAGGCAATACTATAAGGGGAAGCCATAATATCTAATGTCCTTCGGAGGCCGAGTTGTAGCCACAAAGATAGAGCTAATAAAGATCAGACGTTCACTGCACGTCGGAAAGATGGTCCACAAAATATTGGATGATAAACGAGAGGTACTTCTAAAAAAGATTGATGAAATGATCGAGGAAGCAAATAAGGCCAGAAGCGATATTTGGAGACCCCTTGGCCAAATTTACACTTCTGTCTATGATTCATACATGTCATTGGGCACTACTACATTGGAATCAATTGCTGATTCCACTCCTAGTGTAATGGAGGTAGATGTTAACGTGAGAAGGATTGTTGACGTAAAAATACCAACTCTTCAAGTAAAGACTAGGGAAGGAGGTCAGGAGCTGTCGTATGGCTTCATTGAAACAAACTCTTCAGTAGACAAGGCGGCCAAGCTGATTAAAAATATGCTTCCGAAAATCTGCAAAGCTGCTGAATACGAGAATGCGATCTTTAGCCTAGCTAAAGAGCTAGAACGGACCCAGAAACTTATCAATGCACTGGAATACGTAATTATCCCTCAATACGAGCACGCAATTTACTTTATCCGATCCACGCTAGAAGAACGTGAAAGGGAAGAATTTGTGCGTCTAAAGAAGGTAAAGGTCGTCCTGGA
This sequence comes from Nitrososphaeraceae archaeon, assembly GCA_051961195.1. Lineage (GTDB taxonomy): Archaea > Thermoproteota > Nitrososphaeria > Nitrososphaerales > Nitrososphaeraceae > JARBAU01. The sequence continues at coordinate 4,525 of JBQCDO010000285.1, read as the reverse complement.
TAGAAAAAAATCAAGTTAGTACCCTTAATGATGGGACCTAATTAGTATTCCAATTTTAGGGATTATTTAATTGCTATTCGATGTTTTGATGAAATCTCGCGATCAATTTAGTTATAATTAAATAGGGCATTTGATCTCGAAACCGTATGAATGTTAAAATGAACGAGCGTATACTCGTTCCTGTTTTGGCGGTTACAATTAGTCTTACCCTTGTGTTTTTGGCAGTACCTGAATTTCCATTGGCCCATGCACAAAAGGCATCATCTGCTGGCGAATCTTCAAAACTTATTGGTGCGGGACTGGCCTTCGGTCTGGCAGGAGCTGGGGCTGGAATCGGTTTAGGATTTGTAGGTGCAGCCGGTTTAGCGGCAATTAGCGATAATCCAAAGATGCAGTCAAGGGTTTTCATCTTCGTAGGCATGGTGGAATCCATCGCAATTTACGGCATTGTAATGATGTTCATCATCCTAGGTCAATAGAAATACGACTCGAAATCGGCCAAAGTTAATAATTTCAATGCTTTTGCTATAAATCACGCGACCATCATCGTCGATAGGGATAATGATTAATTTGATCGCAGACTAAAATTGAAAGAGCAAAGAATTTAAAGAGACTACGTTTACAAGCAAGTGTAAAAATGGGCCTGGCCAAACTGATGAAAGCCACTGTCATCTTGCCTCGAGCAGAAACGCAGGAGGTAGTAAGCAAGTTAGCAGAATTAGAATGGTTTCATCCACTCCCATCCAGTTCTGAACATTCTAATCCCTTTTTAGATGACTTGTTACTCAAGGCTCAAAGAGAATTTCAAGATATAGACGAAGTGACACGGGCGTTAAATATTCCATTGGAAACTGGCGTTATGGATACTATGTTTAAAGGAGCACCAAAGGGAAAAACAGAGTATGTCATAAAGGATATTCAGAATTTCGTAGCAGATTTGGAAGAGAGAGGAAGATTGATACTCGATGGGCCAAAGAAGATCTTGGTAGAGCGGAACATAATAATAAAGCAGTTAGAGGAGCACAAGAGCATCGAGAGTGCCCTAAAAGTAGCTGCAAATCTGAATCTCAATTTGGCACTATTCAGAGACTTGAAATATTTTTATGCTGAGATTTTCGTTATAGACTCCAAGGACCTCACTGAAATAGAGAAGAGCTTGGGCGATCTTCAGATCTTTACTAGCAAATTGTCTGATGATAAGTCATCCATGGTAGTCCTAGGGGCATCGGAGGATTCAGAAAGAATAGTAAAGGTGCTCAGAGGGTTTGGCATACATCCTGTTCAAATACCTGCCAGCGCTACCCAGAACCCGAGTGTTGCCTATTCAGAGGCTCACGCTAAAGTAAAGGAACTAGAGGTCAAAACTGCTGAAATTGGGAAGAAGATTGAAAAGATAAGAAAATCCAGTTTAACTCAACTACTATCATTACATGAGGCGGCGAAAATTGCAAAAGATGTCTTAGAAATAACCAGAAAGCCTGGCGGCACAAGAAATTTTGCTTTAATCAGTGGGTATATACCAGATAAAATGCAGGGCAAGTTTAATAATCTTACAAGAAATTACGTTTCAGTTGTTGAGGATGCACATGTTCATGGTGTGAATGAAAGTACTCAGGAACTAGTGTTACCAACACTGCTTACGAACAGAAAGTACTTACGTACTTTTGAGGTAATTACCGAAACCCAGGGGACGCCTAGGACAGATGAAGTTGATCCAACGCCAATTATTGCATTTGTGTGGCCACTTTTCTTCGGATTAATGTTTGCAGATTTAGGTCATGGATTGCTCCTTTTTGGGCTAGGCATGCTGCTGAAACAGAGAGGCAATGGATCTATTACCACCTGGGGCACTCTAATTGCTGCTAGTGGAGCTGCTGCCGCCATTGCTGGACTGGGTACTGGTGAATTTTTTGGCTTTCATATTAGCGGAATAGCAGTACTTGCGCCAATAACATCCCATATTCCATTAATTGGCGTCTTAAATATTTCGGAGCTAACGTTTGTACAAGTAGTAAAGATCCTGAAGGTCTCGGTGGCTATAGGAATAGTGCATCTGCTATTGGCTTTCTTTCTTAGGCTTCACAAAGACGTTAAAGACGGTAACAAGCTCTTCGTATGGTTTCATGACATACCTACCATTATTCAATTTCTTGCAATAGTGTCGCTCGTATTAGCGGCCATAGGTTCTGGATACGATATCATAGGCATGTTTGGAGTTGCTGGCCATATTCATACGGAACCTGTTCCGTGGTTGTCATACGCTTTCGGCCGATGGGTTACGGTGGATATTGTAGCAAAGGCAGCTGTTCCTGTGATTTTTGCGACTGTAGGAATCATGATATACGGCGGATGGAAAGAACAGAAGGAGGCAGCCAAGCACGGTCACGATGAGGGGGGAGGGATTATGGGCGTAGTTATTGAAGTCATCCTTGTTAGAATAGTTGAAATGCTATCGAATATAATCAGCTATACCAGAATAGGGATAATGCTGCTAGTACATTCTGCCCTTCTGGTCACTGTGAACCAATCATATTTACATGGAGGCGGTCTTGCTGTACTAATAGGTGGGAACATAGGAATTATGTTAATTGAAGGGTTGATTGTTTACATTCAGACTATTAGATTGCATCTATATGAATGGTTCCCTAAGTGGTATATTGGGGAAGGGGTCGAGTTCAAAAAATTAGTGCCTGGCATGCTATATTCGAATGTGATCTGGAGAAGTGGCAAAGAAGATACCAGTTTATCATCTAAGAGGTCTGACAAGATAGTGCAAGAACAAAAAGTCTAATCGGAATTCCTTAGATAGGAATGTGATTTTTATCTCCTGAATCTTGAAGAGAAAAATAGACCATCAATTAGTGGAATGTATGTCCCCTGTTAAACTATACTGATTGGTGCTATCTTGAATAATCTACTATAATTAAGTGTCTCTAATCTAATTTGACGGATCTAGATAATTGAAAAATGAGATTTTAAATAGAATTAATTTGTTAGACAAAGAACCCTGTATATTTTGGTTTACCCATCATGCGTCCCGTATTATCACGTAAAATGATTGAACTGATTGGAACAACACTTTGTATACCAACAAGATAATGACGATTATGAATCATTGTAAGAACATATTCGTATCTCCAGAGAAGATATTTTTCCTTTTCATTCATCAGATCTTTTATTGGCATTACGGGTTCAACAGATTGACTTGCGTAATTATTATTCAGATAACTATCTATATCTTCACCTCCATTTTTATGCTTGTGGTCCCATAATTGGTAGCTATTCCATATCGAATCAATAGATTCAGGCCTATTTTTTGTATAAAGTAAGCGCGGCCTAAATGCGATTATCATGCTCAAACATAGCATAGATACACCCAGAAAAAAATAGGCATTAGCGGCCTGCGAAATCGATTCGTTTGTTACAAGTACTTTAGCTCCTTTAAAATTGCCTTCATGAGATATGTTTAAACCATAAGATGGAAACGCAATACCGGTAAAAACCAAAACAAGTCCCAGTATAGAGATACTTGTAGGTATAACTCCTGCCCATACTACCGACATCTCAACAAGGAATAGTAAAATAATGGTCATAGTAATGATGAAATTCTGCATTGCAGATTCACTGGAGATAACTGAATCGACAGTAGAATCAAGAACAAATAAAAGTACTATACCGAGCAGTCCTGGGACTAAGAGGGTTATTTTATTTACAAATACTCGTCGAAAGATATAGCGAATGCTTTTGAAGATTAGATCACCAGTTAGGACCTTGGCAGCATCAGCTGGATTCATGGATATTATAGGTGCGGTTAAGGCATTAAATATTATGCAGTGTAATAGCCCGATCACATAGACCATATCTAACAATCTATCGTTAAGTATCGATTAAGAGACTAAGTCATTAATCGTAAGGGTACGCGCACAATACCTACATTCAAGTATGATATTTTGTTTATCTACAATGTCTAACGTAGATCTAATATCCTCCTCGCTATTACTGATACATTTAAGATTGGGACATCTAAAAATTCCTACTATAGAATCTGGAAGCTGAATTTTGCGCTTTTCGACTAGTTTATAGTCCTTTATTATATTGATTGTGGCCCGGGGAGCAATTAATGCAAGTTTATCTGTCTCATATTTCATCAAGAATCTATTTTCGATTTTGACAATATCTTTTTTTATGTGTTTGTTGCTTGGTACGTTCAGTGCTACTGTGATGACGTTCCCATCTTTACCAGTTATGTCGATGACGCGCAAGACTACTAATGCTTTCCCGGCTTCGATATGATCGATTACCGTTCCGTCCTTGATTCTTCGGACTAGTAGCTGACTTGCATCAGACATTCAAAACAAATTATGATTCCGAGGATAAAAGCGTTGGTTTATTGGGAAATCCAACCAAATGGATTTGTTCAGAAAACACCTGAATTAATATTAGTTATTTAATATTATTTAGAAATGCCAAATAAACACCTAATCGAGGATATACTTTTGTTTAGCATAGTTAATTACTTTTCCTT
>JBQCDO010000284.1:0-15889 GCA_051961195.1 Nitrososphaeraceae archaeon | reverse complement strand
GTTACGAATTTCAAAACTACCTTTTCTAAATGTTTAACATGCCACTCCATCATTGGAAAACTGTTCTGAATCAATAGTTGTTACCACACATATTCATATATTATACTTATATAGATATAAGTGTACTATTACCATTATGTAGATATTTAATATTTCAAAATAATTCTAAATATTTTTCTCTATTATTATATTGTTCTCTCCTAACAATGGTGATACGTAGGATAAATTATTATATCAGATGATCAGATATCAAGACATATCTTAAATGCACATCAGCTTTATAAGCAAATTCATTTAGTGCCGTAATAATGATGATTGACCTCATGTTACTACTATCTAATTTTTGTTTTCAAACTGAACAAAAAAATCATCATAAAAATTAACTGTCTATTTTAATAATTCAATCTATCTGAAACAAACATGACTTGATCTACACCGATCTTGCACGTTGTAAAGCCCCGCTCGACTTCAAGGACCAGATTCGCAGTTGTAAATCTAGTGCAGGATAAAACATCAGGTTTTTTGATCATAACTTATAATGCTGGGATATTACTATATTGATTTAGGAAACAGCAGTAATTTACATAGCTGATTATTTGGTATTTGTTTGCAAAATGAAATTCTCTGTAACTACTATGCATACATGATTGTTGAGAGCGATCAGCAAATGTTTCGCGTTCATAAAAACTTTAGTCCGAATACCACTGACCTAAATCCCTAATTGTAGCTGGTTCTTACAAGCCATTTGCATTTCTAAAAACTCTTCTTGGTAGATTCCAGTTATATTTTATCGCGGCTATACGAAATGAGGTGATAACGATGATTCCTATAATGGTTGAAATTAGTATGTTAACTCCCAGGTAAAGCAAAATAAAGAACGATAAAACTCCAACGAAACTTACAGATACGTATAATTCCTTTCTGAGAACCAAAGGAATTTCACTTACTAACATATCGCGTATAATACCGCCACCAACGGCTGTAATAACTCCTGCAAACATCATAATGACGAGGTTAAGGCCAAACATACTGAAGGCAATATTAGCCCCTAGTAGACTAAATATTCCTAGACCGAATGCATCAAAAATCAAAAATAGTCTCATTAGATTTTTTACATAACGATAAAGAAAGAGAATACCGATCCCGGTGATCGATGTTATTATTATATACAATGGATCGACTAAGGCTGATGGCGGGGATCGTCCTATGACTACATCTCTAATGATGCCCCCAGCTAATCCAGCAATGCCAGATAGGACAATAACTCCCACTATGTCTAGCTTATGTTCGATGGCTTTCAGAGCACCAGTAACTGCAAATATCATAGTCCCAAAAAGATCCAAGAAGTGGACTGGGATCGATGATACAATAGCGACATCTAGCAATATCTGTCGGAAATTAATAGACTTTCGTCTACATATACTTGATCTAGATACAGTTATAATGAACAAATTCATTGGTACTACCCATACTGAGAAATATACCCCTATTAGGAGTGTTCTATTAACTTATCGTCGGACTGAGATATAGCTGAGTGTGCTGTATCATTGGATTGTGGATCAGCAAAATTGATGTACATACATCGCACAGTAATAAATTATTGTAACAAACTATCTATGAATAATTTTATTTTTGTTTTATGATATTTATAGACTGACTACTTATAAAGAATACATATATGACAATCTTAATGAATACAAATACAGCATTAATAATGGTTAGTTTCACTCTGACATTAATTATGTTGCTATCAAATAGTATCATCAATATTGCATTAGCAGAGCCTATAGTTGCAAATACAAATACAATTACGAAGAGTACTTCCCGAGGACAAGTTATACTCCTACCTGTTAATACTGGTAATCCAAAACTTGACCAGGATATACATAGTTTTTACAGCTGTATAAAGAAAACAGTTAAAGAGAGCAGACCTACAGATCTAAGCGAATATAACTACTTTGCAACAGAGCCCACTAAAGTGGAAGTTAATAATTGTTATCATAATGTATTTGGATAGAATATATAATTAGTCGGCATACCAACACGAATGTCATAATAATATGCATCTATACATCAATGATCTAGTTTTTCTAGTTTAGATAAACACAATGTAAATATCTCTAGTACAATGACATCAGACCCATACTAACGTAACTCATTGTTTTGCATATTGATATTAGTTATAGGAATATTTAACATTCAATACATGTAAACTTATGTAATGTTTGCTGCTAGAAGCTATAGAATACATCCAATTTTGCTATACTATATTAAGATCAAGAATCTCACTGCCTAATTCTAATTCTTATTGTGATGATACTATAGTTTTACTGGTTTTGGGATTATCCACCAAGATCCTTTTTCAGATGCGATTAGAAATTTTTTATCATCCACTTTAAAGATTTCAACACTTAAAGATCTTGATTAAAGGATTCCAATCAATGCGCTGAAATCCGATAGGATCTTTTAATGGGTACTTTACCCATCCTTTAACAACTGAAAACATATAGGTTTCGAGTTTACTCTCAGAACTAAACCTGACTTTGAGTAAAGTACCCCAGCGTTTCTCTTCTGTAAGGATATCAACAATCCTATCATATGGAATTTCCAAATTCTTATTACTCATTGCAAGATCACTTGCCAAATTTTTTATAGTATATCCAGATATAGGTCTAAATACATCTTCGCCGTCTTTGAATCGTTTAAGTTGTTTTAGAGAATATGCATCGTGTACTCTATATGTCATGCTAGTTTTTGTAATGAATGCAATACGTCTATTGGTGATTATCATCATACCTTCAATGCCTCTTTTAATAAAACCTCCCTTTTGTCCCCATATCCACATCAAGTGAGCCTTAATGTGTTCATCCTGTTCCATCAAGTGTGTTATGCAGAATTAATTTAATAATTTAAAAACCTCTCGCCTTGAATTATAGTTGAAGTGATTCTTTATACGTTTGAATAGAATATAGTAGATCATGTTTCTAAACAGTCTGCATCCATATTACCCAAAAAATAAGGTTTGATCGGTGATAGATTATTTGGCTTACTATCCTCGGAACGAGATTAACTTTACAATATGAATCATAATTAAATGCTCATTTTGGATATATTACGATAATTAACTATAAAATATTCCATTGGCACTAAATGTTCAAATCATTTCAAGATTTGATTTAATTTAATGTAACTACAAACGGAGCGCTAATAAGTAGGCTATAATAATTCAAAATTGAAACTTTATTTAATCCAGAGCACTTTAATTAATTAATTAAGAAGCTCACCTGCGATTACGGCTGTCGAATAACAGTGTTAATCAACCATTTTATACTATAAGATAAGGCTTAACTGTAAACAGCTTCGTTCCAAACTATGACGGAGGATCAGAATTATAATTTCTCTTCCTCTGTCATTAATGCAATCTCGAATATGATGTCTGACTCTAGGGTAGACTAATCTAGAATGGGTATTATGATATTAAATGAATAAATGCTGATTTCTAAGTTAGTTATGTAATCGTTAAAGGCGAAGCTATGATAAATCATTATAATAAAGACAAGGATCATAAGTTGTATACATCACGTCATCTAAATACGTTCTCGATCTTAACATTTGATAGCATATTTGATATAGACATTATTATATTCTCTCTGCTACTAGTTGTATTCAAAAGTTTAACATATTTTGATTCTTTTGCTAAAATAATATCATTGTATAGTATCCACACTTAGAAATATGATAACCGATAAAACTAAGACTCAATTAAGGATTTATATAATCAGATCCCTTAATATAATTTAGGTTATAAACTGTAATTGATCATATATTCTATAACCTATAGTAATTCATATAAAATGTCTTATTGTGAATGGAATTTAATTAAAGCAACAATGCAAATATAATTCTAGAAATGGAAAAGGTAAAAATTCAGTTCATGCGTTATTAAGATAATGGGTTTAGATCTTAGACCACTTGTTGAGGCATCATCTATAAATATAACTGAACTCTCTGACAAGATAATTGCAATCGATGCATACAACTCTATATACCAATTTCTTGCCACAATCCGTGGGCCAACAGGAGAATTACTTACAAACAGTAAAGGCTGTGTGACAAGTCATCTAAGCGGCCTCTTTTATCGTAATGTAAGCCTATTGGCAGAGAATATTAAGCTAATATATGTTTTCGATGGAGAACCTAATAACCTGAAATCAAAGGAGATAGAACATAGACGACATTTAAAACAAATAGCGTTTGAAAAGTACGAAGCGGCTTTAACAAGCGGTAAGTATGAGGATGCACGAAAATATAGTCAAGCTACATCAGTCCTGACCAGTGAAATGATAGAAGAATCAAAAACGATCTTGACGTTACTTGGTATTCCCATTGTTCAAGCAAAATCAGAAGGAGAAGCATCGGCAGCTTATTTGACAAAATGTGGAATTGCATTTGGTTGTGCTAGTCAAGATTATGATTCATTACTATTTGGAGCAGAGAAACTGATACGAAACATTACGATCAGCGGCAAGAGAAAAATTCCGAACAGAAATTTATACATCGATATAGAACCAGAGATTATAGATCTCAAGCATTTTCTCAGTCACTTATCATTAACGCGTGAACAGATAGTAGATGTAGGAATTTTAATAGGTACTGACTTTAACCCGGAAGGTTTTCCAGGCATTGGTCCTAAGACAGCCTTAAAATTAATTAAGGAATATAATAAACTTGAAAATATAGAAAAAATTAGAGATAGATTATCAGATGTCCCATATCAAGAAATACGAGATATATTTTTGAAATCAGAAATCCCCGATATTGACAACATTTCATTCAACGAGATAAAATATGATCACATTATTAACTTTCTGTGTATTGAAAAAAATTTTTCCGTTGATCGGGTGACAGGATCTCTTGATAGATTAAAAAAATCAATAACAAATCGAAACCAGTCATTGGAAAAATGGTTTGAATAAATTAGCCGTGTCTTTTCCTTTCTTTATTTTTTTCCTCAGTGAATCTCGCAAGTTCATTCGTGTTCAGATTTACAAAGTGCATTCCTTTTGCAAGTATTGGATGTATATTCCTTATCTGTCTATATATCTTCTGGCATACGCTACGATAATCAGAATGCCCCTGTGGAACTGTTCTAAGTTCAATCATATGAGTTGCTTCTCGTAGATTAATCTTCATAAAATATGGATATCTATAAGCAAGATTGACAACATATTGTGCTTGTTCAGGTAATCTATTTGATATAAGAGTGTAGGCTTCATTAGATTTATACATACAATCTTTAAAATCTCTAACCATTCCCAAATCAAAGATCTCTTTAGGAATATCATATCCATGCTTTGTAGATAATAATTGTCTTTCTAGAGTAAGAAGTCTATGACGATGAAGGTCACGGAACATTCCAAAATTTGTAAATAATTCAAATGTATATTCTACCATTTCAAAGGCTCTGCCTGGTCTATGCCTCCTATTTGTCCTGAATTTTGTATACTCACAAATGATTTTGTGTCTCTCCTTCGGTTCAAGAGATCTAACATATGTCATGATATCCTCCAAAGATTGACCTACAGCATATTCATAGAGGATTGCAGAAGACACTTTAACCTCTGCATCAAAATTGTCATCAAAATTTAACAACTTTACAAATTCAGGATTTTTTTCTAATTTAATATTTTTTAAATGATGATGGGATAGCTCCAAGATAGCTTTCTTTGTATCAGTAACATATAATTGAAGAGACTTGCCATACCTGTCATTTGAACGTTTTATAAAAGATGGTATGACTGTGCTAATTTCGGCATAAAGTAGATCAGCTATCGATCTTATTTCATTTAGATCTGAAACAAACATAGTTGATAATAGGTACTCGTATGCTCTACCATTACCTGCTATACCTAAATTCGTAAGTGTAGAGGCAGGTAAAAGGCCGCGAAGAACATCAAGTGTCTTGGCTTTAATTGTTGCATGATAAATTCTTTTTGCAGATTCAATAGATGTATCTGATTTCAAGCTGCTATAATATAATTCACGTCGCGATTCAGTATCAAAAAAAAGAAACTGATCGATTGGTTCAGATTCCGAAATAAATTTTTGCATTTGTAGAATATTCTTACTATATGTATCAAAGCTATAGTCACATACTTCTTTATATAGATCAGCGTAGGATGAAGACATAATATCCTTTTCTAAATGGTATTTGTATCGGCCATTAATCTTCTGATCAAATGCCACATATCGAGAAGATTTTTCAAGGTATGACAGTCCTATTCTATGATCTTCTATCTTCTTTGCTGCGATATTTGAAATCCATTCTACTGCTATTTGTGCGTCTCCTAGTTCGGATACAGAATCATCCCCATATTCTAATAGTATTTTATTATAAAACTCTCCTCCTCGATTTGGGTTATTTACAAATTCATCTATGAATATTCGTCGCATGGTTTTATCTGTTCTAGAATATCTAGACATTAATGCTCCTCTATCTACTTGTTTAGGCGTAATGATTGCAAAGACTGATTTATCGGTGTTTGAAAAATGCGAATTAAGAAGGAGTTTTTCTTTTTCTGAAAAGTGTTCATAATTAGATAATGGGACCAAAATTATTCACCTGTTATGTAATTAAATATGTATAATGCAATTGAAATAGAATGTTAGCAATATTGTAAACCAACTTTGCAAGTACCCGGTGCAACATTATAACAAACGCAATCATCTCTAATCTTAACATCATAGAATGAAATAGGATATTCTATATTTGATCCTTCATTATTAGGGATTAATGCATTATATGGTCTATAAATAATTGATTCAGAATCAGAGGGATTGTCACATAAGCCATACATTAATTGTGATATCTCTACACCATACTTAATAGGGTACGGAAAATTGCCCATTTTATTCCACCATTCTATTCCAGTAAAGTGAATCTTACCTTCGAATACAAAATCTCCAATATTCAGTAAAGATAGCTCAAATCTTTCAATTTGCTTTGTGTTCTGATCCTCCAAGATATAAATAATGGACTTTTTCTGATGAGCAATAATAATTTGACGAAGGTATGCATGACCCAGTGTGGGTAATATTTGTTTGAATCTATATCTATTTACACCATTAAATATAGCTTCAAAGTAATCTTGATTATCAAACTGGCATATAAGATTTAGCTCGATTGCTACATTCTGGATATTGAAGATTTCAAGGAGATAAAGCATCCAAGATTTATCTGGTATTTGGTTACCCATGTCTTCTACTAAGGTTATGACATCAGATATTGCAATAAATCCCTGTGGAGCTATTGATTTGTTATTAATACCAAGAATCGAACAAAATGATCCTACCCAAAAATGCAATGTAGTAAATTTATTATGATAATTGTATTTATTTTATATTGATCATTAAACTTGTCGGGATTGTCTGGTTCTCTGGAATTAAGACGGTAAAATGGTTTTGCCAAATAATACAACAATTTTGACAACGTTGCCATTATATCTACTTATTAAACGGATTACATGAGCGAATTTAAGCTCGAATTTGTAGGCAAGGAAGTCAAGGATATGTATGGCACATTCATGGGAAAGGTAGTTGGCGTTATAACAGATATTGATGGTTCAATTGAATCTGTTGGTGTGGACTGCGGATCATCTGGCCTAAATCAATTAGCGTATGAGCAATTATTAGTTCAAGGAGATTATGTAATATATATTCCAAGATGGAGACTTGATGCACAGAACCTATTAAGACAAAAGAATCTTACTTTACAAAGAATAAAAGCACTACAAGAAATGGTTGCAGCGAATGATTTGATGAAAGATGATGCTGAATTGGTTTATATAAAATATCAGAAGAGATTACATGACCTTGAAGAAAAAGAAAAAACCATTATTGAATTATTACAAGAGAGATTAAATCAATTAGATGCAGAAAACAAAAGTATCAAATCAGTACTATTCGATGCAAAGCTGCAATATCGAAGTAGCGAGCTGACAGAGGAAACATATCAACAGATCAGTATACATACAAACGATTTGATAGAGCACGTTAATCTTGAGAAGGCTGAAATCAATAATGTCAAAATGAGATTAACACAACAGACCTTGGACAGTGTAGATTTAGCAATTAATACCCCACATCAGAAATTGCCAGGCTCTAATTACACAGAATCCCCTTCCAAAATTGAGACAAGTAAACAAAATGAGGCGGCCCACATCATAGTTGCGGATGAAGGAAAGAGGACAGAGGAGAAAGCAGTTCAAAGTAATACCAATAATAATGAAACTGATGAAAACAGTTGGCTTAATCACGTAATCCAAAATGAATAAAGAACAAAAAACGTTTCAAGAAAAAGGGTGGTAACTTATTATTTACCCTGTTTTATCTGGGTTTGTAAAAGTTCACCTATCTCATTATGCATCTTGAGGAAGTTTAATCCCTTTTCTGTTGTTTTATATGTTTGAGAGCCTTCCAAATATTCTAATAGATTATTTTCAATAAGTACTGAAAGATATTCCCTTAGTTGTGCATAGCTAAGAAAGGCTTTGTACATTATCTTTGTCTTTGTCGCGCCTCCATTTGCAGCCTCTAAGATCATTGCTACTATTTCTGTTCTACTTCTGTATTTCACAAGTTAGATACGCTGGATTTCTTTATTTTAATATATTGACACAAACTTCGGGAACAAAGTTCTAAATGAATATTACATTTGGTCGTAGGATATCACAATACAATCGGTAAGTTTAAGGTATTAATTATGCATCACAACGTTTAAAGTTATCCCCGACTTATAGTAGAAAATGTCTGAAGCAGATTCTGATGAATTGTCAAAGATTTACAAAGATAGCGGAAAAATCAGAGTAACCCTTGCAGGCAAAAAATTTGAAAAAATTAAGATAAAAGCATCAGAGGATCAAGAACAGTTCTGGGGGGAACAGGCAAAAAATCTAATCTGGTTTAAAGATTGGGAAAGGGTACTAGATTGGAAAAACCCTCCCTTTGCAAAGTGGTTCGTTGGCGGCAAGTTGAACGCATCTGTCAACTGTCTTGACAAGCATATAGATTCTGATATAAAAAACAAGGCGGCTATAATTTGGGAAAATGAAAGTGGCGAGACTAAAACACTTACTTATTTCCAACTATATCATTTTGTTAATAAATTTGCAAATGCATTAAAAACCCTTGGAATAAAAAGTGGCGATCGAGTAATAATTTATCTCCCTATGATTCCAGAGCTCGCTATTGCAATGCTAGCTTGTTCAAGAATAGGTGCAACACACATTGTAGTTTTCTCCGGATTTAGTGCCAAGGCATTATCTGATAGAGCTAGAGATTCAGAGTCTAAAATAATTATAACCGCGGATGGCACATTTAGAAGAGGGAAATTTATCGAGCTGAAAAAAATAGTAGACGAGGCAGTTCCATCTATACCCTCAATAGAACACGTCATTGTCGTGAAAAGAACTTCAAACGATTTACATATGAATGATGATATAGACGTATGGTGGCACAAAGTCATTGAAAGGGCTGATTCATTTTGTGAACCCGAGATATTAGATAGCACACATCCTTTGTATATCCTTTATACATCTGGAACTACGGGTAAACCAAAAGGTGTTCTACACAGTACAGGTGGTTACCTTACATATTTATACGCAACAGCGAATTGGGTATTTGATTATAAGAGTACTGACATTTTCTTTTGTACTGCTGATATAGGATGGGTTACTGGTCATAGCTACATTGTGTACGCGCCACTTATGCATGGAGTTACACAGTTGATATATGAAGGGACACCAGAGTATCCACAGCCCAATAGATATTGGGCAATGGTTGAAAGACACGGTGTCACAATTTTGTATACTACTCCTACGGCCCTAAGAATGTATATGAAATTTGGAAACAGTATTCCTAGTTCATTTGATCTATCATCTCTTCGCTTATTGGGTACTGTAGGTGAACCGATTAACCCAGAGGTCTGGGCATGGTACTTCAGAACTATCGGAAAAGAGAATTGTCCTATTGTTGACACATGGTGGCAAACGGAAACTGGTGGAATTATGATAGGTGCTTGTACTGGTCTAGATTCGGATATACCAATGAAGCCCGGTTCTGCCGCATTTCCTTTGCCTGGAATAGATGCAAGCATAGTTAATGAAAATGGAGAACCTGTAGTTCTTGGCAAGAAAGGGTATCTGGTGATAAAAAAACCTTGGCCTGGAATGTTAATGACGCTTTGGAAAGATGACTTAAAATATCAAAACACATACTGGGAAAGATTTAGCGGTGTTTATTATTCTGGTGATTATGCCTTGTCAGATACTGATGGCTATTTTTGGCTATTAGGAAGATCAGACGATGTACTCAAAGTAGCAGGACACAGACTAGGCACAATGGAGTTAGAAAGCGCATTTGTGTCACATAAATCAGTTGCAGAAGCTGCTATTACAAGTAGACAGGACGAGAAAAAGGGTGAGACAATAATTGCATATTTAGTTCTTCGTACAGATTACTTTGAATCTGATCAGCTACGCCAAGATCTTATCGATCATATTAGAAATACGGTAGGTCCCATAGCTACGCCTGAAGAAATTTACTTTGTAAATAAGCTTCCAAAAACAAGAAGTGGAAAAATAATGCGCAGACTACTTAAATCCATATCTACTGGCGAAGAAGTAACAGGTGATATAACTACATTAGAAGACAATTCATCAATAGAAGAAATAAGACAAGCATACAATAACATACATAAAGCAAATCGATAAGCAGTAATCATAAGCCTGTTGTTATAAATAATAGACTAATAAAATAGAAATCAGAATAACGAACATCAAGAAATCTTTAAGGATGGCTGAATATCATGGTATTGTATATTGCCAAAGCGTTTATACACTATCGGAGTCGGTCCTGGATCAATAAAATATATTACAGATATTGCTAGGGAGGCAATTTACAAATCACGTTATATTATTGGATATCAGTACACTATATCGGCTGTTGAGAGTCTAATAGATAAAAATAAACAAGAAATTTATGTGATTTCTCTAAAAAATCAAGAAGAACAGTATCAATATATTTATGATAGGATGAAAGATGAGGAATATTGCGCTGTACTATTTACCGGTGATGTAAATTTTTCCGAATCCGAAGTTGTTGATAGATTATTAGAAATTTTTGGTGAAAAAAATGTTGAAATTATTCCAGGTATAAGTTCAATTCAGATTGCAGCAGCAAAATCAAAGGTACCATTAGATAAGGCACATATAGTTACTTTTCATGTAACTACAGATATTGAACAGAAAAAGAAGGAATTAGTTAGATCTATAATTCTTAGAAAAGATGTAATCCTACTACCACGGCCTTGGCCTAGTGATTCAGAGAAGAACTTTATGCAATCAGAAATAGCGATATTCTTAAAAGAGAATAGGATAGATACTTCAAACCTAAATGTCTGGGTTTTTGAGCATCTAACTAATGATAGCAAAGAGACTGTTTTCCGCGGCAAAGTTAGTGATTTAGAAGGACTGAAATTTAGTGATCTCTCAGTAGTAGTAATTAATCATATAAGATAACAAGCATTCTTTTTCTTCCTCAATATTAGGTTACAAGGAATCTGCAAACAGTATTTCAAGGTTCTAAAATTTCATTTTATTTCACTTTTATAAAGACTCGTCCACAATCCATAAATTGGTTCGTTTTAGTGGTATAACGTTACTACTCTAACATAAGATATCAAACTAGTGCTGATATAAACTAACGCGAGACGAATGTAGACCTCCAAATCGCAATATTGTCTGCCATTCTATTATTGCTCCTACTAATAGGACTACTATTACAATCGAAGACTCTATAAGTAAGGGAATTGTACATTCTTTCCATGATTTTTTCTTTATTAATTGATAAAATAATATTCCACTTCTAGATAATGCTAAACCATAAGCAAAAATTTCCAAAAGTCCAAACGGAGTAATCAAGATTAATAACGGTGGAATATTCTTCAGAAGAGGAGAAGTTATAGCAAGTGCATTAAATACCATTCCTGTTGAAAAACCAGAAAATATTCCCAGACCTATCCCAAGTACAGGAATGAACATCCCAAGTGCCAATTTAACATTATTGATAAAAATCCCGAATTGATTAATATCCTTTATTTGCTCTGAAAATTGTTGTTTTAGAATATTTGTTTCTTTTGTACTCATATGAATTGATGCACCGGCAGAATAAGCAATTAGAAAAGTGACTATACCAAATGCCAGATAGATCAGACGGTATTTAATACTGAAACGCAATACGAAACTTAACGTTATCTTTATTGTTATAATTAGTTTATCAATTATGGAAATGTAATTAAAGATGGTATTCATAGAATGAATAGCCAGTACCTTGGCTTTCCAAAAAGAAATTCTTAATGCATTAACGCTAGCCACCAGCAAGGGCTATCAAATCCATCCTGACGCTTTTGCTATGCTTAAGAATCTTGAAATCAATGCTTCCGAAATTATAGGAGATATAATCAGAACTAAGCGAAAAGGAGACACTTTGATTGTATTAGAAGACATACAAAATATCATCATGAAAGACAAAGGAAAAATAACAAATGTAGTAGTCGATCCTGAAATAATTTATAATGATGATACAAATTATCATCCACCCCATTCTGATGAACACGTATATAGAGTAATTTCTGACCCGACATCCAAGATTAATACAAATGAGGGTGTGGAGGGTTATACTGCATTATTTAGAAGTAGATTTGAGAAATTACTTCATATTTTAGCACTACGCCCTTCCAGTAAAAGAATAACAAGAATTGCATCTTTAAAGCAGACAGCTAGATCAAAGTCGCGTGGTACTACTGAATATCGGGTTACAAATTCTGTTTCAGTAGTTGCTGGTTTGTTGATGTCTAAACAGTTTAGAAAAAATGGTTTAGAAATGGTAATTGATGACTGTACTGGAATATTAAATGTGATTGCAACTAACGAAGAGTTAAGGAAACAGGCATCAATACTTGCACTTGATCAAATGGTCATGTTAGAACTTGAAAACCAGAATAATAAAGCAATGCATAGTTTTGTTATAAAAAATATAGTTTCTCCAGATATTCCAGAACACCTTCCTACTAGATCAAAATCTGAAAGCTATGCAGTATTGATTTCTGATCTACACGTCGGAAGCAAATATTTTATGGAAAAAGAATTTATTAAATTTTTAATGTGGCTCTCTTCTGATGCGGACGACATAGTAAGGAGGATCAAATTTCTATGCATAGCAGGAGATCTAATTGATGGTATTGGAATATTTCCGCATCAGGACAAAGAATTACTTGAGACGAATACGGATAAACAAATCATACATGTTAGTGATTTACTTACCAAAATCCCAAAACATATCAAAGTATTTGTAATCCCTGGTAACCATGATCCAGGTAGAAGGGCTCTTCCACAACCGGCCATTCCAAGAAATGACTCTAATAAGTTGTATTCTTTGAATAACTTCACCATGCTTGGAAACCCCAGTCTTATTGAATTAAATGGTGTCAAAATATTGATGTATCACGGACAAGGTTTAGATGATATCATAGCCGCGACACCCGGTTTAACATACTCAAAACCTGCAGAAGCAATGAAGGTATTACTTAAGGCAAGGCACTTATCACCAATATATGGAGAACATACTCCATTAGCTCCGGAAAAGGACGATATGATGGTAATTACTGAAATCCCAGACATATTCCATTCAGGACATGTCCACGTCATAGACGTTCAGAATTATCGAGGAACGCTGGTCATTAATTCGGGGGCATGGCAAGCACAAACCAATTTTCAGCGTACAATGAATATAGTTCCAACTCCGGGGATTGCAATTCTAGTTAATCTTGCTACGCTTAGGCCTTTCCAAATGGATTTTAATCAGCAAACAATAATGTAGAGAGAATCTGATCATCTCTTAATGCAGATGTAATAGTAATTGACGGAATAGTAACTTTAATTCTCTGTGATCTGCCATATCTACCCTGGCTTACTACGTCACTCCTTATTAAGCCAAGTTGATCAAGTTCGCTGATTATTTGAGTTATACGACGCTGAGTAAGCGGTTCCTGTTGTATATGTCTACAAAAAGATGAGTAAATTTCATATACTTCACCAGTATTTCCATTTTTTGATTTAAGAATTGCAAGTATTAATATTTTAGTATGTGTAGTAGAATTTTTTAAAATCTCGTAATTTGTGTCTTTCTCGATTTTTTCTTGGGATAGTCTAATATGTTTTTCTTCAACCTTAGATGCTCTTTCTCTTTCTGCGATTTCAGCCGCAACTCTAAGTAAATCGATTGCACGTCTAGCATCGCCATTTTCTCTTCCAGCTATAGCTGCGCACAGATTTATGGCTGCATCCGAGATACAATCTTCGTTAAACGCAACTTTGGCTCTATTTAATAAGATCTTTTGCAGCTGCTCTATAGTATATGGATTAAATACCATTTCTTCTTCACTAAGGCTACTTCTAACTCTAGGATCAAGTTTATCTTTAAAGGTGAGACTGTTAGATATACCAATCAAGCTAATGAATCCTCCGATAATTCTTTCATTCGCTCTCGTAAAATTATATAATATATCATCACCATTTTTATCAACTAACGAATCAATTTCATCAATTATTAAAATAACATGCAATTTTTTCTTGTTTTTTATAAAATCTAAAATTCTATCTGTTGCTTCACCCATTGATAAACCTGTAAAGTGAACATGAAATTTCTTCTCTTCTTTATTAATACCCATATTTTCAGCAATTTCATATAGCACTTTATAGCCTGTATTTGCGGTCTTTGCATTTATGAATGGCATTAATACCTCGATTCCCAGATCGCTTGTTTTCGTCAGGAGACGTTTGGTTACATTTTTGACTACTGCAGTTTTTCCAGTACCAGGCTTACCAAATAGTAGGAGATTTGATGGTCTTGCGCCCTTTAGCACTACAGATAGTGCTTGTGCAATCGTTCCTGTCTCATCATCTCTAAACGGAAGTCTTTCAGGAACATAATCAATCGTAAGTGTCTTGCGATTCTTGATTAAGGTTTGTCCTGCTGCGGCTTTTTCAAAAATGCTATCAAGTATATCGTCACTCATCCATTATCACCATTATAACTCCCACCCCAGTCTTTCCATTGTAGATCTGAGTTGTTAATATAATATTAACATGATATTAACAAACCACATTTAAACACGTTAATCAATATCCCTTAATTAATTAATCAAATAATTATTATTACTATTATTGTTTATGAGAAAATTTAGTGGACACGAAACAACGGGGTGAGGTAGACAGGTTTAAGCTATTAGATATTATCAATTGTTAACAAGCAAGAAAGATATAGATAAACGGCACCTAACTACCCCATTATTTCCAGTGGAGTGTTAACGTCAGATAGATCATGTTAATCGCTCTATAGTGAACCCCTTTATTTCCACTGGACACTAGAAGCGCCTGTTTATTACTTGTTATAATTTGATGCTTTTCATATATCTCAAGTGTATCATGATGTTAACACATCTAGTCTGGTTTTGTTAAGAAGTTAATGTGTTAAAATGTCAGACATTTTGTTTATGCAGCCACTCATTGTATATTAAAATTACATATATATATAAATCCTGTAAGTTTTATGATAATTATTACTGTATTTTTCAGTTTTTGGAATGATTAATGCGAGTCATCTACCTTAACAGTTAATGTCTTGTAGACTGGTCGTGGATGGAACCGGTAGATTCATCGTCAGATAAAACATGATCGTAGGTTTGCAATCGGCCCAGATCGGTTATATTATATCTAAATGGCTTGTGGCTCATGTCACGATCAACGTATTTCAATTCGTAAAGCTTTTTCAT
>JBQCDO010000283.1:0-8641 GCA_051961195.1 Nitrososphaeraceae archaeon | reverse complement strand
ATGTTGATCAAGATAGAGTAGCAGCCGTGACTCATGGGTTCGTAGGTGCAGATCTAGAATACCTGTGTAAAGAGGCTGCCATGAAATGCTTACGAAGATTGCTGCCAGAGCTCAATTTAGAAGATGAGAAGCTCGCACCAGAGGTCTTAAACAAGCTAATAGTCACTATGAGTGATTTTGAAAATGCGGTAAAGGAAGTAATGCCATCGGCTATGAGAGAAGTTTATTTGGAATCTCCAGATATTCCTTGGACATCTATAGGCGGTCTAGAAGAAGTTAAGCGTGAGTTACAAGAGGCAGTTGAATGGCCGTTGAGATATCCTGATCTCTACACTAAACTGGGACATTCTATGCCAAAAGGATTGTTAATGCATGGTCCTTCTGGTACTGGTAAGACATTGCTAGCAAAAGCTGTTGCAACAGAGTCTGAAGCTAATTTTATTAGCGTACGGGGGCCTGAATTACTTAGCAAGTGGGTAGGCGAATCCGAAAGAGGAATTAGAGAGATATTCAGAAGGGCAAGGCAAGCGGCTCCATGTGTAGTTTTCTTTGATGAAATTGATTCTATTGCACCAACTAGAGGTATGGGAGGAGATAGTATGGTCACAGAGCGAGTAGTGTCTCAATTGTTAACAGAGTTAGATGGAATTCAGGCATTGTCTGGAGTAGTAGTTTTAGCAGCAACAAATAGAGCTGATATGATTGACCCGGCATTACTTAGACCAGGGAGATTTGATAAGATCGTATTTGTTCCAATGCCTGATAAAGCAGCTAGACATCGAATATTAGATATTCATTCGAAAGACAAACCAATTGGCCCGGATGTAGATCTAGTCAAAGTTGCTGAACTTACTGAAAACTTTAGTGGGGCTGATGCTAGTTCAGTAGCGAATACTGCAGTGTCACTTGTCCTGCACGAATATTTGGCAAAGTATCCCACACCGGAAGAAGCAGCCAAACATGCATCGGAAGCGCATGTAATGATGCGACACTTCGAGGAAGCTGTAAAGAAGATAAAGACTCAAAGAGAAGGCAAGCCTGGAGAAAAAGTTACTGTACCTTACTATAGGTAAAATTTCCAAATCTTTTATCTAAGAAAGTTATGTAAATTAAGTATCTATGATAGACGCTCTTATATTTTATCATTTGAGCCATACGTGAATTGAATCGATGATCAGGATGATTAAAATTTGTACTAAAATTATTCCAATTTAATTGGCTGAGTAATAAACAAAACAGTTCTTCTATATGGTATCGATAATCTAAAAATCTGCCTGTTATCTATAACTATTTCTAAACTGATGGGCCGCTGGTCATCCTTGGAGCAATGTTTTTATGTTATATCCTTTACAACTAAAATAACAAATACAAATTGGTGGAAAATTCTCAAATCCAACTGGTGGAAAATTTAAACGCAACGACACCAGCGTTAAATCGTTTTGTAAAACCTGATGACATCAACAGATTGGTGAGGCAATATGGTACACCACTATATCTAGTCGACGAAGATACATTACATGCAAAGGTAAGGGAGTTACATGAAGCATTTATGAAATTCAATGGTCCAACAAAAATCGCATATTCAATCAAGGCGAACTTTAGTCCGGCAATATTGCGTGCGTTCATAAAGGATGGAATAACCTTCGATCTGACATCCATCGGTGAGCTTCATTTCATGAATCACTGCAAAGCAGATCCTGCGAATATCATTTATACAAGTGTAACAGAAGAATACGAAGAATACGTAGAGGTCCTGCAATTTGGAGTACGAAGAGTTGTCGTTAGCTCATTTAATGGCATGACAAATTTAGCTAAAGCGGCTTGTAAATTGCGAATAAAGCCTCTGACGATGATTAGAATTAATCCCGAAGTAGGCGTAAAAGCTGAAATTCGTGCATCATATAAGAACGGCAAATTTGGAGTCCCATTTAACGGTGGAACGATTGATAGTGCAGGGCAATTGGTAAAGTACATTATGGGAAATGAATTCCTTAAATTTGAAGGCTTTCATTTTCATTTGGGCTCGCAAATACTAGACTTCACGTGTTATGTCCATGCATTCGATAAGATTGATGCTTTCATGACAAAAATGAAAAAAGAATTTCCAAACTTCCACGTTAATACCTTTGATATAGGAGGCGGAACACCAGTATACTATAGCGAACCAGTCCCTAAACCTGCCCAAATGGCAGCGAATTACATATCTAGGCTAAATGATTTGGTCAAAACACATGGCGAATTTGAACTAATGATCGAAAGTGGTAGATTTCTCGTTGCAGAGTCCTCAATTCTAGTATCAAAAATAGTAAATACAAAAGAATACAATGATCATAAAATTGTCATAGTTGATGCTGGATATCACTTATTACTTGACGCTGCACTATTAAAACAAGAATATCCTCAAGAAGTATTGGCCTTATCTAAAAACGAATATAGAATTCCAGCAACAAATCCACCTAAGAATACACATTTAGCAGGTAGATTATGTGATACATATGATGTATTTCCGTTATCAAAAGCATCCAATCTTACTGAGGCAAATATTGGAGGATATGTATCATTTTATAACGTTGGAGCCTATTCAATCGTATTCAATATGCCTTTCCACTGTCAGACTAAACCACCCATCGTCATGAAAACTTATAATGGAGATTTTAAATTAGTTAGAAAAGGAAGTTCCTATGAGCAGCTATTCGTTGAGGAAGGCGGAGATATATCATGAGTCAGTCCTCCTGATCAATCATCCGTATTAGTGATAGAGTTGTAATGCCATCGCCAGCAACATCTGTAAGAGGATCTAAAGAAAAGATTAGGGCCCATCTCTTTATATTGGGCAAAGTTCAGGGTGTTTATTTTAGACATAATACTCGGATTATTGCCAATAGGTTTGGGGTAAAGGGATGGGTACGTAATCTCGAGGACGGTCAGGTGGAAGCTGTGCTAGAAGGAGATGAAATAAACGTTAATGCAGTGCTTGAATGGTGTCACAGAGGGCCACCTAAAGCATTAGTTAATAATGTAAAGATAGAATACGAAAGATACTGTGGTGAATTTCGAGATTTCAGTATTAGTTAGGTGTTTGAATACGTAATTAATTACTTTCTATATGCAATCTCATACTGCCTCACTAATAATTATATCGCCAATTTGCCGGTACGTTTGTAAACGGTATGGTGGAACAATACTGCCCGTCTCTAATGAACTGATGAATCATCAAATAGAGAATTTTTATAAGTATAGATGATCGATATTATGTGAGCAAAATGTTTACGCTATTTGTAAAAAGATTTGATACTATCATTACCATTTATTCGGCGATCATTTGGTTATTCAGAAAGGAATGGTCGAGTCAGAGTTAGTTATCTAAAGCTTCGGCAGCATTGCTTGAAAGTAGCATTTTTTTCAGCATCATTTTATTAATCGCATCGATCATTGCCTCCACCGATGCAATCACAATGTCTTCTCCAGACTTTCTTGCGGAGATAATGTTTCTATTTTTATCCTCGATTTTGACACAAACCTCAGCCATAGCGTCTGAGCCTCCTGTGATAGATTCTAACCTGTATTCATGTATTTTGATACTGTCGATCTGGCCGGCGATTTTCTGAATTGCTTTTAATGCTGCGTCAACCGGTCCTACACCAGTCTCTGATGCAATCACATCATTACCATTACTATTCAATCGAACGACTGCGGTTGGGATAATATTCATCCCAGTAACCGTATGGAAGTCATAAAGTTTAAGTTTCTCTTCAAATTTATAATTTTGCATAACTTCACTTGTTATAGATAATAGTTCAGTAGTTGTTATAGATTTACCCATATCTGCTGTATTTTTTTGCCTTTCTACAATCTGATGAAGCTGCTCCTTGGTTGGTCTTATACCAAACTCTTCAAGCATATAACTAATACCATGTGCGCCAGCGTGTTTTCCGGCCTGCAACCATCTCTTTCTTCCGACCATCTCTGGTTTAATTGGTTCATAGGTAAGCGGGTTGTTTATTATACCATGTGTGTGAATGCCAGATTCATGACCAAAAGCATTTTCTCCAATAATTGCTTTATTGGGTTGTACAATTATTCCCATAATATTAGAAACAAATCTTGAGGTATCATAAAGTAACTCAGTTTTTATATTATGCTCACGACGATACAAACATTGAAGCGCTACAACCACTTCTTCTAAGGACGCATTCCCTGCTCTTTCCCCAATTCCATTTATTGTTACCTGTGCGCAAGAAGCTCCGGCATTAATTCCAGCAAGCGTGTTTGCAACGGCCAAACCCATGTCGTTATGACAATGCATACTTATAGGAACATTTGTTGCAAGTTTTATACTCCGTACAAGTTCAGCTATATATTCCGGCGTAGCATATCCTACTGTATCAGGAATGTCCAATCTGTCTGCTCCTGCTTCGGCAACAGCTTCAAATATAGCGTTCATGAACTCTCTATCAGATCTTGTCGCATCTTCGGCAGAAAATTCAACTTGCAATCCATGCTTCTTTGCATAATCCACTGCCCATACCGAGTTTTCACGAACCTGCTGTCTACTCATGTTCAATTTGTATTGCATGTGTATGTCCGAGGTAGCCAAAAACAAGTGTACATACTTTAGGTCGCAAGACAATGCTGCATCGATATCTGACTTGACTGCCCGAGCCAGTCCACATACTTCAGCGTTCAATCCTTGTTTAACAATAGTTCGTATCGCTCGCATTTCTCCTGAAGATACTATCGGAAACCCGGCCTCAATAGTATCTACACCCAATTCATCCAACTTGATAGCAATCTGCAATTTTTGTTCAGAATTAACAGAAACGCCCGGTGTCTGCTCACCATCCCTTAATGTCGTATCAAAAATTCTTATCTGTTCAGCAATATCTAGAATGATATTTGTAGATGTTTAAAAATGTATGGTTGTTAGCGACGCATTAAGGTGAGTGAATGACCTTAAGCACATAATAATTCAAAAAGACGGTAGTTCTGGACTATCTAATTCTCGAAGGTTAATTTATTCTAATGACTTGGAATACATCAAGTCTGAAACATTAGAATTTAGTATACTTCTTTAGTCGAACTATTAACGAATCAAGTTATAGTTCCCGGCATTGACTAGTTAAAGCATATATTTTTTTGCTAAAACGGATGTCATAAAGAATAATCGAGACAACAGATTCATAATATCGGGTATATATCTTAAAGAAAAAAGGAAATATCTGCAATTAATAGCCTAGATTATCTAGAACATTTCTAACAAAAAGCTACTATTGAAATAGAAGTACCGGATCCAATATTCTTTACCTATGACGATTACATCTTTTGCATGTGCTTCCAATATTACTTAATACATGACGGCAATTCAGTCATAGGATTCGGAATAGGATCTATTCTCAATTAGCCCAAAATCATTTTTGCCGACTCGTATATATTTGGGAGGATTAACAAAAATCGTAGATATTATATATGTTTGGGCCGGTGGTCTAGCCTGGTTAAGATACCGCCTTGACATGGCGGGGGTCGTTGGTTCGAATCCGACCCGGCCCATTTTGATAACGAAACTTAAATCCGGTTCATACTATTAGTGTAATGACGAATATAGATTGACACAGATACATGTCGCAGAAACAACTATAATAATACCGATCAACATTAACAAATATACAATATGAAGATCCGCTATCCGTCTTTCTTTACGCTTTGAAAGCCCCAGAAACAAGACGACAGTATCCTAGACGACTAAAGGTATTCCTAGACTTATGAAACTCCAAGGCTCGGTAGAACAGCAGAGTATACAATGTCTGATACTTGTCAAGCAAAACCCGCAATGGCTACAATTCTCGCTCATGCAGTTTAAATCCTTTCAAAAGGAACGGGCAAGAAATGGCGAAATATCGTATTCTACCATTAACAATTACTACAAGGCAACAAAACTATTCATAGAAATGAATATCGATACACCTATTATCAATGGAAAAAGATAGCAAGGGGTATTCCGACAGGCAAAAAAGCTGCTAATGATAGGGCTCCTACAGCAGAGGAACTTTTGAAACTTTCTCAATATCGTGATAGACGAATGAAGTCAATAATCTTCATCATGGCCTCTTCGGGTATAAGGCTAGGTGCATGGGACTACTTACGGTGGAAACACTTACACATTATATGGACCTCCTGCCTCAATTAGCGGCGGTCTGGCTGCTTCGATGAGAACTTCACACGAGATAGACGTCTTGTGGATTGGACCAGACAACTCAGTGGTCGGAACCAACATATTTTATCAACGAGGACAGTGGCCTCAGGGTAATCAGGCTCGATTCGATGCATTACCTGACGTGACTCCTTTTCCGGGCTATGCTGCCTCGACTGGCCTCCCATCAGACGGTGGGATACATATATCTATACTACACTTGGCGGGTAAATCTGCCGACATTATCATAGAACTTCAAGTACCTTCTGTCTCATTTACATGACAAGTCACCGCCCTATTCCGCCTCTTGACAGTTCTTGTGTTAGTAACAGCAGTCCTGTCAGGAGCATAACGGGTACTAACTGAAATAACACCTGTGATTGGATTGGATTACCACTTGGGCTGCTAACCTGATCATTATGATCATTATGATCATTATGATCATTATGGTCGTCATTACTATGACCAAACCCGCCGGAGCTACTACCTGGTCGAATATCTGTTAGATTTTAACAACTAATGTCATATGACATAATTCCATTTCCACAAACATTGACCTGTGCAGGTATTTGTCGTATGAATTTAGAATGATGATGTCCACTTGCAAATGCGATCTCTGATGACATAAACGTACAACTTGCTAACAATGATGCTAATACTGAAATAACAACGATTGTAAGTTTTTTGTTGTCCATAATTTCAATAAATGAGCTGTTACTTTATCAACGCTAGGTGAGAATTTCTAATGCTATTAATCTGATAACATCTATGTAAGAACTTGTCAATTAGTTTGTTCCCACTGCTATAGTGACACGCCTATGTACGACGTTACAATTTATGTAGATGTCCACCATGAGGCGCTCGCCTAACTACAACTTCAACTAAGATTTGGATGGATAGAAAAATTACTGCAAACTCCTGCTCTGTTGCATGATCAATTAGGATTAATTCATTTATGCAGATGATTATGATTATGCCATTCGACTGAACATGTTATACAGAGTTGCCTTTAGAAAGATCTCCTTTACCATATTAGGGAAATTTCCTAGCCGTTACATGTTCTCCAAACATCCTTTTGATAGATGAAAAGGCAGTTTCTGCCATCCATCTATGTCCATAGCTCATGCTACGCTTCCAATTTTGAGGTTTGCTTGTTGTTTTACTACAGACATATTCCTAGCATGACAGTTATTAGATCTGACTTTGGAATTACTTCTTGTCTTTATACCAGATTTAATGTGGTTCCTGATTATCTTACCCTTTTGGGTGACGTTAGACATCTTTGCCTGTTCGTTCAATACAAGTCTTACATAACTACAAGTCATTGTGTAATGAGAAAATTCAAACCCATTGAATCATAACTTTTGTGGAGTGGTAATCAGTTTTCCAAACAACTGTGATTCCATCATTTTTATGTGACCCATTACCATATCTTCGAAAGGATAAACCGTATCTATTATTGCCTTTATTTTTCCTTTACTTGTCCACTTAACTACCTTTTCTAATCCTGCACGTGTTCCTTGAGTAGCTCCGATAAGATTAAGTCCTCTAAAGAAGAGGTATCTCAAATCTAATTTTGAATCATATCCTGTTGTTGCCCCAGTAGATACTAAAGTACCGCCAATATTTAAGAGGCTAACTTCTTCTGCAAATACAGATTTTCCTATATGTTCAAAAATAATGTCCACACCTTGATTGTTTGTTAAATTTCTAACTTTCTTGTACCAATTTGGCTCTCTATGGTTTACGACATGATCAGCACCTAATTTGAGACATTTATCCATTTTTTCTTGTGTACCAGCAGTTGCGATAACATCACAATTGAATAGCTTTGCAATTTGAATACCTGCTATTCCCATACCACTTCCGCCTCCCATAATCAAGACAGTTTGTCCTGGCTGAATATTAGCTCTAGTGACTAACATGTGCCAAGAAGTCATGCCTACCATAGAAATGGCGGCTGCATCTTGAAAAGAGAGATTATCTGGAATTTTAATGACATTGACCTCTGGTAAATATGTATATTGGGCAAATCCACCCCATAATGGGCCAGTTTGAAAACCCCATACTTGTCTTTGACGACAGTCATATTCTTTGCCTGAAGTACATGCACTACATATTCTACATGTTAGATTTGGATATCCTACTATTCTATCTCCTTTTTTTATATCTAAAACATTTTCTCCAATGTCTACTACAGTTCCCGATACATCACTTCCAGAAATGTGGGGGAGAGGAATCTTGATTGGTTCTCCCCAAATTCCCCAAAGATCATTGTAATTATATGAGGCTGCTTCGACTTTTATAAGAACTTGATTATACTTGATTTTTGGCACGTCTATATCTTCTATATTTACAACTTTTCTTGGATCCTTATCATGTTCACGATAGATAGCTGCCTTCATACATCTACAAGAAAACAATATGAAATTTAAAGAAATAGGTTTAGAGAAA
>JBQCDO010000282.1:0-2072 GCA_051961195.1 Nitrososphaeraceae archaeon | reverse complement strand
CAAACAGGCTCATGAAAAAAGACATCTAGATATTTTCGGGGCAGTTTCAGTAACAGCTGGGCTCATGTTACTTGTTTACTCTTTCAATAGTGCACAGAATATTGGCATCAGATCTCTTGAAACACTTGAGCTTCTTTTATCGTCAATCATAGTCCTAGCCGTCTTTCTTTTGATAGAGTATCGCTCAAAGGCACCTCTAATGCCCCTTGAATTTGTACGAAGTTCAATCTTTGGGGCAAACACAGTGGGCTTGCTTCAGGTAGCGGCGTTTGTAGGAATGATATTTATTCTGACGAATTATCTTCAGCAAGTGCGTGACTACTCTGCGTTTTCAGCTGGCCTAGCATTTCTTCCTGTGGGTGCTGTATTTCTAGTCATTTCAGTATTTTTGTCAGCACGATTGGTAAATCGCTTCGGTGTCAGACCAACCATAATTTCGGGAATGGCTTTGCAGATTCATCGGTCGATGAACATTAAAAATAATGTCTATTCATTAGAGATGTGATCTTAAGCTACCTAAGATATCCTCTCTCTGTAGAATTAATATTACATTTTATCAAGCTTGAACTGAAATCTAGTTGGCGTAGAAAATGGCGTGTGTCAAATCAGCTGTGTACCTTATCATGACCTTGACATTCGGAAATACATCTAATAGTTGTAAGACAATGCACTGAGATTCATCTAGGATCAGTTATTGCATGGTGTGGTGATATTGGCCTGCAGACGGCTCAATGTTTGTACATTCGCTCTCGTGCTAACAAATAAAAAAAAGTGAAGAGTATTTTTTCTATCTGTACTGAGAAATTTTATCTATGAAACATCAAAACTTCCAGCAGCACAGCCCCCCCGACATGCCCAACTACATGATTTCCTATTCCATCATAGTCTAGTTCAGCTTCGTGGTTGTGTTGGAGGGAAACTACAAGAAATCTTATTTCCTGAGAAGCTATGAACAATAAGCATCAATTTAAAATACTATATACATAAGAAAGTAACGCTCCTTTATTCTGTTATCATTTGTTTTAATCCGAAATATTCCAAATGTTCCCTTTGCAGTTTTGACAAACTCAATCACTTCATCATTGTTCATTTCAATTGATTTCTCAAGTTGTTCTCCTTCTTTGATCATATGATAAGCAAGATTGTTTTCTTTTGTATTGGTTAAATCTGTATGTTGTTCTTCTAGAGTTGATAACAATGGATCTTTGTTACTGTTATTAGTAGCAGCCGGCTGCACATTATTATCATGTGTTCTATCTGTAAAATCAGAAGGATAGGATGTAGGAACCAATTCTTCAACCCTTAAATATATCTTTCTTCGAGAAAAAAATGCACGAACTATCAAATATTTAGCTAATGTCACCAGAAAATCAATAAGCTCGCCGTACAACCCATTTTTCTTATTTTGAAGATCCAAAAGATTTAGGGCATGTGCAACTTTTTTAGGATCGCATTGATGATTGGGTTTAACTTGAATTAGTGACTTTGTATCTCCCTCGAATGACTGGGCCCAATAAGACAAACAGTTATAACAAACATATCCTTGAAATCCACCAATATTTTTATTAATGCCCCACATATTTCGTGTTGAACTATTACAAGAACTCGATAAGTTAGGGGATGCTGGCGTAATAAAACTGCTAAATGGCCACGTTATACCTCCTTCTCCAATAATTGATGGTTGCCAGAAAGTGGATGGACGTAGTTGTTTTGTAATATTTATTATTTCAAGTGCTTCACGTATCGTTTCTCGTAGTTCATGAGCAGCATCTCTTTCTTTAAAAGATGAGGATTTCTTTAGTTTCTTAGAATCTTGTTCTGAAATGTGACCACAAGATGGACAAGTTTGATGATGATAGTTGCCATTATTATTATCATCCTGATAATATTGCCTATCATTTGCTGTTGCCATATTTCTACTCACATCAAAACTATTGAATTGCGTACTACTAGTTGCATATGACCCTGGTGTTGCTGGTTTAGCTTTTCCATTATGCTTTCTCTGAATATGTATTCTTAGATTCCAGTTTGTAGAACAGGTCTCAGTGCAATAAGGACAAAGAATGTATTTT
>JBQCDO010000281.1:0-14733 GCA_051961195.1 Nitrososphaeraceae archaeon | reverse complement strand
CAACGATGATTTGTACTGATGAAAAATTCAGCCATAAATATAACATATTAGTAACAATATGATGAAACTAGATAGTAGTAGCTGTAAATAGCAGAGCAAGCTTATCTTATGACACTGGCTTGATAAGACAATATAGAGTTTTCTCCTAATTTGACAATTTATGATTTCACGACTAGTTTTAAGTATTTGTAGAATTTACACTAATTTGCTTTAACATTCCCACCTGGTCATAATACAACCTCTCTTCTAAAATTTTTCTATCCTGCCAGTAGGCAACAGTACAAAACTCCAAATGAAATTTCTTGTTAGTAGGTTGAATCATTTTCCCGTCAAGGCCCTTCATTGCACCTTTAAATGTCCCTGTGAAATCTGCTACTGAGCAAGTATAGTCGCCTTCTGCGAATAATATTTTATATGGATCGTTGGCAAGATGATTGTCTGGAAACATTTTGAAAAACTCTATGGATTCTTCGCGATGGTTTTGTACTCCTCTTGTAGGATCTGCTTGACCGGGCCAGAATACTGCAACATTATCAGCATGCCGTTCGCTGAAAGTCTCCCAGTCCTGGGAATTCCAAGCATTATCTAAAGTTTTCATTAACTCTTTATTTATCTCTTGGATGCTCATGTTCTAGTAAGAAAGCAACATTAATTGATATAAAGAGTTTAATCATTGGCCCTGTTAGCTGTTAGTTCATTGGTTGATAAATTAAAGTAAAGGCAGAGTATATTCTGCTGCAGCCGATATATCAATTGTCATATTCATTGGTATTGCTTTCCTATCACTTTTATTATCGATGGTTTCTCAGATACGCATTCGGTAGCATAACACGACTTTTAGCAAACTGCTCCTATAAGGCATCCACGGCCGGCAGATAGGCTAGGGCTGCTGAAGTAAGAGATCTCACTCCAGTCAGAAGCGTAGATTCTGGCACCGGTGCGAATGTGGGCTGATGGTTAGAAGGTAGATATGACATTTTAGCCATGAGGGTTTGACCAGGAGTGGCATTATAGAGCTCCTGGGAATGGCCGCCAAATATCCAGTAGCAATACGGAATTGGTTCTCCTTCGTAGTGGTGGCGACCTGGAAGGCCGAATTGTGAAAAATCCTCGCTGAACATCAAAGTGGGCAGTTCGACTATGTGCTCAGGGCCAAGCAATGCTGTATGAACAGCACTAATACGTTGGTCAATCAGCTCGTTGTTACTAGTTAGGGGAACAGAATCTGATGTGGTAATCTCAGGTGGTTTGGGAGCACGAAAGGCCTGTGCTTCTGCTTCTGCCATCCTGCGTATAGAATCGATGATCTGTTGCTGGATAATTGTACTTTGTGTACGTAGGTTTATACCTATATGTGCTTCTTCTGGAATAATGTTGTGTTTCACACCAGCATTGACAAATCCTATCGTTATGACTGCTGGTACGTCTCCTGCAAGCTCACGCGAACGGATGGTTTGTAATTTCATAATTAGGGAAGAAGCCATGACTACAGGATCTATGGTTACTTGTGGTGAGGAACCATGTCCGCCTCTACCGAATAGTCTCACATCAATATTAATTGATGCAACCATGATTATTCTAGAATTATGTCCTAACATGTCAGAGGCAAGTGGTAAAACGTGTTGGCCTAGACATATGTCAGGTCGTGGGAATTTAGTAAATAATCCATCACGCAGCATTGCCTCTGCTCCTTGCCCTGTCTCCTCGGCTGGCTGAGCACAAATAAATGCTGTACCCCGCCATGCTTCGCGTTCCTTGGACAGAATCTCTGCTGTAGCAATTAGGCATGCCATATGCATATCATGACCGCAAGCATGCATAATCGGCACTGAGCTTCCGTCCGACAAGGTTCCAATTGCTGTACTCGCGTAATCTAATCCAGTCCGCTCTTTTATGGGAAGTGCATCCATGTCTCCTCTAAGCATCACAACTGGACCAACACCATTATCGAGCAGTCCTACCACGCCTGTATGTCCGACACCTTCGGTCACCTCATAGCCTGCATTACGAAGCCTCCTAGAAAAGATCTCAGCGGTTCGATGCTCTTGCATTGAAAGTTCAGGGTGCCTGTGCAAGTCAATGTATAATTCATTCAAGTCTGGTAGACGGTCCTCTAGGTCAGCAAGAACACGAACAGCCCGTCTGCTAACAACTTCAATCGATTCTTTGGCAGAAGACTGAATAGTCATATCAAGGAATTCCTCAGTTTGAATACTGAATTGTCTAGAATTGTAGTGATTAATCGGATCTCGTATTCTAATACCAATACATAGTTCATGCTAGAATAGTAGTTAAGCTTATGCTGCGTTATGTGACTGACTTAATATTTCAAGATTACAATCATCTTAAAATCAGCTACTGTGATTAGATATATGTTACCCTGAGAAATCCTTAATATAAAATCCATAAAGCCCATAACCAGCAGCGAGATGGTGGAGGATGAAGTGCCAGAAAAGATCCCGATGAGAGTATAATGGTTAGATTCAGAGAGTATATATTAAAAAGAAGATCACTAGTAGAAAAGATACAAGAGAAAATTGTATTACACAGATAACTCGGTAATAATATCTATGATGGATCCACCATTGTATTAATCTGTTGTTGCTAGCGTGATAGATGAAAATTCGACCATTAGCAATTTCTCTAAGAATTCTGTTATCCATCTTTAACATGAAATTGGGATTTGCTTATATATTTTGAGTAATTTATGGTCTACAGTTTACTTATAGTTTGGCATAAGAAATTGGTAGGAATTCCATTAAGGTAGATGTCCTCTGACTTTACACTATGAACTCTCATAGCATGTTCCGCACCATTTTTCAAAATCTCCTCTTCTGTCTCGCCATTGATAATATAATCACAGTCTAGTCCTGTCTCACGACATCGTAGTGTT
Source organism: Nitrososphaeraceae archaeon (assembly GCA_051961195.1). GTDB lineage: Archaea > Thermoproteota > Nitrososphaeria > Nitrososphaerales > Nitrososphaeraceae > JARBAU01. The sequence goes on along the minus strand of JBQCDO010000281.1, from coordinate 11,840 downwards.
AACATATCTAATCAATAGATCATACTTGAAGTATATAGGAGATCCTTTGAAGATTATCTAGAGACGAACTTAATATACTCTGAGGTTCAATAATTGGTTTTAGACGATAACTATATCTTCGTCTATAACTATATGTATATACATTTATGGCAGATCTACCTTATATGTACGCCATAGTCATAGGAGTCTTTGTAGTATTTACGGCAATTTTATTTGGGGCTAGAGCAAAAAGGCTCTCGGGCAGATCAATTGAGGAACGTGAAGAAAAAAGCAGGGAAGGAGCTCCAATATAGGCCTAAATTGAATGTAATTGTGCCTGCTATCAGGCTTTGGTTGGGGCCGCTATATAATTCTCTTATGTACCAACCTGTATTACCGTGTAGTTATAGAATAAGGTCATAAAATATTGTTTGCGAGCTTGACCTAGTCATTTTATCTTATAAATTATAGTGTAGTGTGACTGGGTTTTTAAAGACCTAGTCAATATATCTAAAATCTGTGATATGATGTTATATGTATATCATAACGCAAGAACAGGAACGCTTTGTAAAGAATAATGGATTTGCGATCCTAAGCAAAAACGAAAAAGGAGTGGGTCTAACTACCTGATACCAATAGGAGAAGATATAATTGTTAACGCGGTAGAAGCAGTCAGCAAGAGCATCGTAAACATCGCCAGTACAAGATTATTACAAGATCATTTATTCAGGGTTTTTCCTGTTGAAGGTGTTGGCTCAGGTGTAATAATCGATAATCGATGTCATGTATTAACTAATAACCATGTCGTTGATGACGCTCAGAGACTAAAAATCACTTTACCTGATGGGAGAATATTTGGTGGAAATATAATAGGTACAGATGAGATGACAGATTTGGCTGTGGTAAGACTTGACTCTACAGAAGCCCTGCCATTTGCTGAACTAGGAGATTCCGATGATTTGAAAATTGGACAAGTAGCTATTGCAATAGGTAACCCATTTGGTTTGACAGGAGGACCAACCGTGACGGCCGGAATAGTTAGCTCCTTAAACAGAAGTATTCAGATTGAAAATGGCGTTCTTGAATTAATCCAAACAGATGCGGCTATAAACCCCGGTAACTCGGGTGGACCTCTTATAAACACTAAGGGTCAGGTCATAGGAATTAATACTGCTAAAATGCCATATGCACAAGGCATTGGATTCGCAGTACCGATTAATAATGCTAAATCAGTTGTCAGCGATCTCATAGAGCATGGACGAGTTACTAACAGACCATGGATAGGAATAGTATCTATTAAAATAACGAAGCAGCTAGTCCAATACTATATGCTGCCTGTAGATGAGGGAGTTTTGATAGCTCAGGTAGAGCCACGTAGTCCGGCATACTACGCCGGACTAAGAAAAGGTGATATAATTGAAGAAGTCTGTGGCAAGAAGATAAATGATCCTTCGCAGATCTCATCGCTGGTTAGAAAAAAGCATGTACACGAAGAATTATTGGTAATCGTTAACCGATATGGCAGAAGATTTGAAAGTTCGATTGAGCTTCAAGCCCATCCATAGTTTTTGTTAAATTCGGCGAGACCTTTTTTTATTTGACCCTAAATTAATGATCTAAGTGGGAGAGTACATCGAATTAGATGTCAGTTAAAATATACCGCATTACAATTCGCGATAAATTAACGATAAAACTAACTAATTATATCACTAGCGATGTGAGGCAGGATCCCTCGCCTTAGGATTTATTTAAAATTCCGAGCGAATTTAATTCTGGAACGTGCTAGTGGATTTACTTGAAAATGGGATAATTCTAAGCGATCATCCAGCCATTCCGGCTGGTGAAGTTCCGTGAGTTACTAGGAGTAACTCACAGCAGAGCGTTTTTAAGAGTCTAATGCATAATTATTACAATGGGTAGGCCGCATTATGTCTGCAGTTCCTGTAAGCACAATTTTACCAGAATATGGAATGCTAATCGTCATATAATTAACCAGCATCAAGGTCTAGCAGAAACAATACCTATAGGTGATTTTTTGCTTGGACAAAAGAGTCATCTAGATGAATATTTTCGATATCCTAGTCCGTCACCCAAAAGTTACCAACAGCTTCCAAATCAAAATAGTAATATTTCTACTTATCCGGATGAAGAAGATAGAAAAGTGATCTTATTGGATAATACACTGGCCAAATTAGCCCCTTATGTCGAAGAATTAGGTCAACTACTGTTACAACAGTATCCACCAGAATCTATGCAAAAAATTCAAGGAACTTACATAATGACGGCACTTGGTTCCCGAGATCCGATTAGGCATATGGATCAATTGGTAAAGAGTCTTCGAAGAGGTAGAACTAGTGGCATGATGATACACAAGGTAGCTGAATCTCAAGGTGTTTCTTTTATACAGGCTGAAAAAATACTACTGCAACTTTTATCTAGATCGCAGAGAAACAGAATTAATCGAACTGTGAAGAGCGACCACTATCAGATTTACCAAAGAGATTTGGGTTACCATGCATATGAATTCCAATCTATGCAATACAATTATCACCGTCAAACGACCTTTACGAGTAAATGGTTTAATGAAGGATTCCGCAATTTCTTTTAACACTTGATTATCGTCCATCTTATCTTATGGCTTGGTTGACGTAGATTCAAAGACTGGCATAGCTAAAGTCGCTCTCAAGGAGGAGAATGGAATGACTATCAGAGTCGAGACAAATCAAAATATTGCATGCATAAGGACATTTGGGAAAAGAATCATCTGGGGGCCAATCTCCAATTACTACAGCATATCTCACTCTATCTATATTAATACATTGAAATGATCTACTACAACATCTAGTTCAGCATACCTTGTCTTGTCAATTATTCTGTATGCCGTCTAAAGAGATATCATTTATAGAGGAAATTTCGGTAATTAGATTGTATGTTAAGTGATCTTGTATTGCTCTGTTACCATAGTTAGAAATTTCGCTGGTATCATTTACATTTACTTTCACTAGTTCATGAACCACTTATTCCATTATCTAGTGCTCAGATTCATTAATCTAGGAAAACAGTTTGCAAATCTTCATTTAATGAATCTAAAATGGTCATATCCTCTGTTTTAAGATCAAAATCAAATACTTCAGTATTTTGTTTAATACGATCCTTATGGATTGATTTTGGAAGTACAACCAGTCCATGTTGTAGGCTCCAGCGTATGAGAATTTGTGCAGGTGTTTTTTCGTATTTCTTTGCTAATTTCACGATATTTGGATCTTCTAGTCTCTTTGCTCTTGTTAGCGGACTGTATGCCTCAAGTTGAATTCCCTTATTCTCACAGAAATGTAATAGATCCTGTTGATATAGGAAAGGATGAAATTCTACTTGATTTACCGAAGGCACAACATCTGAGTCATCAAGAATCTCCTCCAGATGATCGATCATGTAATTGCTGACTCCAATTGCTTTTACTTTGCCTTCCTTTAATAATTGCTCCATTGCCTTCCATGTCTTAATACTCAATCCCATTACTGGCCAGTGTATAAGATAGAGATCAATATACCCTAGGCCTAGGCGTGCCAAACTTGTACTGCATGCTTTGATTGTAGAATCGTATCCTTGGTCACTGTTCCAGACCTTTGTAGTTATGAAGATATCATCTCTATGTAATCCGCTTTCCTTTACGGCTGTACCGACATCTGCTTCATTGTCATATATCTTGGCAGTATCAATATGTCTGTAACCAACCTCTAATGCATACTGTACAGCCTGCCTCGTAGGTCTTCCAGGTGGTGATTGATATACGCCCAGGCCAAGCATAGGAATCTCTAGTCCATTATTTAATCTAGCTTTGGAATCTAAAGTTAGTGTCATATTGTGTATATCAGATCCAATCGGCAGACCTTACATAACTCTATCTATCGCTGTATAGTTAACGGCAACAATTTGTTTGACTAATACGAAATAACATCCTTATCTAGTTGTCCTTTTTGTAGTCGATTCGTCCCCTAACTGTGAAAGAACTAAGAATTTCTACATCCAGACTATATCTATTTTTAAAGAAGGAATTATTAATCAGATCTTCACTTGAATATTTTTCGCTTATAGGTACAGCTGAGCATAATATGTGCATTAATATCTTATAGATAATAATTACAGATCAAGAGTTTGGTATTTATGTCCATAATCTTGGTATATTCGTATCTATTATACAATGTGTGGGTATGAATCGAATTCATATTATTTCTGGAATAGCAATAGCTACAATAGCTCTATTGCTCGTTACGACAACGATGTCAGATCAGCAGTCCGCATTCGCACATAAAAACCACTACCATTATGGTCATCACAATCATCATCATGGTGGCAGTGCAGCTGCAGCCGCAGCAGCTGGTGATGATAGCTCAGCTGCAGCCGCAGCAGCTGGGGGTGCCGCAGCAGCAGCCGCAGCAGCTGGAGATAGCTCAGCAGCAGCCGCAGCAGCTGGGGGTGCCGCAGCAGCAGCCGCAGCAGCCGGGAGATGATACTTGCTAGCAAATTAAGTCGACGGCAAGAAAAGGACGCACAAAATTCATTTTTTCAAAGATCAGATCAGTTTTATTACTTTAATCTACTTGTAGATGCTATGTGATCTCCGAAAGATGCACTGCATTGTCGTTTGTCTAAACGTGCATGCTATTAAGTACAAGACGAGTAAGTACACACAAAATAAATTCAGTACCTGTTATCGAATTTTTCCTCTGTCCTCATAACACATCAGGTAGTACAACTGATAAGCTAATTAGCTATCTAATCTAATCTTTGAATAAATCCTACGTGAAAAGAGAATTGGAGTCAACCATTAACTTTATTATTTATGTTGAAGGAGTTTGATACACTCCATAAAGTCATTATTTTCTTTATTAATATCTGCTATATCTAATTAATCTATTATAAAAGCTAATTTTGTGTAGTAAAATTTTAATCCTATAAAGTTTCAAAAGATGTTCAATTTACTGTGTATAACACAAAATTACGATTTATTATATACTTATTGTAGGCTCCCAGCTACCAATTTTAGAATATTTACAATCATTGTTACCTTCATTCCAATTTTTCATAAGCCTTTAATGACATAATATCTATGTCAGTTTCAAAACCCCTACCGAATAGTTCAGAAATGCAATTCTAGTGCTTGATGACTTCTTGTAAATCCAGACCTCTTCAAGCTGCTTCCTGTCCACTCAGTCTTCAAGTCCATTTTCAATAACAATGGCAGTCTCGGTACCGTCTTTCATTGTTCGTCTCTTTCATCATATGATACTTTGACGCTGCTTCCTCAGAATTCCCTAGCCTTGGCTTATTCCAATTAGTAGTTAATATAGAAACGTCTAATTCTTTCACTTTGCCTTTGCCAAATTACTGTTATTTCTTGACTCTATTTACATCCAATATCTTATTTATAATGGTCTTTTCTTTATGCTCGAACATAGATCAGATATAATAGCTAATATGGGACTGACCGGCACTTAAATTCAAATTCTCTCCCATTCTTGGTAAACCTCCTAACTGATATCAATACTCTTGATTCGATCAAATATTGCGATTGTCTCTATCATTACTGCGATAAGACTGGCGAATACTAATACCACCTCAAGGAGTTAACATTCTTGTGTATTATTGATTAGTTTTGTTATGCTTTGTTCCACTAAATATAAAATAGAATCCTTACTATACTTTAGAGTATGAAACAGGAAGAAGATAACCAATCATGTGTTCATTTGGATCAAGCTAATCAAAAAATTGCTCCAAATACACCCGAAGGCTGTGAAGAATGCTTGCAAACAGGATCGTCATGGGTACATCTGCGTCTATGCTTGGCATGTGGTCACGTTGGATGTTGTGACAATTCTATCAATAAACACGGTACAAAGCATTTTCATTCTACAGGACACCCAGTAATTAAATCATACGAGCCTGGGGAGAACTGGAAATGGTGCTTTGTAGATGAAACATTTAGGGAATGAACTTAACCATCACTACTATTATTTCTACTACTGAAATAGCATTAAAAGACAAACATGAAAAATGATTGCGAAATATGGCTAAAATTGAACCAATTTTGATTGTTAATAATGCTAAAAGTGTAATACTAAGTGCAAATCCAAAATCGTAATAGCAACTTGTGAGTTTTAACTTGTAGAATATATCAATAGGAAATACTAGTTTAGGCATTTTTAGGCATTATTTTGTAGATTTTTCCATCGAAATAGGTCAGAACATACAAGTTGCCGTCGGGGCCTGTTTTGATATCGGTTATTCTGCCCTGGAAATTATTCGCGAATAAAGTCTTTAAGATTTCATTCTTATTATCAGCTACACGATCTACTAATTCGGAATGTTGACTACTATTTAGGTTTAGATCGGTTCTATTTGCATTACTCACTTTAAAATAATATATGTTACCGAGGTTTATGTCACCAATGAAAATGTTATTTTTATATTTTGTTCCAAAGCTTGAAGAAGTAAAGAATTCTATGGCAGTAACACCAATCGGTAAGCGCCAACTAAATTTAGGATCAGAATAATATGAACCTTGTAGAGTGAAGAGTCTACTCTTTGTCGACGTATCATTATTGCGAGAGATCGGTCCCATAACTTTATCCCAGCCGCTATTAAATCCTGGTTTCACCAAATTAATTTCATCATAACTGTTTTCTCCGTTCTCAGTATCCCATAAAAGGCCCGTTACAGGATCAAATGCCATTCCAAAACTATTTCGAATACCATATGCGTAACTATAAGCTAAACCAGCAATATCCGTAGTGTTGTCAGATATATTATCACTGAGAAACGGATTACCTGCAGATGGCAAACCATTTATAGGATTTATCCTCAATATGACAGATGAATAGCTACTTTTTTTACCATATTTGTAGTTCTGCATCATAGTATTGGGTGAATTCAAATCCCCAACTGCCACGTAGAGCTGATGATCCCTAGGGCCAATTATCATCTTTCCACCGTTGTGGTATATGCCCGCCGAAGACGGCAATTCCAAGATTAATTTAGGGTTTATTAGAGAATTCCCATTCCAGTCATATCGGTAAATTACATTCTTTATTTCACCATTTTTTTTCAATTCAGTAAAGTAGATGTATACATATGCTTTTGGAATTGTAGGAAACAGATGTGTTGGCGATAGTGATGAGGATGACTGTAACTTGCTTTTCATGTCTTTTCCTGATTCACCCGTTGTCGAAGTGTTATCTAAAATAGCCAAACCTAATAACCCTCGTTCTCCCTGACTTTCTACTTTCAATCTTAGTAAGGGTTCTGGTTTTAGCACACCGTCTGAGATAAGACGGACATTGCCAGTATTCTTTTCCGATACCAGAATATTACTATGATCTAAAAATGCCATATTGGTTGGAAAAGATAGGTTACTGGCAACCAATTCTATCCTAAGATCGTCATTCTTTGTCAATACTGGATAATGCGGATCTTGGTTATGAATTACATAATCTTGAAACAAGAAACCGGCTACAATAACAAGCGCAACTACAGCCATAATGGTGAGGACAAATGGTAAAAAAAGGGTTTTTGTCGCTAGCTTTCTACGTTTTGTTGTTGTCAAATTGATAATTTTATCCTGAGAAGTAGATAGCAGGATCGCCACTATTGGCATGACGTTTATAGATTGTCGTACGCTACATCCCCGCCAGTTCTACTCTATCAGATTAATTATAAAAATCATATGATATATTCTACGAATGTATTATGTTACGGCTCGTTGTATTAACAAGATAATGACTATTTGAAGGGATTTGATTTGTACATGGGGAGGTTGAGGACCTTATTGACGGAGATTGAGGTTGAATCGGAGAATGATGGCAATATTTAGAAGGCCATGACGGGACCTTACTTGTAAATATATTAATTTAGTAATTTAGGCCAATGTAGATAACAGATAATATAGTAGTTGAATTAGCTGCCGCTTAGAAGCAAAGCGTAGGTAATTTGTCCTAGAGTACTTAGACAGGACTATTAGAATAATTTTGGCGATCTCAAAAGTCTTATATTTTATGTCTTGATAATAAGATCCTTCAAGAGCTATAATATTGATGAGGCTATTGGTAAACGAATAACTCTCTCAAATTAGTTAGTTAGTAGTAATCCGAATCGAGGATCAAGGTTGAAATTTAGTACGATCTTGATTAACAGAATCTATTATGAAACCAATCCTGCTAATGGCCGATGACAATCCTCAGGTACTACAAGCTATCGAGTATGATTTGCGCCAGAAATATGACAACCACTTCAGGGTATTAAAGGTAGACTCAGGAGCAAGTTCACTTGAACTACTCAAGTTATTAAAACTTCGAAATGAGCAGACTGCGCTATTTCTAGTAGATTAGAGAATGCCGCAAAATGACAGGTGTAGAATTCCTCGAATTAGCCATGAAAAATTATCCAGATAGTAAAAGAGCATTGCTTACAGTCTATGCTGACACGAATGCGACTATCAAATCTATCAATAAAGCAAAAATTGATTTCTATCTCATGGAACCATGGGATACACATGGAGAAAATATGTATTCGCTACATCGCTAATGCATATTATCAATATTCTACGATCCTACTTAATGGCTGAAGGTATTATAATAGGATTTTCTGACATGCTGAGTATAGCACAAACAATTGGAATAGTAGGAACTATGGTATTGACACTTTTTTTCTCAAAGAAGCAAATGCAGAGTCTGTCAATCGATACACAAACTAGAGGTCTCAATGACTTGGGTGAAAAGTATCTCAAGATGATGGAGCGTGCCATGGAAGACCAGTCGATACAAAGAGTGATAGATAACGAAGTAAAGCTATCACGAGGGGAAGCATACTCATTTTATGTACTGTGGATATTTTCTCATGCATATGCGATGCGCCAAAAAAAAGTACTTGATGACAATGAATGGGCAGGTTGGTCACAATGGAGGAGACATATATTTCGAAGGGGAACTATCAAGGAAACATGGAAACAAATAGAGTCAGACAGATGGTTTAATCCTGATTTTCAGAACTTCGTAAATAAAGAAATAGTAGGAACAAAACTTACATGACAAATTCAATTAAGAAATAACATATTGATAAAAAGCCAAAAGTCAGTTACCATAATACTATAAGTAAGTGACACTCAAAGATCTCAGGAAAAGAGTTACCTTAGCACTGCTAAACGACAATCCAGTCTATTTGATATATTACGAAACAAGTCATTTTGGATTTGGGACATCAAACAAGATAAACAAGAAAATTCGCTAACGAAGGTAGATTGCTGCTTTAATTATTTCATTAGTTACCACATTAAGTGACAATTAAAAAACGTATATTTGGTTATCAAAAGTCGTTGTATGATAACCTACTTGTTCCAAATACAAATAATTCATTACAGTATGATAAGCACAAGCACCTTTGGGTTAGAAAGGCTACTGGTGTAGACATTATTGAACTCATGCGAGATCGATAAATTTATTGTTGGACGTATTCAGTCTAGGAAGTCGATATCAATAGATTAAGAAATAAATATTTATTACCAATAGAGAACTGTACCGCAAAGTGAATAAAGAACACAATTATCAGTCTAGGGTAATAATATTCAATTGTCAGTAGTTTTTGATATAATAAGACCGTTAATAGAATTTATTATCTCATTTATTTCTAGAGTCGGCTATCTTGGGATATTTTCTTTAATGGTCCTTGAAAGTGCAATGATTCCAATTCCTAGTGAAATCATTATGCCTTTCTCCGGCTTCCTGGTCTCAGCTGGGAAATTTGGGCCTATACTTGTAGTACTAGCTGGTTCGTTAGGAAATCTAGTTGGCTCGATTTTAACATATTATTTTGGTTTGAAAGTGGGCAGAGCGTTTATTATCAAATATGGGAAATATGTATTCTTTAAGAAAGAACATTTGGAATTCACAGAAAGACTCTTTAAAAACTATGGAGATAAGATTTCATTTGTAGGCAGATTATTGCCTGTAATAAGAACATATGTTTCACTTCCAGCAGGGATAGGAAGGACAAATTTTATTAAATTTGTGTTTTATACGCTAATTGGTTCTCTTATCTGGAATTCCGTACTTACGTTTGCTGGAATGCAACTTGGAAATAATTGGAAAAATATTGACAGGTATTCTATCTATTTAGATGTAGTCACAATTTGTATAATTGTAGGTTTTAGTGCCTGGCTTGTACTCAAATTTAAGAAGGGACGGGAGAAACAGGTATCATAGAAAACTTTGTATTATGTCTAAAAGCCAAACATAAATCTGCAAAGATGAATTCGAGATGTGAATAAAATACTTATTGGTTTACTAGTTTCGTAAATAGTATTTAATATACCTGTTTAATTACCGAACTGGGTGATCGACTGCTGTTTGATTTACATATAGATAATTTGTGTTTGTGTCAAATCCAATTTTATCCATAGTTATTACTCTAAACGCATTATCGTGTAGATATTTCATTTCTGCATCAAACAAGCCTATATCAGTACTGAATGGTTTTCGGCTATTGTCTATGGTGTGGTATGCCATTATAGGTATTGCATTAATTGTACCATTCCTGTTATACTGTGTCTGACTATTTACATCGTCAACAAATTTTGAAAATATAATCCTATTATTGTTAATGTATTTCTGATCCCAAGAATTATGGCTTTGTTCTCTAATCGAATATCTGTTTATGGGATTTAGCTCCCCATGCTCATTATAAGTTTTGCAATTGGTTTGGTTGGGAGATTTTTCATACCTTGTACAATGCAAAAACATTAAATGAGCAAATCCGTTATCGGCAAGGTCATAATATTTAGAAATTTCATTAATTATAGTTGAATTATTCCATGCATCTCCGTAGGGCACTGCAAAAATTGTAGCCGTGATCCCGTGATCTGCTAGGCATTTCTTTGACTGGCTAATTTCAAATTCTAAATCTTTGTAAGACAAGCTATTCAGATCTCTGTGTGTCACAGCTTTAGATTCCACATCTTGATCCTGACTGTGCAATGCCTGTATCATTTGCCAGCTCATTCGAGGACTTTTGTCATCTACTGTACCTACCCAGTCGCATGTTACAAAGAAACTGCCTTTAAAGCCATACTTGTCAAGTATTGGTTTTGCGTTAGTATATTGAGTTTGTGATATATCCCCAAAAGTTAAAATTATCAATTTGTTTAAATTATTAATACTAGTTTTAGTACTATTTTGATAAACTGATCCGATCTTGTTATGATCTTCACTTCCGAACACCATGACGTTATCTAGGTGGACATTTGAAACAAGAACTATCAGTATTGTTAAAACTAACAATGCCATCACTAGCTGTTTCAGGATACTTGCAAACAGGCGAATGGAGGATGAAAGTATCATCGTAATATAGTAGTAGGTGTAATTATGTAAACTTATATAATATTGTACATAGCTCCAAATAGAATTATATTCTATGTTCAATATAATTAGATAACTGTACTTAGATCTTAGTTATGGACAATTATGTGATGTTTTGGATCAGTTTCATAGCATCAATAAGGAATATCGTCTAGCACGACGGTTGGATCTTTTCTGGGTAAAAATTTATTTGTTTTCTAATAAATTCATCATTTTAGTATAGATGAAATTATTGGTTTGTGTGTAATTATTCGCTAGCACGAATCTGACAAGTCACTGATTAGGTGAAAGGCTTGGCTAGTTATAAAATAAAACAAAAAATAAAATTGTGCTACTGTAACATTCTATTCCAATCTTGTCCGCTTAATTAATTTCAATATTTTTCTTCATTTTTCTTGACATCTTCTTTAAATTCTTGAGCGGTCATTTCATATGTTTCCATAGCATGCTTTTTGG
>JBQCDO010000280.1:0-3172 GCA_051961195.1 Nitrososphaeraceae archaeon | reverse complement strand
AATTGAGTAAGAAACAACTCCAGTAGCTATAGTCATAGTTATTAGTAGTACTATAGTAAGTGCTGTTATTATTAGTGCCATGGTAGAAAACATCATTATAGATGATTTTTGTTCTTGCACTTCATATAATTTATACCTGTAGATGATAATAAACATGCTCCAATTGGGAAAATGATGGTTTCCCAATCCATTCTGGACGGCCGCGCATTTTGCTTTCAATTCTCTTCAGGATTCTATTCATAGCTCTATCGAGTTTATCTTTCGTTGCAAAGTCCTTAAGATCTATATCTATCATTAGAAAACTTGGTGCAGTTCTATTGATGCCATCATATCTAGTAAATGATGGATAAGCGTTGATCCTGCAATCTTCATAGTTTGATGCACTGAAATATTCAAGGGCTTCCTGTCCATTGAACACTTCTTTCTGATATCCAAGTGCTTTAGTCATGATATTCCTTGGGAAAATGGGCTCTTGGAAATGTGATAGTATGAAATTTAGGTTATGGTCTATCTCATTAAATTTCTGACTACTAAGGGGGCAAATTTCTTTCTGTGATGGGGTGAAAGAAAAATTACCCCCTTGTCCATCATTATTTTTTTAGTGTTATTATGAACCAGTGTTTTAATATGATCATATGATCAATATTAATTTGATTCATATTCAATTTAATCTTCCATTCTGCACTTGAACTAAAAATTATAACTACTAATTTCAGTCCAGGTACTAGGAAGCACATAGCTGAAAGAAAAATTACCCCTTTGTAGTGATAAATTTTTATTGCTTGTCAGAGTGCTAAACAAGCCAAGATGAAACCGTATTTTGTGTATTACCTAATTTTTTGATAATTCCGCCAACTTATTTGTTTGTTGTACACCTGTTACTGGTAGTCCCTCTGGGTTAAGAAGTCCAATCTGGACCAAGACAGACGCTTGATCCCAGTATATGTGCTCATGAGAGATTTTATTATTTTTAAATTTCATAATAACTACATGAGGTATTTCAACATATTTTCCAGTAGGAGCTACACCAGGTAGCAGATAATCAATCTCTCTATCATGTGTAAAACTTATTATGAGTTCATCTACAACCTGATCTTTTCCAACCGTACGCGAAACATTAGTAATCTTCCAATCTTTTGGCATTTTTCCGACAAAATGATTTGTATAGAAATTGTAGACACCATTATATCCAACTCCTCCAGCTAATGTAGGAATATGATGAACATATGGATCCTCTGTCATGGTGGTCATAGTAGCATCAACGTCTTCTTTGTCAAACTCAAATTCTATATGCTTGTCGAAAATATCGCCAAGCTTCTCTTGTGCTTTATCCATGATGATGATAATAATATATTGTCTTCTTTCTAATGTAGTTTTTTATTATCTTTAGTCAGAAGATGAATGAATTAAACAATGCTATCATCTGCAAAAAGGTATTTGCAGAGATGTACATATGATCAACAACTAATATGTGCGTATTATTGAGATTATTTTATTTAGCAGTAGAGTTAGAAGATGGAGTTGCAGCCAGCTGTGCATCAGTAACATGATTTGTAAATCCAAAGTGAGCTACAAGCCATGAATAAAGATCTGCTAAAACATGAGGTTCAATTGGTCCGGGTTCACTGAACCACTGAGGTGAGTGATAGAAGAAATATCCAAGATTAGGATATGTTATCAATGTATGATCAGGGTGGTTTACTTCAGTCAGTCTTTGCTGCAAGAGAAACGCCTGTTGGACTGGAGTCTGAGAATCATTTTCTCCATTGAATATTGAAATCCCTGTAGATTTAGGGACACTACCAATTACGCTTAAAGTAGGTGTTAAACTTGATTCTGATCTAAACCATATAGAACAACCTTTAATCTCTTGGCATTTGGACAGATTAAATGCTGACTCATTTTCATAGTATTTTATCAATGCATGTCTGATTTGTTTCTGAATACTTACATGGTCAGTACTGCCAAATTTCTCGACTAGATTATTGGTTATAACTTTGGTATTATTAGTATGCAAAAGAGAAGGCGCTACCAGGTAATAACCTAACAAAGGATCCTTTGCTATTTGCTGTATCGATATCAATCCACTATCATTGTTATCCAGAACATGCGTCGAGTACTCTAAAGGCAGATCTATCACTTGGTAGTGCAGTAGATTTCGAAGGGTTCTGAAAATTTGTCTATTAGAGCGTCGCTTATGACTTTGGAAGCCTCGTTAGGCACACATATGAACTTGTGAAAATATTATCAGATATGGAGTGAGAGAAATTTAAGGAGATGAAAAATAAATGAGAAAGATAATTGTCATGTCTTTCATAACTCTTGACAACGTGATGCAAGCTCCGGGTAGGCCGGAAGAAGATCCTACTGGAGGATTTGAACACGGAGGCTGGATGTTTGGATATTCTGACGACTTTCTTCTTAATGTGATGATCAAGCAGACGAGTAAACCTTTTGATTTGTTGCTTGGCAGAAAAACGTACGAGGTATTTGAAGCGTACTGGCCGTACGTGAACGCAGATCAAAACCCATTCGCTGCCAAGCTCAATAATGCCAAGAAATACGTAGCTTCAAAGACGCTGACAAAGCTTGATTGGAGTAATTCAGAACTAATCAATGGTGATGTTTCAGAGGGAATTGAAAGGATTAAGGAGCAGGACGGGCCAGAAATACAAGGCCATGGCAGTAGCAATTTGTTCAGACACTCTTGAAGTATGACTTGGTCGACGAGCTTTGGCTAAAAATATTTCCTGTTACTCTTAGTACTGGCAAGCGCTTGTTTGCAGAAGGTACAGTTCCAGCTGGGTTCAAACTTCTTGAAAGCGGAATTTCGCCCAAGAGAAGTTATAGTCGCCAATTATGAGCGTGCAGGAGAAGTCAAGATTGGATCATTTGGCCTTGAAACACCTAGCGAAGCCGAACTTGCTCGCCGCAAACTGTTAAAGGAAAGTGGGTAAAAAAGCCTCTCCTTAGGGAGTAATGCCACCAAGTGTCTACGTCGATTGGCTGGCTGTGGAACGTCATTACAGATCTAAGCAATGATGATACTGCTTGGAATGAGGTCAACTCCATGAAGATCATCAATAATACACGATAATACAGGTAATGTAATTGAAGCAGAAACCATCATTGAATCACAAAATTCCAAGAGTTATGAGACCATAACCTTACA
>JBQCDO010000279.1:0-3368 GCA_051961195.1 Nitrososphaeraceae archaeon | reverse complement strand
CAGGATGTTAAGATCGTGCCTCTTTAGTCTCCTGTATACAGTTCGTGTGTTCAACGAGAGTTCAATAATTCTTTCTAGTCGAAAATTTATCCCGTTACTTACGAATCTTTTGGTTAAATGCGGATATTCTCTCACAAGTCCATACTTTTTCATGCATTAGATGATACCTAGTCAAATTTCTATATGGGTACACTTTCTCACAGAAGTGTAATTCCATGTCTGTAAGCTATATTACCACCTATCTCTTTAAGTACAACATCTAGTACTACAACATTTAGAGCTAATACTTCTGATAGAAATGTCCTCAAAAAGCGACAAGTAAATGTTTGTATCCAGATATACTTATTATATACTAGTAAATTCAATAGTAAACTGTGAACGGATATAGCGCGAACATGTGTAAAACAGTATAGAAGTCGAGTTGAAATAATAGCTTTTATTTTGGAGACAGCAAGAAGTCAAAAGGTACGGCACACAGATATCCTTTCAAGGGCCTCTCTGAGTCATATTCCGTTTAAGCAATATCTAACGCTATTGGTTCGAAATGGATTGATAGAATATTTCTTAAACGAAAGGACTTGTAGGACAACCGATAAAGGATTGCATTTTCTCTATATTTTTAATGAAATGAGGAATTTGGTTTCTCCAAGTGTCTTGTGAATTAACCCGGAAGGCCACGGCCTTTTTTCTTTTTTCGCTAGCGCAAAGCTACATAATATAACAAGCTCTTGAATTACTCAAATTACCATTAGGTTATGGTTACAATTAGGTTCAAGAATTATTGGAGGTTTCCTATCTACCACGACGATAATCAAAAAATGCTTTACTGATAATGCTATCACAATTATTGCTCTTTAGATCATTGTAGGCCTTGCTAACAGAATGCCCAGCTTGCAACTAGTTCGAAATCTAGCAAGATGTAGCATCATCATCTTCAAACGCAGCTATATCTGGTAAGGGGCTATTGTGACTATCTATCCATCTATCCATCTATCCATCTATCTATCTGTGACCGTTTGGAGTTTTTTCAAATACAAATCTACCTTCTGGCTTCCATATGTATGATCCTGAGTTATTCTTATCTTCTGTTACTACCCAATATTCGTAATCACCGTATTTTCTATCTCCGTTCTGATCAAGACTGGTATTGCCGGTAATTCCAGTATATGAATTCGCAATTCCTGTAAATGCATTTTTGAGCTGTTCTATGCTAATGTTGTTTGCTTGCTTTGTCTGGTTTTCAGCTAATGCAGCAACCCAAAGAGCGTCATATGCAGTACTTGCATATGACCTTGGTATTCTCTCGATATCCTTTTCAATTAAAGCTTCGACACGTTTAAACTTGGTGTTACTCTCGTTTTCAACTCCGAAAATCGGATTAGCAAAACCCGTTTTAGTAGCAAAGATAGCAGCGTCTGTATTTCTTACGACCTTGTTATTAAGTGCCGATCCATCGCTACCAAACCATTTTACATCAGACAAGATGTCATGACCTTGCGCTTGAATGAAAATGGGCGCAACTTCGTCATAGGCTACAAAATAAATCCCTACTTTACTTACGCCATAATTTGATATGGCCTTCTTCAGTTTCGCCTCGAGAGTCTTCAAATCTTGATCCCAAATTATGAAGTTTATCCTGTTGAGACTAGCAGATAGGTCACCTGTATGTGGAGTATATCCAACACCATCTACAAATCTTCCCCCGATCTTTTCAAAACTATTTTTGACTTCACTTACTAGGTCATTTCCATAAATATCAGTTCTCCAGAATGGTACAATGATTCTTATCCCATCTTTCCACATTAATGACGATACTGCCTGTGCCTGATGTGTGTCATCCGGAACAAATCTAAAAATATTATCTCCGGGGAGAGATAAGGAAGGAGCAGTGCTTGATGGACTAACAAGCAATATACCATGAGAATTCGCATAATTTCGAATCTGATTTACGTTTGCACTAGTGGAAGGACCAATTATTATCTTTATTCCCCTATCTGACAAACGCTTAACTTTTTCGAGGCCGATTTGAGGATCACTTCCTGTGTCTTCAATCACAAGTCCAAACCTTGTATTCGACTGGTGTTCAGAAAAGTATTTGTTGATATCGTTAATTGCAATTTTAAGGGCAGCTTGTTCTGATTCGCCTAACGAAGCGGAAGCGCCACTAATTGGAAGAAGTGCGCCAAGCATAGTTGTATTAACATCTGATTCTGCATTAGCTAAATGTTTAAAGCTCGGATGTATTATTGTTTCAGAATTCCCACTAAAAACAGAGGGTAGAAATGTCAAAAATGAGGATATCCAACCTGGTAACTTTGTTGTGGATTGGTCGTGATACGCAATTAAACTGATAAAAACATAGATTGACCAAGAAATAATGACAATAATGATCACAGGTGCGAACTTGGATTTAAGGCCAGATATGTTTCTCTTTTTTTCGTTTTCCGATCGGTTTGTTTTTTTAGTATTTTTGTTCTTATTAAAATTGAACTTGTCAGATGGTGTAGTCTCACCGCCATCGGCAATAACGTAATCTTTAGTTGACACTTCATTAGTGCTCTTTTTTTCTCTTATCAAGTAGGTGATATACCAGAGTAAACCGGCTGAAATAATGATATAATGCGAGGCAAAAAATAATGCAGATAACCAGAACTGGTTCAATAACGAAGTGACTACAATTAGTGCAAACCAGCTGTCTGAAATAGCCATCAGAAATATCCCGGCTGATTCAAATAGCCATGGAGTGAACCACACTGGCTCATTTCTAAAGCTTAACAAGATTACCATTGCCGGTATGATAAGTATGGAATCCAGAACAGGATATGTAATCACTACGATAAACATGGCAATACCTCTGTTTGAGGATAAATCGGCAATGCTTGTAGTCACAAGAATTATGTATGATAGAAATACTCCGGCACCAACAATGCTAAAAACAACTAGTCTTTTACTAAACCTGAATTTTTTGTGAAACTCAAAGTATGTTGAATATAAATAGAAAGCGAAGAAGCCATATGCAGAAAACCATACAAAATCGGCCATTGATGGTACCGGCGGAACAATTTCGAGCACGATCTGATATACTGCCCAGATAATGTCGGCAGTTAGCCACAGACATAAACCTACGGCAAGAGCTGTGTGTGACTTGTCAAATATTCCATCATGGTGTTTGTGTCTATATAATATCAATATCGCAAGTCCAGCAGCGATTGAGGCATTAATGATAATGATCCAATTTGAATAAAACTCCTTGCTAGCAGCTTCTGAAAAATAGATTATAGAGTCTGATATTATTATTGCGATGGCAAGCCCGATAAGTAGATTTATTCGATTAAGTCGAGTATTAACAAGCATAATTAAAGTACGTC
>JBQCDO010000278.1:0-2001 GCA_051961195.1 Nitrososphaeraceae archaeon | reverse complement strand
ATTCAGTATAGCGCGGACGATTCAAAACTAACAATACCTATAATATTCCTTTATGAGATTCCCGCGTGAAAATTTATAGGTTTCATACCAGCCATTGAAATGCGGATATCGGTATAACAATCCAAATATTTGCAGTAAGTGAGATTCTCGGAATGCTAGTTTGATCCAAATAATGTTTTAAATAATGTATGTTAAATTACTTTAAGATTCTGTTAGATCCTCAAACCATCTTCATGTGAAGTGCGGATCTGAACCTTCTCAATCTGGATGCATGGTCTATACAAAGGGAGATAGCTTGGCGAATTGTAACTCAGACAGTTTATCTATCAAGGGGTAAATGTGGATTCTCAAAGTAGCTAGGTGAGACCATATATAGGTCCCAAGGTGATGTACAGTATTTTATAATACTGGTTACGAGTATCCATTTAGATGAGTCAAAGGCGATATTTATTCTGGAAATACCTTATTTTATGAGATTGATTTCAAAACTAATGATAGTGTGTTAGAATTATTCTATCTATATATCACGAGTACGCTATTATAGTCGACGCGCTATGAGAAAGTGAATGATGTATCCATTTGATAGGAGTAATATGATTGCCTTAGCTGGACTTAACCTTGCGTTGTCATATGAAAATGCTGCTGTATATAGGCTGGAGAAGAGATTATCTGAAACTATTGATGCGGAAATCAAAGAAAGACTTGGTCGCCATCTAGTCCAGACAAGAGAACAACAGGGACGTTTAAAGGATAGAATAATAGCGATGGGTGGAGAACCAATCAGCGAGAGTGGTAGATTGCCTATACCTGAGCCGCCGCAATCTCTGAAAAGCATGATAGAAGCTGGAAGTTCTACTAATGAAAGAGAAGTTTGGGAATCGCTAAATGATCTGATAATAGAAAAAGCGGAGGCAATTATGTACCAAGGTGGTATTCAAGCACTTGAATTATTAAATACAGAAAAGAAAACTATCAAAGCCTTACAAAAAAATCTGAAAGAGGAGGAAGCATTTGCAAAATGGCTAGAGAAGAATAATCCCAGAATAGCTAGACGATTAATGACGAAGCAGTTAGAAGCTAAAAAGAAAAAGCGAAAGACAGAGGAAGCTGCTGCTACTGCGACGACAAGCTAAGGCCTTGTGTTACTGAATTGAGTATAAAACAACAATAGTGCCGGCAGGTGAGCCAGACTAATAATATCACCAAAATTGCCAGATAAATTGCAGTTCGTTAACCTACTTCAGTAAACAAGTGAACATGCTACAAGAATAAGCATTGAATGTGATCTCGCGTCTTATCTAAGTGCGTGAAGCTGTATGTCCAAATTAAAATCTAGTTGTAAGAAGATATATGGCTATAGATAATGCACACAGATTTAGAATGCCCTTTTAGATAGGATATAATTAGAGGTTCGTTACTCCATTTTGGCGCCTCCTGATGAAAACGACACATCTACTACAGCTTGATTATATTTTACACAAATTATGGCCATATCGCACGCAAGTATCTCCTATCTCTTTGGGTAGGCTAGATGCTTTTAAATTAGGTGTACTGGATGCAAGGATCTTCTGTACTCTTGACTTGTCCCTACTAAAAACGGTAACGATATAACGCTCTAAAGCTAGCCTGAATGCTATTTATGATCCCATCAGCTTGAGACAGATTACGCCGACATTCATTTACGATAACATCGGGCATAACTTACAATAAATGTTTAATAGCGATCTTATCAAATGCCTCACATAATAATCACCCGAATATGGAATGACTTCACAAATATTTCGAGCAGGGCTGGCTGATATTACTCTCGTCTTATCAATAAACTGCTTTATTTATTCAGAGGTGATACTTTACTACCTTTAAAGGCTAGTTGATGATCGAAAAAAAGAGAGTAGTAGGATAATTCGGGAAATGCCACATGTTTTATTGTTGTTTAAGATATACCATTTTATTGATCGAAAATCATATTTTATGGTTCGTATCAATAACAGCACTCTATAT
>JBQCDO010000277.1:0-3318 GCA_051961195.1 Nitrososphaeraceae archaeon | reverse complement strand
TGAATGGTCTAGACTTCCTAGACAAGATCAAAAAAGAAGATGATAAAATCAAAGTTTGTTTTTTCACAGCATCTGAAGAGTTTGCTTCTAATTATAAGAACGTATTCAAAAACTCTCAGGATAAATTTCTCTTAATATCAAAACCAATATCAATTCCTAAAATGACTAAACAGATAGAACAGTTTCTAAGATTATAACAATATGTATGTATATATGTAATGTATGTAGGAAATGCATTAAACAAAAGACCAAATTGAATAGCATACATAATAAATATCTAGAAGGTTACTGTACGCTAGCACCTGCAGTAGAGCTAAAGCTGACAATACAGTCATACAAGATGTGACAAAGACCTCAAGAAAAAGAGTTAGTTAGTCTAACAATAGAAAAGCAACAACCTAGATTACTCTACAGACCACAGAATAAGCAGTTCCGGCAAGGAGTAATGTTGAAGAACATGAATGAGAGAATGAAAGAACTTGCGGAGATTGCTGCTTTAACCATGTCCTCGGCCTATAACTTGTAATTTAGTTGTAGGCAAGTACATAGTACTGTTAGGGTAACATGTGGTCTAGCACTTCAATGACCTTCTGTCTCAATTTCATGGCAAGTAATAGTCTATTTGCCGCCACCAAATATCACATGTGTTCCCAACAACAGAAATGGCAGGCTTATAATGCGGTACAAATGGAGATGACATTCCGATAGGATGTTCAGCAACAGACCTCATAGAAGGCAATGATAGAGTTGCTACTATTGCTGCCAAGCTTAGTAGTTCAGTATAACTAAAATTGCAGTCTTATCATCTTCGTCTTGATTTTTCTCTAGTATACGTTGATGGAAATAA
This sequence comes from Nitrososphaeraceae archaeon, assembly GCA_051961195.1. Classification (GTDB taxonomy): domain Archaea; phylum Thermoproteota; class Nitrososphaeria; order Nitrososphaerales; family Nitrososphaeraceae; genus JARBAU01. The sequence goes on along the minus strand of JBQCDO010000277.1, from coordinate 2,471 downwards.
CTTAAAGTTTCACCTGCAACTATTCTATATGACTCTGATTAATACAGATCTTCTCTTCGTGAGGGCTAATGATTTCCAATTAATACTAGTCTATTTCTAGATGTTTTTGGTCTTAAAATTGACTTGCAAGATATCATGTGTGGCTACCCTTTACAAGGTAAAGTGTGAGAAAATCATTTCCTTTCCAGTTTGTGGATCCTTTTTTATTATCAAACTTTTCACCATCATAAATGAGAGCAAATCAATCCCTCCTCATCCTGAGTACTAACATGAATAATTTTATAGTCATGATTAAACAAGCCTGCTAAACTACTGACCAGTTTCTCAACTACAGGTCTATTTTCGATCTCACAAATACCAAGAATGTCAGGTCGAGTATTATTATTCATTTTGGAAATAAGTTTTTTAAAGTTCGTCGAGTATATCTTCAGTCCACCCCTCTAATTCATCTTTTATTCTTTGTAATTTGTCAGTTCTATTTGGAGATTTTTCTACATCAAACAAATTTTCAATATCTCACCATGCAATAAAATATTCTTTCATTTCATTTTACTACACTATGTATATTCAAGATTATTGCTTCTAATATTTTAGTATGAGTCATATATGATTAGTAAGCAAAATCTTTGGAGTTTTCACAAACAGGATAGATTGAAACAGGAAGCAAAATCAATAAAACGACTAAATCCGATCAAACAAAAGGCCGATAATCAATGAAGTCCAACCGAATATGAATGAACCATAGTGACAAGAATTGGTAGAATATATCATCAATTTATCAAGCTGGAGGAAAAGGAGTAGAATATAATGTAAACATACGTGTAGTTAGGCATAAAGCTTGAATATTAGTTAAACCTTAGATTTGGAGTCATGTCAACTATAAGTAAGTTATAGTGTTATGGCATTAAAATGTCTGAGCGAGATTATAAAATAGACTTTAATATTGAAGATTACTATGCAGCAATCAATTAAATTTATTAGGTTTGAAGAAATAGGATTCACCGATAAGTTAGTATCCACAACCACTCATACAAATATAATACCGTACGCATGAAATATTCGAAATGTACAAGCTTCTTATTACTACATTAATCTTGGTAATACCCAATATTGTCTGTCTTTCGTCGAATATTTCATCACATGCTCAGCCCTCACAAGGCAATCACACCATAATAGTATCCGATCATGATTTCAATAGTACGTTGTCTACTTCTGGAAAGTCCATGATAAAAATAAAACCAGATAAAGTTACACTCTCATTAGGTGTTGAGACTACTAATAAAACTGCTGACGCCGCATTAGTTTCCAATTCAAAGCTGATGAATAAAATACTTATTGCATTAAAAAAAGTAGGAATCAAAGACAATGAGACAAATACGGTTTCATTCGACATTTCACCAAATTATAACTACTCACAATCAAACAGAGGTAATCTGATTGGATTTACAGCGAGAAACTCCATCATAATCGAAAGCTCTAATATTAATGCAACATCTAATTGGATCGATACTGCAATAACCTCAGGAGCCAATAACATTAACAGTATAGATTTCACAATTTCCGATAAAAAGCTAGAACAAATCAAGAATTCGTTAATCAAGCCTGCGATTGATAACGCCGTAGAGAAAGCTGATATTGCAGCCTCTGCACTAGGATTAAAAATAGTTGGAGTGAAATCCATAAAGCTTTTAGAATTTACAGCATCTCCATTACCGCAGCAAGAATTTGCCACAAAAGCTATGGATTCAAAGCCATCAACACCAATCATTGCAGGTGAACAGACGATATCACAAAATGTTGACATTATTTTTAATGTCGGTAAATAAAATCATTTTATTTTTTTACTTGGTATGACGTAGTATTATATAATATCTGTTCTCACTTTATTATACACATTATTCTTTTATCGATCGTTACAACATCTCTAATCATTAATCTGACCATTAAATAGCAGGAAATGTTTTTGCAGTTCTTGTCCAAGCGGCAACAGTAGTTGATCACAGTCTTAACATACAAAAACGATTCTTATGGGACAAGTATTTAGTATTCATCAAACTGGAATTCAAGTCCTACTGAGTAAATACCAATAGCTGGTAAAATAGCAGAAATATCAAAGATATGACAGAACAAGCTTCTAAAATTGCTCTAAGAAATACTAAAACAATAAGGATCTTGCCATCTCATATGGCACATAGTAAATGTATTCATAAATTTATTTACTAAAAATGGTTATTAGCACTTTTTGATTTTGCTTATGTAATTCATGCTTAGTATATTGGACACATGTACGTCTTTTTTTATACCTGTTGGAGGGGTGGAGGAGGAGGACAACGATGTATTGTAAGTAAAAAGGAACAAAATCCATCTATCCAGATCGATGAGGCGAGTTTATGAAACTATTATGAAAGTTGTTGTCATATAATAAAGCATTATGGTAGAAAGACAAGCAGAAGATACTATAGAAAATATTG
>JBQCDO010000276.1:0-20409 GCA_051961195.1 Nitrososphaeraceae archaeon | reverse complement strand
TTCAAAATTTGAGCCGAGGGTAAGGTGCATTTCGGCGATTTATTGTACTAGAGATGCATCTGTTAATTATGGAGCGATAACTAGACATCTTGTACTTGATGCTCACCAGTTTGGGTGCCGAGTAGTTACTGGACTGAGAGTGGCAAACATAAGTAGTAATAATATGAAATTAGAATTACAGCTGGTTTCTCACAATCCTGGTGCGAAAGCAAATTCGAGTTCAAATGTATGTCCCTATTACGCTGAAGATGATTTGGCCATAAACCAACCTAATGAATCACCCACTCACGAATTGGATAATCCGAATAAAAATACGGACATGAAAATTTATGCGAATTATTTAATAAATGTGGCAGGAGGAGGCGCCCTAGACATAGCACATTTAATGCATGTCGGACATAAATATACAAATCTTTACTTTCGTGGAGAGTATTGGCGAGCTCCTAAGGAATACGAAAACTTTACAAAGCTCAGCATTTACTCCGTTCCTAAGTTTCCAGAATACCCATTTCTGGATCCCCACTGGATAGTCCGATTTGATGGATCCAGCGAAGTTGGCCCAAATGCCGTTCCGGTATTTGGAGCCTATTCCTATGACTGGAAGAATAATATACGATTCTCGATCCCTAAGATAATAGAGATTGCAAAAAATAGCGGAATCGTTAAGCTCTTATTTAATAGACAATTCATGTCTTTGTTAAACAAAGAATTTATGAGTTCACTTTCAAAAACTACGATGATAAACAGAGTAAGAGAGTTCTTGCCAGATATTAAGCCATCATTATTCGTTACCAGAGGCACTGCAGGTATAAGATCACTACTTGTCGATAGCAGCGGTAACTTTATGCCAGATATGGTCGAAATCAGAAATGAAAAATCACTTCATATTCTCAACTACAATTCGCCCGGGGCTACTGGCGCGTTACCCATTTCCGCTACGATTGTAAGCAGGTTACTTCGAGAAGGTGTACTCGTACCAAAGAACCATTCTGAATCAGTCAATAGAAAAGATAACTGGGACATCAACCAGATTGATTCAGAAATAATGAATCCATAGGTTGTGACGTCATTACAACTTTACCTCTTCCTTAGAACCACTTATCTCAAAACAACTCGCGAGCAAGGTCTGGCATTTCCTCTATAAAATCGTAGGTAATTAATCAGTCTGTAAACTAAGTTGAGCCTAATCCAAGGAACTTGGTTTAGCTCGCAAAAATGACACAGACTTTTTAACATCTAGATATCAACAAATAATGACAAACCAGTTTTTTATTCATAAATCAATCTAGAATTAAATATGTCCAACTGTGCCAAAAATAGAAGATCGTTAATATTTTTATCATTGGCACTCTCGACAACAGGGTTACTACTAACTATTGCCTTAGTGTCAAGGTCTGACTATTTCACGTCGAGCGAACCTGCAAAGAAGCCTACACATCAATCTACAAATAGAATCCATAGCGCAAAGAACTTTACAGCAGCAGCCGAATTGATGGAGAAAGTGCCCACGATTCATCCTCCCTCTGATATAAAATCCCAAACTGCAGACTTCTCTGCTTTTGATCCTACAAATTCTTCAAACAGTTCTAATAATTCAAGCAACGCTGTAAACAAAACAAATGCAACAACTGCAACTGTCAGTCATCCTCCTTCTGATATAAAAACTGGAGATCCTGCCCAACTGCCCTTTGGATTTTCAGGTAGCAGCCGAAATCTTGAGGAAAGTGCTAATTTACCCAGTGGCGCCGATAACGCGACAGCAGGGACGGTGGCTAGCCATACCGCAGAATCTCTTATAGGCTCGATAATGAGCCCCAAAACGTTACTCTCCACGGCAATGAGTGAGATAGGAAATAGTACTGTAAAGAGTAGCTCTAGCAAACCAGATCAGATCCGACTGGTGAGTCCACATATTGCTACGATACTATTGTCGAACGAAGTTATACCACCCAAAGATTATCTGTATGTGTACAATTCATTAGTTAACAAGAATATTACAGGTCAATTGTTAGCTAGGCTTCCCTGTCACTCTGATATGAAGAGCGAACTACTGATACTGGTTGGTAATTTGTCAAAGCTAAAACCTGTAAATAATGATGCAAAGCCTATAGCGAAAATGTCTAAACCTGGTTTTGACTGTTTATACGGTCTTGGAATTTCTCCGCATATAATATTATCTCAAAATAGTATCGGAATCAATAATATTTTCAATATAGCGCTGTACAATCCAAGCAAAAATCCTATCAGGCTCTCTCCAGGAACTTCAGTAACGGTGACCCTATTCGATTCTTCAGCTTAACTGTGAGACCGAAGAACCTAAGAGTTGCAACGCGGTTTCAGATCTCTGTTGACATTTTGATGAAATATGTTCATTTATACCACAGATTTAAGCTACTTTGCGTAACAAAAATACTACTGTAAGAAACATATGTGAAAATCGATCTACGAATAAACTAGAAACATACTAGCGTCTAAAGCTAAAAAATAAATATTTAGTACGAATGAACTGAGAGATGACATATGTCGTCATTATTTGGCATTAAGTTTGGGATTATAGGATCATTTATTGCAGTTCTATTTCTTGTTGGGATTTACTTTTCAGCTATTACAGCGCTAGGAAAAAGCGAAGCTTTTTCATTGGGATCTACTCTTGGCAACCTAGGGAACGAGCTAGCTAACAGTATAGCTGGTATGGTAAAACAGAGGACAGGTGAAGGATGCAATGGCTCAGGGGATCAAAGCTCTAGAATTACGTCACAAAGCTCGAGTACTACCTCAGGCTCCTCAAGTATGATGAGTTCGAGTAGCAGCAGTGGCAACGGGCAAACTATTGTTTCGAGCAGCAACGGGAAAGGCAAATCTATAATCTGCGGCGGTCCAGGCAACGATATACTTAGCGGGGGATCTGGAGATGATATTATATATGGTGGTAAGGGAAATGATAAGCTATTTGGTAACGGCGGAGATGATGTACTAGTAGGGGGCTCGGGTCGAGATTACTTTGATTGTGGCCCGGGCAAAGATACAATTAGAGATTTCAATCCGTCTGAAGGCGATACCAAGACAACTGATTGTGAAATTGTTTTGAATAACCATAGTAGCGAACAAGGAGGGTTAACACACTCTCAATCCTCTATTGGTTCACATATTCCACACGCCAAACCAACTGCCACTTCACCGGAAACAACCATCGGAAATTCAAGTCCTCAGACATCTATATTAAAATCGCACAATCCAATTGTCCCAGCCGGTTCGGTTGGTAAAATTATAAAGGAGCCATCGAATTTGGTGCAAAAGACTGGTACTATGAAATCACTTACATTACTTGCTTTAAATAAATCTAAGAGTTCGAGTCAGAATTTGACCACGTCGAATACTGTCAGAAACGTGACTCTTAGCAAAGGTATTAATTCAGTAGGCAAAGTCTATCATTCGAACAATAGCACTCATCCAGCTGGTATTGATCCGCGAAAAAGCAATACTATACGGTCCTCCCAGCGACCTGTATTAATAAGTAGCGGGATAGCCAGCCCTATCTCTCACAATATCCAATCCGTTCTTAGTATTAAGAAAGGCCAACAAGTATTGTGGTCAAATCCGTCCACGGTTCCAGATCCACAGACAGTTACCTTCGTCCCTGATAAGAAATTTGTTGCATCATTATTCATCCCTGTGCTAGTATCAAACTCCACTCAGCTAAAAACACTTATCCCAGGAGAGAATAGCATGCCCATTCTTTTGCCACAGCATGGGAAACAGACAACATTACTGACACTTAATTCCAGAGCAATAGAGCCAGTTGCAATCGACCAAAACGGATTAGTCAAGAAAATTATTCAGAAGAATTCAACAGGCTCTTATACAGCCTTGGGGACTGAGAAATATATCAACTCTGGATGGCTACTCCCGAAAGGACAAGAGAAGGGTTATCCAGGAGCGCTAACAGGTTTCAAGGTAACCTTTGCTAAGGCCGGAGTCTATCACTACTCGGACATTTTTCATCCGTGGATCAACGGGACGATTCGAGTAAATTGAAGTTTTTTTCTTGATCCAAACCTAGAGTAAGTAAATTGATTATGCAATAAACCGTTTTCGAAATGGATTCTATGCGTTAGCTTGAGTTCTTAGGCTGATCGTAAATGTGTTTTTCACTAATCCACATATCCGCTTTGTCGATACAATTTTAAGCAGTTAATCCCTCTGGCTACTTGATTGTGGTGGCGGTAAAGTCAGGCCAGGATAACAATTTATGCCCAAATTGTACGAAGGGACGTTTACGCCTTGTTTGCATAAACGATTCCGTAAAGCATTCTAAAGGGCTTGAATGGGCGTTAGTATGCGACAAATGTGGTATAAGGGCTGAATTTTAAAACGCAGATAATTATATCTTATCCCCTACACTTATCTGACTCTGCACCTAAGAACAATTTATTGCCTCCTTGTATTAGGTTCTAACAATTTATAATGAATAAGATGGTTTAGCTGTCGGCAGCCAGTGCGACTGCTCCAACTCAGCTGTATGGATATGCAATACAGGAAAAAGTAAACAGTAATATTGTAACGGAGACTTTGTGGAGTAGGTTTATCCATTGTAAAGCAGATACTCGAAGATCTAAAACCTGAGACACAGACGAGAACTCGATCTCTAGCAAATGACAGAATGATTTAGGCTCCGTATAATCGGATAGTTTCATACAGTACAGGTGCAACCATTCAGGTCCGTTTGATCAGTCCTAATGTGTGACGTAGCCACTGCAGCTTAAACATGAAGAATATCATGTGAAGTCTTGCTTTAATCCCAGCCAGTTCATTTCCCGATTAAGACAGCATTTACTAAACCCTCTTGTCCAGGCCTTGACACGACTCTTGCAACGCCGAGGTCAGTCTCAAGCAGTGCTCCTTTACTGATAACCCCTCTTCTCTCATAGTCTTTGTTTGCTGTATTCTTCGTAACGTTAAGTATTTTCAATTTCGTCACTTTCTTCGTTTTGGAATCGGCGACATTAGCAAATTCCGCTGTCTTTAGTCCTGTCTTATGGTTGTTTCCTCTTATTCTTCTTTTTACAGTCTTGTCTTTCCCTACTATCGCTTCGTTAGGATATCGATCCATCTCATATTTCCGTCTTCTCCTCATTGATATTATTCGCCCGCCAGTAAGTTTTCTTCCTGCAAGGTTTTCGATTGACTTTCGCATTCTCTCTAAGACGAAAAAGTTCTATAATCCGTAATTAAGACCTTTCTGTAGATCACTTAAATCGACAATTTGACGTAAAAAATTTCCTGGTTATTACATCCACCATGTGAATGCAATCAACTTATTGTCAAAAGTAGATTAGTTTCAATAGTTTCGATATCCCATTGAGCCAGTGCATTTTTTAGTATTTTTTTATGTTAATTCGAGCAATTTTATTTTTGGGGTACTCATCCGTTAGCTTGCTTTGTTGGCATCACTAAGAGCTTTTCTTTCATAGAATTAAGATCTGTAATCCCAAAATAGTCTTGGAATTTTTTCGTAGTTTTATATATCTTTAATCTACCAACTTTTTCAAATTCAACGAAACCAATTTGAAGTAACTCTCTTACGTGGTCGTAGACTTGAGAACCTCGAATTTGCAATAGCCGCCTCGAATTGAGTGGCTGTTCATATGCAATATAGGAGAGTGTTCTTAACGCTCCGGATGAAACAACTGGACGTTGAGCAAATTTCCGAACCAATGGAGTATAATTGGATTTCACTTGTAACACAAAATTTCCATCCTCCAAACGGGCTATTTCGATAGCCTTGAATATTGATTTAGTCTTATCGATTAATGTCATTAGTATTCTATTAACCCGGGTCCTCGAAGAAATACCAGAGGCCATCACAATCTCGTCCAATGATAGTGGCCTTCCTGATGAATACAGAACAGCTTCAATTCTGGCCGTAATTTCGTCTTCTGGCAACATCTTTAACTCATTTACTCTTCAGCTAGATAAATTTACGTAGCCGCAATCTCATACCTTCTCCTCCATACGCGATATTATAATGTCCTCACTGCTAGTTTTGTCATCCCCATTGACTATTTGCTGCAGCTCTACCTGTCCTTTCATTGCCAAGTACAGGAGTGCAAGAAAATTTCTTGCTGCCTCGATAGGAGTCATTTTTGCTACGAATGTACTGAAAAGAAGCGTTCCATCGGCATTTACAATATCGAGTATGATATTTTCTCGTTCTTGTAATACCTGTTCGATCTTGATAAAGTACTGGTCAAAATCAAAAGTATCTAAAGCATTTAAATTCAAATCTTTCTTCTGCTGCTTTGGATTGCTTAGCCTGTTCAATATGGTCTCAAGTAGTCCTAGTAAGTCCTCTAGGTTTACCGGATAAGTTGGCTCGTATCTGTAAGGGATTTCCATAGGTTTCAGTTCCACGATCGGCAGTGACAATGGAACTTCATCTACTCCCTTCTTTTGCATCGCTATTTTTTCTAACCTGAATATACTTTCTACTTTAAGTCTGTGTATTATTGAAGAGGTCAGTGCAGCTACTCCACAGAGTCGTAGATCCCGTCTGTCCGAATCATCGATCAGCCTAACGAGCATTTGAAGAAGGGCCACTATATCAATTTGCCAAATGTCTTTCTTAGTTATAAGAGAAGGGTTAAATAGTAAATTTAATGGAGGGCTAGAAATTTTCTTTTTAGTATCTATGATTTCTTCAGACGAATTGGGATCATTAGCAGGATTATTCAAAACTCGATCGGATCCTTCTCCCTGAGCCATTTCGCTCATTTATTGTCTCGGACCTTTAAATATCTCGCTAATTGATTAGTGGCAAACTGGAGGAACTTCGGAATCCGAGGACCTGGTGAACAAATTTAATTATCATTGTGTATATTATCTCTTCAGGACCTCGATTATCCATTACTCGAATAGCTATTACGTGAGACAACATAATATTGGTCTGAAACAAATGCTAGTCAATAATGTGGTGTTAATGAGATACATCAAACGGCTGGGCTATTTAAACGAGTTAATTTAAATACAGTGTGTGCACTAAAGTTGGTGGTTGGAAGAACAAAAGAGTACAAGGAAAATACGAGCGGAGGTTAAATTCCCCTTAATATTGATTCATACTCCTTACGGATTAAGCTTTTTTGATAAAATTGCAGCTACTCGACTGGCAAAATTTTATGCAAAATTTAATATATATTTAATGCCTCTTATTACTGCCTTAGCAATATTTCTTATTGTAGGCTCAATGATGGTGTTATTTTCTAACGGCGTAGCAAGGGCAGGTGTACGAGATGCTGGGCCGCAATCGAATTTGCTGATTCCAGGCCTCAATCCTTATCTGCCTTGGACTTATGGCTGGATAGCACTTGTCATTACGATAATCGTCCACGAAGCCGGACATGGGATAGTTGCCAGAATATATGGGATAAAGGTTGAATCCACTGGACTCGTACTAATTCTTGGAATCCCAATAGGCGCATTCGTCAATATAGAACGAGAGGAATTAGCGAGAACACCTCTTAAACAAAAAAGTGCAGTTCTAACTGCGGGTCCTATGAACAATATGATTCTTGCTGGGGTATGCTTGGTGGGATTATTTTTGATCGTTTCTAGCTTGACAGTATTACCCGCTACAGGAGTTCCAAAATATGGTGTTCAGGTCCTGGGTGTAGGTGATGGAACAATAGCCCAGTCCATCGGATTAGCAAAGGGATCTATAATCGAAAATATTGATCAAGCCAAAGTCAAAGATATCCAAGACCTCACTCGACTTTTGAGATCTAACTTGGGCTCTAGTGTTAAAATCACTTGGAAAGATGAAAAGGGCGATTTGATGACACACATTGTAAACCTGCCCAAGAACGTCGAACCGGACAAAGGTGTTCTAGGCGTCACCATTACAAATGTGGCCCCTGATCCGACAACAGTATTAAGTCGTTACAAATCAGCATTCGGTTCAAATCCGATCGCTCTATTGCTTCCGCCTACTATGGTACAGGGCTCAGTGCCTTATTCAGATTTGATGGCTCCAAAGTACTCGTCAAGTGTATTTGGAGAGACCTATCCAGTATTATCGAACTTTTTGTTCTGGCTTTGGTTCGTGAATTTCAATGTGGGTATATTTAATGCGCTTCCGATTGGGCCTCTTGATGGTGGCCAGCTGTATAATTCGTTAATTGAGGAAAAGTTAAAGACGCGTACGAAGAGATTAAAAAATGCTTCACTTATTTTGAGTGCTGTGATGACAGCGATAGTGGTAGCATCATTCCTCTTACCATGGGTATTTCGATGAGCACCACTTTGTTCAAGATCAACAACAACTAGAAAAATGATCTACCAAAAAGTTAAGATATAAAGGTACCCCATAAATGTGCGCATCTTTTAATAGGAAGTTTCGTCAAACTACAAGTCCGTAAGATAATCTGGTTGAAACTCCATACGGGCTAATGGCTTTCTGTATTTCACATTAGCCTTTATGGATTAAATATGCTGAGGAAGATTAATATGGTAAGGTGTGCCCGGTCCTTTCTTTATGCCCTCATTTGTCAAGTTGGAAATGTGATATGGATGCGCTGCAAGAGAAATTCGATTATTTAAACATATAAATAGTGATCGTTTCCGCGTTTCATACCAAATCCTATGTTGTCAATTAGAAAGTCCTCAAATAAATCATCAGCAGGACCATTAGAGGCATAGAGGGTAATGCTGCGAAAAGCCTCAAGAGATAGCGAAATTCGCTTTAATCGAAAGGTCATGCCGGTAACTCTATTTCCATCAGTTTTAGAAGATGTATTCAATCGTTCTTTAAACAATAATAGTCCAATCTTATCCATAGTTATTGGTACTAAGCCAGACTTCTATAAGCAGGCCCCGCTCATTCTAGAAGCATCTAAATCCAATATGCCGATATTTGTAATAAATACTGGACAGCATTTTGATAAGTTACTAGGTTTTGGTATCAATGAATTCGAAATCCAGAAACATATAGGTTGTAACCTTCAGATCCGCGGAGATCTTATGGAGAAAGCGAGCGAATTGATCATGAAATTCGGTACCTTTGGAAGATATTGCAAAAAAAAATATGGAAATGATATGCGCGTATTACCAGTTGTTCACGGAGACACAATAGTCGCCGGCATTGCCCCCTTAGCTTGGGTATTTGGTGTAGGACAAAAAGTAGCTCAAAATGAAGCTGGGCTAAGGTCCATGAGCCCGGTAGTAATGAAGAATATAACACGTTATAAGGATCCGACTAAAGGTGTTATAGAAAAATTGGTTAGCTCTCAGCTTTACGGAGATTGGTTCATTGCCAGAGATGAACCCTTCCCGGAACAAATAGACACTTGGATTTGTTCGGCTGGGACACAATATTTCTTTGCGCCTACTAAACTAAACAAGGATAATCTAATTAGGGAAGGATATCCAGCAGAGTATGTGCACACAGTGGGCAACTCGGTTGTCGACGCCATAAATATGAAGAGACAGCAAAAGACCTCACGGAGCATTTTTGATCTCTATCCGATATTAGAATCAGATGAATGGCTGCGAGTTGATATTCACAGGAGAGAAAACTTAACGAAGCGCAGATTCACGTCCATATTGAATTCAATCGGTCAGTTGGTAAGACATAGTCAACAACGGATCATTTTTCTAATGTTAAACGCCACTGAAGCTGCAATTAAATCCTTTAATCTGGATGGATATTTGCAAAAACTTGCAAATAATTATCCTAATAAGTTTATTATATCTCCTCTGTGGAAGGAATATTCCCATGTAATCGAATTTCTAGACAGTGGACATTGTTGGGCTGAGATGACAGACTCTGGATCAATGCAAGAAGAATTACTGTATTTTGATAAAGTGATGTCATTGACCGTACGACTAAATACGGATCGCCCAGAAACTGTTTTCGATGCAAGAAGCAATGTCTTGATTCCGCCTGTGAGCGATGGACTGATTTCAGCCTTTGTAAATCAAGCATATAACCAAAGAGAAGGACTTGGTATTAAATTAAGGAATAAGAAACACCTCTACGGAGAGCCGGGTAAAGTATCTCAAAGGATAATACGAATATTAAAATCAGAATTTAGGAAGGGAGATCTGAACTTCTTTCCCTGGTTGCATCAAAGAATACATCTATGGAAAGAAAATAGCGGGTTAAATTATTGGTGACTCAAAAGCTTTGCTAATTGGAAAAAGGATGTGGGCTAGAGAGTAAAACTGGTGATAACTGAACAGGAAAGACGAGTGACATGTATGGGAGCAAGGTGGTTCTTGACCAACACCAACAAAAAGTATAATTCTCTAGGGTTCTAATAGTCGTATAAATTGGATTCAAACGTTGACAATGAAAAGTATCCAGATGAAGGCTATTTGGAGCATACAGAGCGGATTTTCTTCGAGTTAGCGAGTGAACAGCGCTTGGCGATCCTCTTCAAGTTAAACCAAGGCAGTCTAAGACTTGCGAAGATCGCAAGAGATCTAGACGTTACTATGCAGGAAGTTCACAGAAATGTTAATAGGTTGTCTGAAGCTGGAATAATAGATAAGGATTCCAGTGGGTCTTTTTTCCTTACTACTTTTGGGAATATCATCATCAAACATATTTCAACCTTTGGCTTTCTCTCGAGGAATAGATCATACTTTTCGGAACACATTCTCAGTGACCTTCCAATGAAATTTGTACAGAGAATTGGCTCCTTGGATGATTCCGAATATGTCAATGGATTTGTAGCAGTCCTAGAATTGTGGAAAAAGCTATACGACAGCTCTTCAGAATACATATATGCCATGCTTCCCCAAATTCCTTTCGAACTTATAGAAGCAGTAATTTCTAAAATAAAAAAGGATGGAGTTAAATTTAGCTATATCCTTCCTCAAAATGCGGTGATACCTAAAAAGGGGTTTGACCTGCTCAAAGCCTCTGATTTTCCTGATCTATTGAAAAGCGGAATTGCGGAGAGAAGAATGATCGACAAAATTACAACTGCCGTAGTATTGAATGAAAGGCATGCAACGGTACTATTTCCTAATTCCAAAGGCATTACCGATATGAATTCCTTATTTTCTGGCCGATATAGCAACGGGGAAACAAACACATTATTTCATGAATGGTGTCTGGACTTTTATAGATATAATTGGTACAATTCAAAATCATTCGACGAAAAAAGACTTAAGGAGGTGTAGGATTTGCCTTGGCTTATACGCTTATCAACAACCGAAATTCAATCAGACGTACAGACACTGTGTTATTTGTTATTTATTATTTGTAAGCGGAAGATGCAGGATTTTTGATGCATGTGGACCTGTGATTAAAATCAGCAGCGGACCGGTATTGATCGCCTATATTGCTGCCGATATTTCAGGATAGACATTGCTGGGGATTCGCTAAAAACCTTAGCCATTAGCTAAAGCGTCTTCGTTTAGGTTGTAGATAAAGTAAGTCAAGCTAATACTCTACATGGTCTGTCAACAAAAAGAGCACACTATCTTCACGTTAGATTGGCTATGTCTGAGTGGTTACCCACGCTATGGAAAAAGTAATATCGAATTGGATCCAAGAATGTCTTCAAATTCTTTTCTAGTATTAGCTGGAAATTAAATTTGTAAAGGAAAATGCTATCATTATAGCCAAGATTATCGGGCCTGAAAGTCTCAGGTTAGCAAACATGACAAAATATTTATTAATGATTAGACTACAGTTTATATGGCTTTTTGCGGAAAACTATTGACGTAATATTATTAAACTTTGCCAACTTATTATAGGTGAAGTTTTGGGCTATATGGTGCCGCGGTGGCCAGAAGAAGAGTAATTGTGCAAGGAGAAAATAGCAATAAATCGGAAAAAGGAGAAAGTAACACTCGACCTACGCATAGGAGAAACATAAAGAAAAGTAGAAGTGTTTTGGATAGTAATATTCAAGTCGAGAATTCTCGGATTGTGTCTGATGCCGTACTGCCTGCAGAAACCCCCGCAAATATACCTGGGCATGTTATGAAGGTTACTTCTGATGATCAAGATGCCTTGTGGGCCATAGTGTCCGAAGCAGTACCGGCGGAATCAAAGATTACAGGTGCAAGGTTTGAGGGGCCAAGCATTGCTATTTACACCAAGAATCCTAGATTCTCACTCACTGAACTTACTATGCATTTGTCTTCGTTGTCGAAGTCTTTAAAGAAACGAATTGTTGTCAGAACTGATCCATCTATCAGGATCAATGAGAACGAAGCCAGAAGTAGGATTTCAAAACTACTTCCAAAAGACGTGATGCTCTCGGCTATTTTTTGTGACGATGCAACAGGGGAGGTCATCTTGGAATTGAATAGACCTAAGATCGTAGATCCTGATATGATTGTCAATATAGCAGAATCCACAGGCTGGATTGCGCATACAAGGCAATCACCGCATATTCCCTCGAACAGCATCACCTTAATACACTCGATGCTTAAGAATTCTGCAAAGGAGAGAACATCTTTCTATCAGCGTGTGGGTACTAGAATTTTCAGGAAACCCCTTATGACAAGCTCACTTGCTATTAAGAGCATTGAGCAAGGTAGGAACGTTTCGAGCTTTGCTAATGGTAACGGAGTCTCAGATGAAGTTGGAGACTTATCTATACCGAATCAAATTGTTAGCACAAATTCCACGAACCAGGGAACACCTCCGTTACCACTATATCCGAATTCTAGTAAACATGAAGTTATGTTGTATTGTTTGGGTGGAGTGAAACAAGTGGGAAGATCTTGCTTTATCGTGGTAACACCAGAGAGCAAGGTGATGCTAGATTGTGGAATAAATCCCGGAGAAAATATAGCCTTGAATGCCTATCCTCGCCTTGATTGGTTCACCTTTAGCCTAGATGATCTAGACGCAGTAATTATTAGTCATGCACATATTGATCACCAGGGATTTCTGCCTGCTTTGTACAAATTCGGTTATAAAGGCCCAGTTTATTGTACTGAACCTACATTACCCCTAATGACTCTGTTGCAAATGGATTCAATAAAGATTGCCAACAATAATGGGACGTATCTCCCATATGAGGCAAGAGACGTCAACGAAGTCATAAAAAGGTGTATCACATTACCATATGGTAAGCCAACCGATATTTCGCCTGATATTACTGTTACGTTAAATAACGCCGGTCACATTATGGGTAGTGCGACAGTTCATCTAAACGTCTCAGGTGCACATAACATTCTTTACTCCGGAGATTATAACTATGCTAGAACTCAACTCCTCGACAATGCTCTTTCTATATATCCTAGAGTAGAAACGCTTATCACTGAAAGCACATACGGCAATTCCTCGGACGTTATGCCAGAGCAATCCTTGGTTTACAAAGGATTTACAGAGAGTATTAACAATACATTGAAAGGTGGCGGGAAGGTGCTTATACCGGTCCCGGCTGTAGGAAGAGCGCAGGAGATTATGCTGGTCTTAGATCGGGAAATGAAAGAAGGGCGTTTATTAGAGTCTCCCATATATATCGAAGGAATGATCTCTGAAGCAAGTGCAATCCACATGTCCTATGCATATTATTTGGGTTATAATGTTCGTAAATCTGTAGCTGAAGGCATTAACCCATTTCAGTCTGAGTACTTTACCATAGTAAACGGTACTAGGAAAAGAGAGGATGTTTTCAATGATGATAGTCCTTCGATCATCATGGCAACTTCTGGTATGTTAGAAGGTGGCCCATCAGTAGAATATTTTAAGGAGATAGCACCAGACGAGAAAAACAAGATTATGTTTGTTTCGTATCAAATAAACGGCACCCTTGGTAGGAGGGTCATAGATGGTGTAATGAACGAAATAAGCATGACGGATAAAAATGGTAAGATGAAAGTTATCCCAGTTAAGTGCGCTACCCAGAAAATCGATGGCTTCAGTGGTCATAGTGATTTTAACCAAATTCTTAGCTTTATTTCCAGGGTGAAACCAAAGAGGGTTTTGGTGAACCATGGTGAAAAATCTAAATCTGAAAATATTGCGAGCACAGTTTATCACAAATTAAGGATAAGATCTGGGGTTCCAGACGTTAGAGAAATTATTAGACTTCGCTAGCTCGGAGGTATCCTTTTTAGCCATGTATACACAATATAACTAGGGTAAGACTTGGCTATAAGATATAAATGCGTAAATTGCAACATTGTTTTGAGCGGAGAAGGTGCATCTAGACATTATCTTGCTAATCCAAACCACAAATTGGAAAAGCTTCCTCCACCTCTGAAGCCAGTCAAGAATCCAGATGCCAGGTCATAATTATCGGTATTTTTCTGATAAATTTTGAACTACGTCGAGAAGGAAGTTAAAGTTGGTAAATGACTTTGTCAGTCATGTACCTTATTGGAACACAAGCATATTCAAATCAATACAGCCGCCAAACGTGTGAAATCTGTTATTGACTGCATTTCTTTGTTAAGAGAACTGAACAATGGAACGATCATACGAAAATCGGATAGTCAATAAAGGACAGGTGATCAGTAATGGTGAATTGATACTTAAGATACAAATTCTAACCCTTATTTTAATAGAATTGCGACATCACGGATTCGACCCTTTGAGTGCGGTCAATGTGACAATATACTTGATTTTATGTAAGCCAGAAACCCGATCATCTAAAGTATTCTGATGTCAGACTGTCGATCAATAGCTTCGCTGAGACCGCCATCACCGAGATGGAAAATAGTCTAATTAAGATCTTTTCGCCAACATATTTCGATAAGTTTGCACCTATCTGTGCTCCCATAATAGACCCTATCGAGAGGAATATGGCAGGCAGATATTCGGGATGACCTAACGAGATGTGCACAAGATTTCCAACTATCGACGTTATGAGCAGAGATAGCTGTGATGTAGCAGCCGCAGTACTCATTGTTAATTCTAAAATCACAAGCATGAGCGGAACGAAAACTATTCCTCCTCCTATCCCAAATAAGCTTGAGATCAAGCCAGCTCCTAGACAACCAATGCTCAAAACTAATTCTCTAGTTCTTTTATTTTTCATAACGTGTGCTTTACTATCCATTCCTTTCCTGCCAATCTTATTTCTAGTCCAAAGATATACCCCAGTTAGAAACAATATGACTGCAAAATACAACTTAAATTGTCCCAAGGGTAAAATTGACGACAATATGGCTCCAACGGCAGCGCCGGGAACGGCAAATAACGCCATTCGTACCCCCAGACCGTACTTTATTTTATGTTGTCTATAATATGCGACTACAGAAGATAGAGAAGTGAACGATACTGGTATAAGACTTGTACTTGCTATTTGCGCCGGCATAAGACCCATAAATGTCAGTGCAGGAGAGACTATGATACCTCCACCGATCCCCACCATCGCGCCTATTATTCCTGCAAACATCCCTATAACAACCATTACAACAATTTCTTCTAACAATTATTTCACATCTCAATGCAATAAAGAATTATCGCACCTATTCCTGGAAGAATGATAGACGAAAATTTTCGTAAGTCAAATCTTAAATCAGTGCTAATCGACCCGGCTTCATATATAAAGGTATTATATTATTATATCCCTCGTCCACATATAGGAAAAAGTTTTGTGATGGAGACCAGACACAAGATGTTGCCCTACCCTTAACATCTAGGTCGTCGGCAGGATTCGTTGTAAACATATTAAAGCGAGCTTTGCAATCAAACCTTAATTTGCGACTAATCGTAGTGGGGTTTGGCGTTGTTGGACAAAGCCTTGCAAGAATACTGCTTTCACGGGCAAGCGATCTGTATACCTTGTATGGAATCAACCCCAAGATTGTAGCATGTTTGGATAGTAAGGGCTCAGCAGTTTCTCAGGCTGGACTCGACTTGCATCGACTATTAGAAGCTAAACTATCAAAAGGCACAGTAGCTGCCTATGACACGAGTCAAGCCCAATCATCTTTAACGGGTATCATGGAAAATATTGAAGCAGAGCTACTCATAGAAATGACACCGACAAATTTTGATGATGCAGAACCTGGGCTTACGAACATTATATCTGGTATGCGAGCTGGTAAGCATATTATAACAGTAAATAAGGGACCACTCGCGCTAGCTTTTCCTTCACTAGTAGAATTGGCAGATTATAATAATATTAGGTTCCGATTTAGTGGAACAGTCGGAGGAGGAACGCCAATATTAGAGTTCGCCAAGAAATGTTTGAATGGAGAACGCATTATCTCATTTAAGGGAATTTTGAATGGTACCACAAATTATATATTAACGAGAATGGAGGAAGGCCTAAGCTTTCATGATGCTCTCGCTGATGCCAAGGAAAAAGGCTATGCAGAGGCAATGCCGCTGCTTGATCTCGAAGGCTATGACGCGGCAGCTAAGCTCGTTATCATGGCTAATTGGATAATGGGACTGAAAGTAACTATTAGAGATGTTAAAAGAGAAGGAATTACTGGCATGGATTTAGCCGACGTTCAGAAAGCTTCAGTAAAAATGACTTCAATAAAGTTAGTAGCCTATTGTGATAACAAACATCTTGAAGTGAAACCCATAATGATTCAAAAGATTGATCCTATATGTGTGAATGGCACTCTCAACGCAGTAACATTCTGCTCAGAGTACTCGGGAGATAAAACTGTAATTGGGCGTGGAGCAGGTGGTATGGAGACTGCTAGTTCTATAATCAGAGATCTGATAGAAATTAGAGAATCAATAGCCAAAAGCACTATGTGAATTAAATTAAATCAACCTTAGTTAAGTGATGCCCCTTTATGAGCCTCTATGAGTTGTGTGCTAAGAATAAATTCCAATTTCCGACGCAAGATTCTGTGGAATCAGTAGTAATTCTGCTTTACGTTATTTGTGGAAAGAATTAATAGCATAGCCATTGAAGTTAAAATAAATGCATGACGGGGAATTGGAAGTCCAAACCGACCGAAAGGCTTTGACTATTATGAGTGACGAAGTTGACAGGATTTTAAATTCTATTAGAGAATTGAATTCTCAAAAAGGGTCTGAAGGTAAAGCTAATCAGGAAAGCATGAAATATACTGTCAAAGCGGGGATTTTGGGAGTTAACGTAAAAGTCCTAAGGACGATGTTGACATGGGAAGTAATAGAATCGGTTGGCCTTCTGTTTTATCGTGAATGCGTCATAACTGTGGTACTGTCACTGCTTAAAGCTCAGCCACTTTTATCGATGAGCTGGTCAAGGTTTCCATTTCTAATCTTTTTCTCTATAAGTAAGGCAAACGTCGAATTAGATAATATCACTATGCATAAAAAAATTACACTCCTAAAGATTCTAGGTACAATCCAGAATCTGCAAGCGAACCCTCTCGGGGGAATGTCAGGTCAGTTGATATCTTAAGGTTTAGGGAGTGACAAGTTGAACAATGCAACCAGAGGGGTACCTTGTTGAAAACAGGATAGTAGTTTGGGATATTGACTCTTCCAGAAAATTGTATTCCAAGGGCTATTTCGGAAAGCCTATGGGAATCCCAAAACCGAAAGGAATAGAGTTCGAGAGTCCTCTCGTATTGGATCTAATAGAGAGCTATTATCTTATGCAACATACCGACCTCGTTGTAAAAACAGGATCACGCCAGACGGTATCAACTAAGAGTATAAAGGCAATTTGTAGGAAAGTATATTCCGATTTCGATAGAAAATACATAGTCTTTAAGGATCTTCGTGATAGAGGCTATGTTGTTTCGCCAGGAATTAAATTCGGTTGTGATTTCGCAGTCTATGAGCGTGGACCTGGGATTGATCACGCGCCATTCTTAATCGAGGTATACAAGAGGAAGGACATGATCACAGCGACCGGAATAGTTCTGGCAGGTAGATTAGCCACAACTGTAAAAAAACAATTCATTCTAGCTATTCCGAACTTGAACAAAAAAAATGTAGTGTATGTGGGATTCGAATGGTGGCGGGCTTAAATTATATCAATGGCCATACGAACGATCCATCTTAGTATGAAAAATTCTTTTGGAATTTATCACAATATGTACCTATAGTTGCCAAATTTATGTCTAATAGGAGCCGTATAAGATTGCCCGTATTAAAAGCAAGTCCCTTTCTCTGAAAGCCACTCAAAACCATGTGCAATAACAGTTAATTTATTTATACTAATTGTGACTCGAAAGGCACACAGACTCTCTTAATTTGGTAGCTCTTGTTCACATTATCGATATACTGCAAGTTTCTCTACGCTAACTTTAATTACCTTGTGCTTAAGCCTAGGTTATGGATTTACAGTCGGTATCATCACTAAAATTCGCAGGTAAGAATGTTTTGATTACAGGTAGTGGGACTGGAATTGGACAAACCATCGCGCGAAAATTTGCAGAAGAAGGTGCAAACATTATCATAATGGGAAGGAGAAAGGAACCTCTCGATTTCACCGCGGGAATTTTAGAAAAGATATTTAAATCTTCTTCTTCGGGATCCAGAGTACTTTCATTTCCTGGCATAGATGTATCTGATGAGTTCGGCATTAAGGAAATGTTTGCTGATGTCAAGAATCAGCTGGGGAAGATTGACATTGTCATTAACAATGCGGGCGTATCTGGACCCGTTAAGATTTTTCCTAGTTCGAGATTTGAGGAGTTTCGAGATTGTGTTTCAATCCACCTGTCAGGAAGTTTTTGGACATCACAATACGCAATTCCAATCATGCAAAAGGGTGGGAAGATAATTACAATTTCAACATATTTTACGGAAGAGAATCGATTTGAACAAAGGCCCTACAGATTCAGAACCCCTTATACAGCTGCGCAAGGTGCGAAGAATAGACTGGGCGAAGCGTTGGGATGGGAATTGGTAGATAAAGGAATTACTTCAATCGTTACTAATCCTGGCCCCGTGCATTCTGATAGAATTTACAAGACGGTTTATCCAAAAGCTGCAATGGAGTTTTTAAGGATAAGCGGTTATCCTGGTTTAACTCCGCGAGAGATCGGCAATTATGCGGATTGGTTTTTTTCACTTATGGGCGAGTCAGAAGAAGTGGTAACGTCCGGCATAAAGGATTTAAGTTTAGAGATCCTGAAGGCTAGAAAGGATAGTTCAGGAGATCAGGAATCTCTAAGAGACTCGTTATCAGGATTATTAAATAAGACGCGAGAGATCGCCGAAAAGATTCAGAATAATACCAGAAAGATGATTTCTGATGGAGAATTCCTCACTCAGGAACAGGTGGGAGAAATGGTATTATGCCTTGCAGATGACAAAATGAGTAAACTGTTGAATAGTAGAGTTATACCAAACGATCGCGTATTCTATCCAGTTAGACCAGTAATTGGATCATTTGTGCCTGAGAGCAAAAATCAGGTGGACTTGAAAGACAAAGTCATAGTGATAACTACGAATTCGAAGCAAGAAAAAGAGATTTTTCGAGTTCGTGCGCTTGCATCGGCATTGTTAGAATACGGAGTAAAACAGATTGTTATACTGTCCTCAACTAATCACGCTGAATTAAAGGAATTTCATACGCACCCGATAGAGTATCTGAAAGACAAGGAAGTCGATCGGCTAATGCGTTTGGTTAAATCAAAATTCGGCCAAATTTTCGCCTTGATCCACTTTACCGGGGAGTTTGATTATAGCCGCCAGATATTATCTTTCCAAGGCCACGAATGGCAGTCGCTAGTTGACACGTATATAAATATACCTTATTTGTTAATTAAGGGAGCAGTCAATTCGATGTCCGTCGACGGTTCAGCTGAGGATCCGTCCAAATTCAAATCTTCGGTAGGGGCAATTGTAATTGTGGGTCCTGATGCCCCTACAGGAAAAGTTTCAGGACTCGTAAGGGCACGATCTGAGGTCTTTAAGGGAGCTCTAAGGCCTCTCATTACAACTATAAATCAGGAACTATCAGACGTTCTGGACTCTTCTATAAAATCCTTTTTGGTCCTAGCTGGCAGTATAGAAGGTCGGCAGCCTGATGAAGCAAAGCTAAAAAAGTCGATAATAAATTTGATAACTAGCCCGGCTGAGTATAGTGAGCGCATTTTCTATATTGATGAGGGAAATTCAAAGTAAATAAAAATATTCAAAGTAAATAAAAATATTCGACGATGATGGTCTGATCTAGCTCAGGAACTAGACTGCTCTGATGCCGGTGCAGCTGATGATGTGGTCATATCTTCAGTCGAGCCGGAACTACCATCGACTATTTCAGCGGTGGCAAATCTATTCCCTACCTGAATCACACGTATCTTCGCATTCTGGCCTCCCGTTCCGTTTTTCACAAAGATTACAAATCCTTGTATCCTGGCTATACCGTCCCCCTTGCGACTAATCTCGGTGATTTGGACGTCATACTCCTTTCCAGTTTCCACTGGTTTAGGTACGATATTGTCGTTCCTTCTAAAACCTCCGTAACTCATTGTTAGAATACGTCAAAGCCATCACCATATATAAACCGTAACAGACTCAAAGAG
>JBQCDO010000275.1:0-2984 GCA_051961195.1 Nitrososphaeraceae archaeon | reverse complement strand
TTTCGTCTGGTGGGTTTGTCCCTGGTTCTAGTCTATCTGGTGAGGGCAACTTCTATACTTACCCTTTTCTAATGGACTTATTCGTGTTCTTTCTTTTCTTCTTACTGTTCATCCCATAAGTGCTATCTGTTTAAGAAAGTTGTGTGAATTATCAGAGAGGTTTCGCTTGCAGAATTGAATTAAATCCTCATATTTTTTAGCTCTTTCTGATATCTCGTCATGAAGGATGTGATTAACGTCCTTTTTGTTCTTGTTCTTACGACTAACTTGTTTGAGAAAGGATATCATGGTATCATTATCATGTATAGATCCTAGAATGTCTTGTATATCCTCCAACGTAGTAATCATTGCATTTATATCCTTACTATTAACTTTCTTATCGTTGCTGTTGTTGTCGTCATGATGTGGGATTAGCTCTAATAAATAGCGAAGCTTTTTGCAATCCTTTCTTAATTCGTGTAACTCTTTAGTTTTATCTGGATTTGTCAGTACTACTGGAAGATCCAGCTCGATACTTTCGACTAGTCTAGACACTATCTTATTGAATCTCGCCTCGAGCTTACTTGGAGGTATGTCATTTTCATTAATTTGAGGTCGATTCCTGTCCCTTAACGATAGAGCTGCTTTCCTTGCGCTAGCTAATTTAGTTTCTCTTCTTTTTTTCAATAGTTCTGCAATATTTTTATATCCAGAGTTCGAAGAGTACTTTTGCAGTTTTTCTCCAATTATATCGTAATCTCTAATTTGGCTATTTAGTTTGAAAAGTCGTTTACTCGTTGCCATATATTTGCTAACCCTATTTTTACGTCGCAGTTTCCTGGGTAAAGATTTGTATGTTGCATCTAGCCTTCTAACAGCAGTTCTTATATCGTGAATGTTAGTTTCATTTGAATCCTTAATATAGTCGCTGTCTCTACTTTCTACTCTTTTAATGTTTTCATCCATTTTTGAAGCAAAGTGTTTAGCAGTAAGTAATGATGGCATAGTACTGATAGCAATCATGATAGAAGGTGTATATGTGTTAGTCTTTTAGACCCCATTATTCAAATAACTTTCCTTGGTCTACCCAGACCTTGAGGCAATCCACATAATTGAGAACCTTCATGGACGCTGAAACTAATTGTAAGAGCTCCAATGCTTTGCTCACCTTTTTCAAATTCTGATGTTCTACACTGATCGTAGTTACACATTCTGGTTTGCTGATTTCTGCTAACTCTATTGTTACCGCATCTTTGCTATTTGGTGGCCATATATGTAGCTCACGTTGCTTTTGTACATTTATTACTTTGATTGATTTTGAAGCATGAGATAATATTGATAATAACTGCTTTCCATCTTCGACCTCTCTTTCCTTTATCTCTAATTTTAAAGCGCTAGTTAACTTTCTGAATACACTAGCTGAAATGGGAAAATTGTAGACTTCTGTAGCCCATTGTTCTATCCCGGTATTGGTCTTACAAAGAAGAGATTTTATCTTCAGATCTTTGTCCCTAAGCTTGATGTTTACTTCACATCCAGGTTTACAAAGATATCGATCCAGCATTTTAATTGACTTCCCAACTTTTATTGGAAGGCTCAATATGTTTTTGTAGATATTAGGATCTGGTCTGCCAAAAGAACGCCACTCCCACAAAGTCTCTTTATACACAGGATTGGATTGCGTCTCTTTTTCCTCCTTCATAATATGAGCGGTTGAGTGCCTTCTCTTGCTTATACATTATAAATTCTATAGACTATATACTATTTTACATAAAACATTTGTTCATGTAAATTAATATATCGATTATCCAGATAGGCCTGAATTAATTATGCTATAGAGCACCCAGAGGAAAGAAAAAGCTGGAAATAGCGATACCGTCTATGAAAATGAAGTTTTTTGCAAGGTGAATGTGCATCGATGCCAATCATTGCTAAATCTATATTCCCTAATTTCCAAAATAGGCCTTAGGAAATTTTATCCGGATTGGATACCTGAAGGCGGGGTGAACTAATACCAATTCACCTTTATTTAACCTCACGATATTCGATTTTGTATACTTGTCAATTGAACTATATGGAAAAGTAGCCAGTTCAGATAAACCTAGCTTTGCGATTATATGTGTTCCTGTATTTTCATGCAAAGCGTAATCCACAGTGCTCTTGAATTGTTGAGCTGAAAATAAAATTGTTCCTCTAGATCGTCCACCAATTAACGACTTCATTATCTGTTCTGCAACTGCGTTAAGCTTTCCCCCAGGCCTGTCTTTAGGCACGAATCTGTTGATCTCATCTATAAATATCATTACATACTTTGGTTTTACCTTCTGTTGTGCTTGATCGTCCTCATTTCTTTCTTTTTGCTTATTTTGATAATTTGTCTGTGTGTTTAATCTTGCAGCATACAATTCATTAATGCTCTTCATTACGTCGCCTATAATGAATGATTGCTCATCAATTGAAGGGAGCATTGCCATGTCTATTACAAAAATATCTCCACTATTCATTTCCTTAATTTCCTTTCCAAGGTAAGTACTTGTCAATTTTTTGTCTACAAACAAAGCAGATTTTCTAAATCGGTAAAGATGTGCTTGAAAGTATAGTAAGGTGGACTTGTGTGTTATTATACCTGCAGGATAGTCATTGAATTTGTACAAATCTGTCCATGTCTTTATCTTCCTATGGGCCTTTTTAATAGGCCAGGATTCATAAATATAATTTATAATGGACGATAAATTATAATGAGGATCATATATTTCCGAGAATAAAAGTTCTAGTCTATCGTAAACATCTTCTAGCTCATATGAATAAGTTTTTGTGTTTTGTTCAGGTACATGTAATGAGTTAGGTTTTCCATCCTTTCCTCTCGGAAGAAAGTAGGTGACATTCTGAAAAGGCTTTAATTCCAGGTCAAGAATTTCAAAGGATTTTTGTTTTGAGGTTTTCTTAGATTCATCCTCAGCCTCATGAATATGCAGTAAATCCTGGTCCTTAGTGTTGAAAAGTAT
>JBQCDO010000274.1:0-7454 GCA_051961195.1 Nitrososphaeraceae archaeon | reverse complement strand
GTCATCTAGCAACCAGTCCAATAGGGTCCTTGGAGCTATTGCCTCAAATCTTTTTACAGATAATCCTGACGCAACAGTAGGTGGTTATCACCCTCCAATTTATAACTCATCGGGTTCAAAATCTGATCCACCAGCAAAAGAAAAAGGTTTCTTAGTCGCAGATGAAAAACCCTTTAATGTTTCCTATTCGTCTAGCTGGATAAAGAATAAAGGTTTCTCTACTCAATTTACAGGAGTTCATGCTACCCCCATTATTAGCTTTTTGATCCCTGATTTTGAAGCGACTACTAGTAAAAGCAATTTTGTTGGAATAGCTAAATACATAATTGGTGGTAATCAGACTGCCGCAGCATCATTATCTGATTACGTAAGAGAAGAAATTAATGAATTGGAAAGTGATGGAAGCTTTCAACTTTACGAATCACATCCTGAGAGACTTGGACACAGCCATAATGTTGCGTACAAGATAGTGTATGCGACTAACATTGTAGATAGTTCTCCATCTTTTGGAGCTGAAGTTGTGGGTCATAGAAAGACTATGGAAATAATCACAGTAAACAATGGAACCGCATATTTCTTTGTATATAGTGCAAATGCCAACAAGTATCCAGTTTACTTACCTGATGTAATTATGATGCTTAATTCATTTGAGATTAAATGATCTATTTTGTCCCTGAAAAATGGGATTTTGGATTGGTTTTCATCAAATTGATAATTGCGTCTGCGGTTGAGATTTAGACCTATCTCTACGCTTGATTAACCATTGACAAATAGAATTTGTCGAAAATTTTGTTAACCAGATTTTATCTAGCTACAATATATCCTCCATGGCCAGCCAATAGAGTCTTTGCACTACGAAAATAGTATAATTATATAAATATATTTTCACTTCTTCTAATATATAAAATTGTAACAGACTCAATTTCAAGTATGGAGAATATGATTATTGTCTTCATCTTGTCAAGGTACAGTTATTATAGAGAACAACGATAAGCTTAGAACTTAACGCAAATTTTTTTATATATGTTTCTTTTAGTATTAATTTTTATAGAAAATATTTTAAATTTATCGATACTAAAAAAATTGTCACGCTGATTGTACAATTATCTTTTATAACAAAAGAAAATATGGAAGTAATATATCAAAAATAGCTAGTCCAACTCCTTAACTGAAATATATCAATACATTACAATCATAAATACAGATGAAAAGTCAAATACTAATAACTATCATTGCAGTCGCAGCAATTGCAGGCATATTAATAACTGCAGCGGCAGTTAGCCAAGATGTATTAGCCAAGTGTAAGAAAAAATATCGTGGTGGTAGTAATGACAACAAACAAAGTCAAACAATCGCTCAGGCAAACTTTTGCGGTAATGGAAATTTGGCGATGAAGATTAGCTGTCAGAACTTGGCCAGTCAAATCCATGGCGATGGTAACGCTGTCAATGTGATAGGCTTATAGTACGGGCCGTCCAACGATTTTCTTTTAGTCACATAGTAGCCAAAGATGATGGTAGTCGAATTAAGATAAAATTGGTAGTATCAATTAGCATATACATTCTTCCCAATCGTCATATCGATGCTCAGACTAGCAGAATTCATTCTTGTCCAGTTTCAGGATGTATACAGTACAGAACGTTAAACCCATCTTTTCTTCTTGAAATAAATGACCATACCTCCAGCTACTGTTCCCATTAATAATAAAGAGTAATAATATCCGAAAGGTGAATGAAGCTCCGGCATTACGTCAAAGTTCATACCATATATCCCAGTTATCAAGGTAAGAGGGAGAATTATCGTAGCGATCACTGTGAGCGTTCTTATGGTTTCGTTTAAGTTTGCATTCAAAGAGGAATTATAAGCCTCACGCAGGTTGATAACTCTCTGGTACATATTCTCCACGCTATTTTTTAAATATGTCACTCTGTCATTTAGCGAGCGAATGTGTCTTTGGGAATCCCTGCTAAGGTCATTCTGTATAGCTCCATTGATAAGATCGGTAAATGCAGCTGTTACCATTGCTAGGTTACTTTCCAAGAAAGCGAGTTTTCTCCTAATTAAAAGTGTATCTAAAAGTTGCGACTGAGTAGGCCGATGAAGTATTACTTGATCTTCAATTTGTTCCAATTTAATATTAATGTTACTCAGTATGGGGTGGTAACTTGAAATAACTTCTTCTATTGCAAAACGGTACACTATTTCACATATTGCTCTGCTATATCTGCTTTCCACATTTCTGTGGCTAGTTGATGATTGTTCTTGTTCTTGGCGTTGTTGCTGTTGCTCTGATAATGGAGTTGATTTAGACCGATAGGAAGGTGTCA
Organism: Nitrososphaeraceae archaeon; assembly: GCA_051961195.1. Classification (GTDB taxonomy): domain Archaea; phylum Thermoproteota; class Nitrososphaeria; order Nitrososphaerales; family Nitrososphaeraceae; genus JARBAU01. Next base: position 5,127 of record JBQCDO010000274.1, on the reverse strand, counting down.
AACTTCTACTTAATCTTTGTTTAATATTGCTTTCAAGCTGTTGACTATTGAAATTAATGGTAATTATCCACCTCTGTTCCAAAAAGATATACAAATCATCTTCTTCAAGATCACTATCGGAATACTTATGATCGCTAGATCTGTTGCTTACATTCTCATCTTGTTCTCCTGTTCTGACTCCACTCACATCTTGTTTTCCATACCTTACACCGTCCATTATTGTAAACAAATACGAGTCGTATTCTTCTACCTTAGAAGGTTGATGTGTATGAACTATAGCCTCTACTGCTAGTGGATGTAGACCGAAAACGTCTTGTAAACGAAATATGTCACCACGATCATCCGCGTGGATCCATAATGAATCTTCTGGATGTTCCCTCATCTCTTTCCTAACTGACAGAGGCTCCGAAATATTTACCTCTTTAAGAGAATGTTTTCCTATGACATAGGCAGATATTGTCAATCATTCTTTATTTGTAATTTAGCTTCATAAAAAGTTCTTGACAAAAATGATAATGCTATTACTATCTACATCATCATAATTTTATAGATTTCTCATGGGCAGAATGGATGCAATTTAGTTATTACTGATTCAACAGCACCAGTTTATGAGTGCGAAGTTATAATAATAAAAATGATAATTATAATTATAACAAGAATAATAAACTACAATTAATATCGATTTCTTAGTCTTCTCTCATTAGAATGTAGCTTGATACTTTCAGTACTCGATAACCAAAGCCCTTATACACATAAATGATCATCCAGCCTGAATCAGTTCTTGTGGTCACTTGAACTAAAACCATAATATGGGTTATTATATATGAGATTCATTCAGAATAATTTTTACACAACTACAAGACAAATAGAAAAATGAAAAAAGGGACTGACAAAAGAATTGTAAAGCGGATTATCTTTGTAAACTCGAGGCATTTACAGCATTATCGCTTCCATCAGCCTGAGATGCTATATTCTCACACTTGATATTTAACGCAAATGGCTTGTTTCCGCAAGGATTTTCTGGTGATGCTGCTTGTGTATTCTTGGCAAAAACATTGTTACCACTTATAGTCAATGACATAGCTGAACCGAGTATCAGAAATGTTGCAGCCATAATAACTTCTTTTTTTATACTTTCATGATGATTCATAGATACTATGCGTCCTTATGATTTATCTCCATTAAGAACGTTAATGCCCTTTGATAAATCAGATTGATTTTCCTGAAGAATGAGTAAGTATTTTGATAATTGATTTGTATCTTTTAGAAATTTAAGTAATAAACATCTAGGGCAGACAAGTATGTAGTCTTGTACTAGCGCTTCACGTCACATTATCAGCAACAAAATGAAGATCAGAGTTCCTAATTCAAGTCTTACAGGAAGATTAATAGAAACTCAACGACGGCGTGACACTGCTAGTCATAGGAGCAATAACAACAACAATTCTTGTTGGCAGCATATCATATACTAACACCTCCGCATGCACTCTTCAGCGGAGGTAGGCATGTGTAGATAAATACCTATCTCGAAATACTATCAAAGGAGATGTGTGTATTGAAGACATAACCATATTTTAGTTGCTTTTACAAGATTGGAAAGTTTCAAACAGTGTGTCTCTATCACAACTCTTTCATTAGGTCAATAAATAATAATAATGATAATAATAATGTACCTTTACTTTGCTAAATATCGAACGGCTGTATTTCCAGTTCAGCTAATGACGACATATTTATAATGCCAAATAGTAACATTCGCTTATCATCCATGCAAACAGACCATAAATCAACCAGAGTCTTCGCTTTTCCTGGTAGTACTACTCATTATTTGCCGATATTGCCATTTGATATCAAATATATGGTGATTAGAATAATGCCTGATTTTGAATCAAAGACTCTTACTGATTGCGAAGAGGTATTAAAAATTACTGCAAGACGCGAGATTGATGAATTGGAACTCGATATAGCAGAGATGAAAATTGATAAAGTGGTCTCTTCTGATCCTTCAATTGACAATATCGAAAATGCTAACGATATCAAAGAATTGGATTTCAGGACTAATAATGATAAATTAATTGTCAAGTTTGCTAGGAAATTGACAGAAGGTGATAGCTTAAACCTCACCATCAAATATTCTGCTGGTTACCGATACATCAATAATAATCTCGTTATAACAAAACCAAGAAGTGGCTTTCATTTTATTGAATTTGACGAATTTCATCGTAAAAAGAACATACAGGCTTGGACACAAGGGGAATCAGTAGAGTCAAAGTATTGGTTCCCATGTATCGATCAACCCCAGGTTAAATATGCTAAGAAAGTTGAGGTTACTGTTCCAGAAAACTTTGTAGTTATATCGAATGGAACAGAAATGGCAATAGACCAAGTGAAAAAAGGAGAGGACAATACTGTTAACAAAAAACTAACAAGACATGTTTGGGAAGAATCAATTCCCAACCCCGCGTACCTTACGTCAGTTGTGATAGGTAATTTTGGCCGAAGAGATGAAGAATATATGAGTAGCAGGAGCGAAAGGAAGATTAAGTTATCATATTTTTGGCCAGTGGATTTTGATAAGGAGTATGGCATACGGAACTTCCAAAATACTCCAAGGATGATCGAGTGTTTTGAGGAATATTTCAATACAAACTATCCGTACAACAAGTACTCACAGGTTGCAGTTGAAGGTTTTGAATTGGGTGGAATGGAAAATACCAGTTGTACTACTCTAACACGAAATATACTGTACGATAAGAAAGCGTCACTTGACTATTCCAGCGATGACGTTATTTCGCATGAGCTAGCTCATCAATGGTTTGGAGATCTAGTTACCTGTAAAGATTGGCCACACATCTGGCTAAACGAGGGGTTTGCGACATATTTTGAAGCCTTATACTGCGAAGCCAGTAGAGGCAAAGAAGAGTTTCAAAACTATATGGTGCAGATGGCTGATGCCTATTTAGATGAAGCAAGAAGTCTATACAAGAGAGCTATCGTAACTAAAGTGTATAAACACCCAGACGATCTCTTTGATTCACATTCATACAAGAAAGGAGGATGCATTTTACATATGCTCAGAAATTATCTTGGAGATAACTTCTTTAGGAAGAGTTTAAAGAAATACGTAGATACTTACGGAACTAAAACTGCTGAAACAGATGATCTACGAAAAATTCTTGAAGATGTCTCGGGTAAGAGTTTGGAACATTTCTTTGATCAGTGGGTATTTGGAGCAGGCCATCCAGAGCTAGACGTAGAATTTTTACAAGACGCCCAGAACTTGAGATTAAAAGTAACACAGGTGCAGGAAGGGACTATGTTTAATATTGATCTTGAGATAGTTTTTGTTTTTTCTTTCCCTCCTGATGGCGTTGGTGATAGTAAGAGTAGTAGTGATAGTAATAGTAGTAGTAATAGTAAAAGTAATAGTAGTAGTAGTACTCGTTCTAGTCAAGAAAAAAGATTAGATGAACATATCCAAATATTGGGAAAAGTGACAGAAAAAAAATTTGAAATTCCAGTTGACAGTCAAGGCCGCAAGATGAAAATCAAAACTTTTTCGATTGATCCATATTTCAAAGTTTTAAAAGAAATCAAGTCTACGAAGGCTCCAGAAGACCTTCTCATAACACAATTGGAACGTGGTGACACAATATTTTCCAAGATAGACGCAATCCGTGCCCTTAAAGACAAATTTTCAGATAATGTAGTTAAAGTATTAAAAAATCTAATTTTGAATAAGGATACGTTTTGGGCAGTGTCAGTTGAAGCAGCTAATACGCTCGGATCATATAATAATGCAAACGACCACCTAAAAACTGATAAGGCATATTCAGCTCTAGCGGATTGTTTTTCTTCCGGGATAAAAAATCCTAAATCCAGAAGAGCAGTCGTACGAAACATTGGTGTCTTCGAAAAAGAAGATTCTATCAATCTACTTGTACCCTTGATTCAGCAGCATAGTGATCCTAGCTATTTTGTTGAAGGAGAGGCAGCTACCGCATTAGGAAAAAGTAGCAAGCATATCTTGGATAAAAGTAGAAAGGAGGAAATGATCTCAATACTGAAAAATGTTGCAGAAAGAACTGACACATTTAGAAATATTCCAGCCAGGTCGGCAATTAATGGATTAAAGGAGTTCTTCAAAGATGACGACAAGCAACTTGTTTCCCAAGTTGCAACTTTTCTGATTAATAAAAGTAGATACGGAAACCATGACTTGGTGCGTCGTGCTGCAACTCCTGCATTAGGTAAATTCCTGTTGGATAAAGAGAAAAAAGTCAATTTTGATGTATTTGGGAGGCTAAAGGAGCTATTGAGAGACGAACGGTCACTTATCAGAACCAGTGCATGTACTGCGTTTGCCGATCCTGATGCCAAGCCCTCAAAGCCAGATGCTATACTAATGGAAATCATCGATGAACTAACACAGGTTGCAGGACACGACATAGATGGGTTCACAAGAAGAGCGGCCGAAAACAGCTTCATCACAATTAAAGAATGGATCAAGGAATGGTCGGAAACACCATCGCCAATAGCAGTCGATTTAAGAGAAAAAGAGCGTATTGCAGCAAGAGAAGATAAACAAAAGAAACATAGTGAAAATGCTTTGGAATTAATACGTAAAGAAGTACTTGTAAATGAATAGTAAGGAAAAATATGTATACTTATTCCGTGATAAAAGTAAATGATAAAGTATTTTATAATTTGTAATTATTAACCTATCTTCAATTTTGCCTCAAATTCCATGGATTTTCAAATTACATTTAACATATTTAATTTTGAAGTAGCCATTTCTCGCGCTTCTTTTAAAGTAATCTTCTCCATACCTGTCATTAATAACAAATTATGTATATATCAATCCTCTAGACCATACAGAAACATAGTATGGAGTAGCAATGCAAATTTAAAGTATTATAGTTTGGCTCATTAAATGACGATAATATTCTATCCTTATACTAGTTCAGAAAGGTTCTAAATAGGTTTCTTAAAATTATCGGTAAATCTTATTCAATATCCTAGCGTGGTTAATCCGACATTTAACTTGTTAACACAAGTATCAACTAGTAATATTTTATTTTATCCTATTCTCGCATTATAATATATAAATATTGACTAACTTCTTACTAA
>JBQCDO010000273.1:0-2943 GCA_051961195.1 Nitrososphaeraceae archaeon | reverse complement strand
AATTCTCATTTGATTTGCTTGTTGTAGAGTTAACAGGGGATTGTGAGAATACGTATTGGATTTGGTTCAGTGAAATGCTCAAAATACTAAATAAAAGGAATCCAGATATTGTTATCGATACAACGCTCAATTGAGTTAATTTGAAAGGATTTTGCATGACAATCTATTGCTAGAGCACATATTTGAGCATATCTCTAACAATGTTAAACTGTTTCTTTCGATAAATTATGAAAAATGCAGGAGAACGGATTGACTGACGCTATGCACACTATTGACCAAACGGTGGTAGTAACCATGTTTGTGCTAATGCATTAGACCAAGATGGTAGCGGGCTGAGATCACCAGTTGGCTCTTGGGTCACCACGATATCTGTATAGGTTGTTGCATTCTTCATTACTTCCTGAAATCTTTAGCCACCAGAATTCAATATTTTGCCCATACTTAGTGCGTAGTCCGAACCCTTTGAAAAATCATCTACAAGCCAGGCTTCAAAAACTTTACCGGGCTGAGGAATGTAGTTTGTAGTAATATCGACATCAATCGAATTGGCGTTGGTACACACATCCGCTAATCCGAATATCGTGTCACCATATCCTATTAGAGCTCCAGTCTGGCATTTTATTGGTTTAGATTGTTCAGATTGAGGAGTTTGAGCGTATACTTTGACTAGAACGGATGACATTAATAGTAAAGCTACAGTTGTCAATACAAGCACAGCAATGACACCTAATTGCATAATTTGACTTCGTTGGCTGCATTTTTTCAGTGTTTGGCAGAGCACAATATGTAGTCCATTATCAATATACGTAACAGCCAATAACAACGGATTATTCGAGCAACTATCGAGATTATAATTGCTTGTCTTCATTACTTAGTTAGATTAATCGCTCTTCGATAAAATAAGATAAAATAAAAAATGAATAGGTTCTATTGACCTGAATCTCCATGGTCTGGATTCGGAGTTCCTATTTCACCTATACAGATACTATATCCTGTTTCGTCTTGAGGCATATGCCTATCGTAACAATCGCGTCACTCTTGACTATTTGCACTTACTGTGTTACAGTATACCATACTTCCCAAGAGAACCGCAATTCCCAGCATCACGGCACTCATGATGTTGCAAATCTAATAATGATTTGAACACCAAATGGCGTCATCTACGCGAAACACCAAAGAACCGGTGTATTCAGCAATATCAACCCGACTAAGAGGCATTGAGTCACGTGTAAGTGATTTAGATGATGTTGCAATATCACTTTCGCCTGATCATGTTACCATTTACTGACGCTGATCTCATTTTGATCAAGAAATATGGTCTGAGAGGCCATTATACTGCTCTAGGAGAACCTGAGAATTTATAACAAAACTAATGGAATCTTATGATAAGACAAAATCGATTTTGCAAGTATAATGATCAGAGTACTGACGTCCGCCAAGTAGCTTAATGGTAAATTATTTTTGGAATGATGGGAATAGAATAATAATGATGACGCCAATAGCATGTTATACATGAAACTCAATTTGACAGTAAATTTAGGAGATGGCTATATTTCTGGATCTGCATATTTCGGCCAGAAATCATTCAAAATAAACATTCAAGAATCATTGGAAAATAAGTTGGTAATTCCGGATGACTTGCAGATAGATTCAGGTACAGGCGATGTCCTTTTTGAGACTGAGAAAAATGAACAAATGCAGGTGAAATGCAAGATTATAGACGAGCCAACCGATATGATATTGTTGTATATTGACATACAAACATTAATGAAATTGACAAAAGACCTTCCAACTACTATGAGTGTAAATAATGAGTAATCACCTTCTATTGTCAAGACTTAACGGGATTTGCGTAACCTCCTCTATCTAGATCTTTTCAATCATGGATGACATTTTTCTATTTTTTGAATTTTCTAATCTAGCACATCATACACTTCGTCCAGGGCTGCTATCAGACATAATTTATCGATTCTGCACTCTCAGCATTTACTATTTAAATTACAGCTAGCTATCTTATAAGAATTAACCTGTGCAGTAAATACAACCTCAACGATCCCGATATTTTTCTTATCTTGTATTTCCATCAATATTGACCAGCAGTTGTTGTCTTGTTACTCTTGCCTAGAGAACGACAATTTGTCGTTCTGTCATCCCTCTTAGGTCGAGCCTTTTACTCTCATTCAGCTGTACAGTTAGTTCTATATTTCGAATTGAAATAAATCCTTGTGTTATTTCTTCGCGACATGCATAATTTTATAGTCTGACCTTAATCATATTTACTGGTTTCATATCATAACAAGATTTTACAAATTACAATTAGGTTCCACATTTTACTAAGGCCTGGACAGTGCCTATATACTAGCCTTTTCGCATAATCATCAAATATGAATGCAATAAAACTTTCAGTGTTGGTTAGCTTGATGTCAATAGCAGTCATTACGGCAGCCACAGTTACAACCATGCCTCCAACTTTATACGCCCAATCGAACGGTGGATCCAACGCAGGCAAGACCCATTTCGGTGCAGTGCTCAATGGAAAAAGTGTCATGCCTCCAGTTAAGACGGACGCTAAAGCGCAAGCTGAACTCGCATTAGTGGGCGATGGAAAAACTATGACCTACAACATTACAGGTGGACCTGTGGACACAGTCAAAGATGTGACATTATCTCATACAACAGGAGGTAGAGTCGCTGATATAGTCGTCTTAAGAAGTGCGACACAGAAAGGATTGAGTGGCCAGGCGAATACTGCGAGTCTATCAGGCAATTTCACTTCTTCTGATTTCATTCGTGGACCTAAGGATATGTCAGCACTCGTAAAAGACATTCTCTCTGGAAATGTGATTATAAGAGTAGACACGCTTAAGTATCCGCTGGGTATAGTAGCAGGAACAGTAAAGCCAAATCTATAGTGTTAGTTCAGAAGGCCTAACACATTCTTTT
>JBQCDO010000272.1:0-15254 GCA_051961195.1 Nitrososphaeraceae archaeon | reverse complement strand
TAGATGGAAACAATGATGGATAAGACAGTTGAAAATTTCTAAATACTTGGATTTGTTGTAGACTTGGATGGTCTTTGCTGTATTCTCAAAGTCAAATTCTGTAAAGTCTGAAAGTTACTGAAATCTTTATATTAAAACCTAATAAAGAATTATCTCCTATACAAAGTCAGGCTACAAAGTCAAGCATAATTTTAGAAATACTAGGTTCTGTGCTTTCTTTGTCCCCTACTATATATATTATAATTACTCAGGCTACGTAGAAAATATTATCAATGTTATGAGATTATTCAATCAGTACATATTGGAGGTTGTTCTCTATTTTACGATCTTTTCAGCCTAGATCAAATGCTCTCCTAATAAGGGTTTCATGATTGACATTATGGTTTCATCCTTCCTGTTTCTTTGATCGTAAAACATTTTGGAATAACTACGTTTCATCTGCTATTAGTCATATGTTCTCCATATTAGTATCTGTTCATATATCTATATCTTGAGGTTAACTTATATAAAATATACTTCCACACAAAAATAGATTAACTAATGCTATACAAAGTTGCAATTATCAAGCCATCTTTGATAAGGGAAAAAGATAGCAAATGACAATAAAGACAATCGTCAGCAGCTCGTTTGTAGAGTTCCTAAATACAATTTATCCAATTTGAGTTATGCGGATTACTTAATATTTTATAGGTCATCTAGTTCTACATATTGGTACAAAAGGAATCGGAAAAGGTCAATATATTTTGCAAAATCGAACCCTGTTTAACATTCCTTAATGTCTATCAACAACAAAAACAGGGCGCCGATATACAGACTAAGGTAGATGAATAGTGAGAATTAAATCAATCTTCATGACAGTGTGATAAAAATAAAAATGATGCTATAGCACAACTATCTGATCAACTAGCATCATTATCAGATAGGTTGCAGGAAATCGAAAGAAGACAAGTATAATCTCCACTCACTCTAATCGGTTAACACAATTGTACTGATTCGTGCCAGGTTTTGAATCGTAGTAATACCTCCTACACTCCATTTTGTATTTCTAGAAACTCTCCTTGGTAGACTCCTGTTTAATTGTACATGTGATTGATTTATTATAGCATAAACACGATATATCATAAAGCTACTCTAACGTATTTTAGATAGATTCCTTCGATGTCCATTATGTCATATGTTTTTAGAAAGATATAGCTAACTCTATCAAAAGCAGGATCTCTACAGAGCATTTTTATCTTTGACGAATACATATAGAATCAGATATGGCTAGACGTCAAACAAAGATCAGATATGTCTAGAGATTGTGAACAAATTGTAAATCGGTCAAGTTTTCTTACACATATACTAATTTTAGGTAGTGGTTTCGCAGGTATTGAAGTCCTGAAAAAGCTTCAGAAGGAGTTTAATACTAATAACACTATTGAAATTACTTTGGTTAGTAGAGATAACTTTATTCTCTTTACTCCTATGCTTCCTGAAGTAGCGTCTGGCATGATCGAAACGAGAAACATAGTAACACCAGTCAGAGCATTTTGTAAAAAAGCCAAATTCTATCATGCCAAAGTTAAATCTGTAGATCTTAATAGCAAAAAGATTACTTTGACTCATGCAATCGGCAGCCAATCTCAACCAAATGGTTGGCATGAACGCATATTGAAATATGATTACCTTGTTATCGCATTAGGAAGTGAGAACAATTTCTTTAAAATGGATGATGTGCAGAAATATTCTTTTACAATGAAGAGTATAGATGATGCTATTATTCTAAGAAATCATATCATAAATGTTCTGGAACAAGCAAGCCTTGAAGAAGATAATGTGGAACTAAGAAAAAGTCTACTAACCTTTGTAGTAGCAGGAGGAGGATTCAACGGTGTTGAAACCGTAGGAGCAATTAATGATTTTATCCGTGAATCCATTAAGGATTATTATAAAAATATCCAGTCAGAAGTAAGAGTAATGCTTATTGATACAAATGAAAAATTACTAGCAGAAGTAGATGAGAACTTAGGTGAATTTGCATTAGAAAAACTGAAAGTTAAGGGTGTAGAATTCATGATGAAGTGTCTTGTTACTGGAGCAACTATAAATAGCGTAAAGTTATACGATGGTACAATAATTCCTTGTTATACTCTAATTTGGTCTGCGGGTATAACTCCAAGCAAGTTAGTAGCTGACCTTCCTTGTGAACATGACAAAGAATATAGAATAGCGGTTAATTGTTACTTAGAAGTGATCAGCCATAGTGGAGTTTATGCGCTTGGTGATTGTGCATCTATACCCAATCCTCACACAGGAAAGCTTTATCCATCGACAGCACAACATGCTATTAGACAAGGCAAAGTTGCTGCAAAAAATATAATATTAGCAGTGAAAGGGAAGGAAGGAGAGAAAAATAAGGTGAAATTTGATTATAAAACTAAAGGGATGATGGCAGAAATTGGAAAGAGAACTGGAGTTGCTATATTATTTAATAATGTGAAGTTATATGGATTTCTAGCTTGGTGGCTATGGCGTACGTACTATTTAGCTAATCTTCCAACTGCAAGAAAGAAATTAAAGGTTCTTGGTGACTGGATCTCAGATCTCATCTTTAAACCAGATGTATCCATGATAACAAGACAGGAATGGGAAAGGGAAAATAGGGAAAAGCAGACATAAGAAGGAAGGAGGGAGTAGAGGAAGACTTGGAAAAGTCTGGATCTATTGGCATGCCGTTAAATCTATCTACTCCATATGGAGTTGTAAAGTCAAGTATTTTATGGCATAGTGTTTATAATTAATTAACTATGAGCGATAGAAATGACATCAAATTATCAAACAATCACCATCATCGTCAGAATCCATTCATACAAAAATCGAGGATCAATTGGTAACAGATGGCAAAACTACTGTAAGACCAATACAAAATGAACTAATAAAGAAACGCTATGCTAATTCAAAATTAACTTATCCAGTACTTATAGTTGGTTTTTCAGGGCCTGGTATGATAGGATCTATTTACACAATATATTAGAGCAGTTACAAATGCACCAGATATCATATGTAGATTCTGAATTCAAACTGCCTGCTGTAATATATATTGGTGGAAATGAGGCACCCATTCCATATTTATGCAAACAATAATGGGAATGTATGCGTCATGGTATGCGAGGTACCAATATTTAACCTTGGTGCACAGTCAGTACTGAATACTGTTGTAATATGGGCCAAGAACATTGGAGGTTCTGCATTATTCCGGAACTATATTGGAAGCACAAAAGAGATACGCAGACGGTACAAAGGACTGTCTTATTAGATTCTTGGATGGGCGTCCTATTGAGAGATTACCTTATTGTATAACGGGAAGATGGTAAGCCCTAGTTACAGCTACGCGTTTAAAACGCAAGTGGGAGAGTGTGGTATCGTGGTTCAAACACACTTGCTTTATCCAATGTTGTCAGTCGTGTCACGATTGTACTTTTCAGCAAATCATTTAAAACCTATTTATTCACTATTAGTGACCGAGCTCTTTTAAATACATCTATCCACATAGGCCATGTTAGCTTCCCCGTACTAGTATTTCGCCTGCTCGGATGATAGGAAACCAATAGAGTCTTCTGACCTTCTACACGGTAACAGGCACCATGAATAAATGTCAATCTTTCAATTTTAAATAGTTTGCAATATGTATCAAATGCAACTTTTCCAAGTGTCAAAATAACTTCTGTAGTTTCTTCCAGTGCTTTTATTTCTTCCAAGAGATATTGTGAACAGTTTGATTTTTCAGATGGATTTGGTTTATTGAGAGGAGGAGCACATTTTATGGCAGCAGTCATATATGCCCCATTAAGTACAAGTCCATCATTCTTAGATAAGCTAGTGGGTTTGTTTGCAAATCCAGTTTCGAACATGGCTCTTACAACCCAATCCCCAGAACTATCCCCGGTAAATATCCTACCAGTTCTGTTTCCACCATGCGCTGCAGGTGCTAATCCAATTATAAATAACTGTGCTTTTGGATCTCCAAAACCTGGAAGGGGCTTTGCCCAGTACTCTTCAGTGATAAATCTCCTTACTTTGCTGTCTCCTACTTGCTTAATATATGATAGTAGACGTGGACACAAACTACAATAAATAACTCTTTCACTTATCTCTCTTAATACGAGATTATCTGTATGCATCATTTAGATTTAGATCATTATATTACTCGATCAAGCGTATTATTAATGAAGTTGTAGCATGAATAATATGCAAGAAGGTAAAAAAGAGGTTTCTATAAAACAAGAATTTTATTGGAAACTCAAAACTGTATTATCAATAGAATGAAGAATACTGCGCCAAACAAATACTTTTTATTCATTGTAAGACAATTTAACACTGAGGTTTTTTATTATTGATAAGAGTTGAAAGAATATATGATAATCCAAAAGGAAATAGCGATAGTTTTAGAATTTTAGTGGATCGACTTTGGCCTCGTGGATTGAGTAAAGACAAGGTAAGATTCGATTTGTGGCAAAAAGAAATAGCACCAAGTGACTCATTAAGAAAATGGTTTGGACATGATAAAAAGAAGTGGAATGAATTTAAACAAAGATATTTTAAAGAATTAGACAAGAAAAGTGATTTAGTTAATCAAACTCTTAATAAAGTAAAAGAAGAGTCAACATCATCATCAACAATAACGTTACTACATAGTACAAAGGAGGCCAAATTTAACAATGCAGTAGCATTAAAGGAATACCTTGAAGAGAAAGCTAAGAATATCGTAGCTAGCTAGTTTGTTTCTTCTTCTCTCTTTTTAATTCTTTACCATCAGCAGTAATGTATGTACGTGATAATTTCCCTAATAGTTCCTTTATAGCATCTATAATTGAGAATAGTCAACGTTATGGTGAGTTGTCGTCATTCATCATGCTACAAATACTACAGTCTTTTTTTAACCAAATCGTGTAGGAACAGCTATATTGGAATTATTATTATTATTTTACTTAATCTCGTTACCAATGGCATAATAGTTATTGTTATTATTGCTATTGTTGCTGACTTCTTTTCTTATCTATGTGTTTTTGAATCGCATCTCTTAGGGTTCTAGTAACTATGTGGATAATCCTGGGATCATCTACTTTGGGTATAATATAATCATCATTCAGATGAGTGCTATCCACTATATCTGCAATTGCACTTGCAACAGCTACAAGCATATCCTCACTTAATGTTCTAATTCTAAGATCAAGTAATGCTCTCAGTACAGATGGAAATACCAGTGCATTATTGACCTGATTGACAAAATCTGATCTGCCAGTAGCCACAATTTTTGCTCCTGCTTCTAATGCTTCTGAGGGAAGTATTTCTGGGTCAGGATTGCTGAGTGCAAACACAACTGGATCATGTTCCATTGATTGTATCATCTCTTTAGTTAGTATATCGCTCTTTCCTGATACGCCGATAAATACATCAGCTCCTTTAAGGACATCATCAAGGCTTCCCCTCTGTCTTTCAGGGTTAGTCTTGATAGAGATTTCCTTTTTGTATCGATTATCTAAACCACTGCTCTCAATCCTGTTTTCGGATATTGCTCCTCTGGTATCTGTTACAACAATATTTTTGCATCCAGCTTCTTGCAATATTCTAAATATACCATAACCAGCCGAACCTGCACCGGCTATTACTACTTTTATTGCATTCATTTCTTTGTGAAGCAATCTAAGAGCGTTTATCAATGCCGCAAGAGTGATTACAGCCGTACCATGTTGATCGTCGTGGAAGACTGGGATTTGAAGATCTTTGCGCAACCTTTCTATTATCTCTAGTACCTTAGGCGATTCGATATCTTCTATATTTATGGCACCAAATACCGGCTGTATTGCTTTTACACATCTAATTATCTCCTCTTTATCCTTAATGTCTATACATAGCGGGAAAGCGTTTATGCCGCCTAACGCTTTAAACAAAACGGATTTTCCTTCCATAACAGGAATCGCACCTTCTGGACCAATATTGCCCAGACCAAGTACCCTGGTCCCATCACACACAATTGCAACATTATTCCATTTTGATGTGTAATCGTATGTCAATTCTTTATTAGTACTCACTTCTTTGGCAACGTATGCAACACCAGGAGTATAGATTAATTCAAGGGTATCATTCTTGTCTTTAGATGCTTCACTGTCTAAAGATACTCGATTATGAATTTCAATCTTGCCTTTCAACATACGATGAAGGTTTATGGCATCTTTTTCTAAAGAAGTCAAATTAAGCTATCACAATCACATATCAGATTGTCAGTGTATATAGATTGCTCTGTATATTTTGTTCGTAGCAAACATCTTATTTTGAATAATTACAAAAGATTGCAAAGTCAGGTAATTTAATTGAAAACCCATACAACATATTATTCTATTATATTATTATCTAAATGGGAAAAGGATGACGATAGGGATGGTGGTATCGGCTTCAAGAGTAAGAGAAACTTGAATGGAATAGACTTACTATGGTCCAAAATTACCATACTTCCATTGTTTCACACCTTTTGTTGACTAAAGACCAAAATGGCTACTTATCTACCCCTAATATTTCAGGAAAATGCAGGCATGTATGTTACAGACATTCAGCCATGTGACGTAGTTTAATATCTTTTTATTTTTATTACCTTACAAATCTTAAATTTTGGTTTCTATTTTATACAAATGTAAAAGTAAATCCTTCAAAGGTTAAATATATTAAAAGTGCAAGAATTTTTAAAAGTAATATATATTCATTTTTATAAATTTTATTATTTCATTAAAATATGATATTCAAATAGAAAACCATATTAGAGATAGGACGATAATGAAATTGGTCTTCGTATTGAGTGAGGATTTTGTCAAAGTTGCTGATACAAAGGATATTCAGTCTTCACATATGAAAGAAGTTGAAGTTGATGGTGAACACATTTGTGTAGTTAACGTTGAGGGAAAGTACTATGCAATTGGCAGCATCTGTACACATGAGGGTGGTCCTTTAGCTGATGGCACACTTGAAGGTTATGAGGTTGAATGTCCCTGGCATCAATCCAAATTTGATGTAAGAACAGGAGACGTGACAAGCCCCCCTGCAAGTGAACCCGAACCAGCTTATGAAGTAAAAGTAGATGGTAATAGCATACTAATTAAGAAACAAGGTAAAAGTAAATCTCCCCAGATTGAGCTAACACTATTAGAAAAAGATAAAGTTGAAGGTACTGATGTAATGTCATTTAAATTTAGTAAACAGAATACTCAACTACAAGACCAAACCTCATTACTGGATTATGCTGCAGGTCAATTTGCCTTTTTTGATATAGGTGGAGTCTATGATGATCCCAAGGGCCCGATCAGACACTTCACTATTTCGTCTTCTCCGACTGAGAATTTTATAATGTTCAGCACTAGAATCAGGGATTCTCCCTATAAGAAGAGGCTTTTAACCTTAGAGGAAGGCACAAAAGTCAAGGTAAGAGGCCCTGAGGGACAATTTGTATTACATCAAGATTATTCAAAACCTGCTGTATTTCTTTCTGGTGGAATTGGTGTTACTCCATTTAGAACTATGATAAAGTATGCTACCGACAAACAACTGCCAATAAAAATAATAATGTTTGACTCCAACAGAAATATTAACAACATTTTATTCAAAAAAGAGTTTGATGATTGGGCAAACATTAATAGAAATCTAAAGATTATCTATACAATTAGTGAAGGAGAAGATGGACAACATGAGCAATCATCTTCATCTGCAAAAAGTGATTGGAAAGGGGAATATGGCAGAATAGACAAAGCAATGATTCTGAAGTATTTAGATACTAACGAACTGAACAATTCCCTATTCTATATCTGTGGCCCTCCTAGCATGCTACAATCTATGCAAACTTTGCTCCAAGAGGCCTTGCAAATTCCAAAAGAAAGAATCAAAGTTGAAGAGTTTACTGGGTATTGAGAGATGAACAACTGTACGCCTAGAACACATAAATGTCCTGGAATAAAAAAGTGTTCAATTATTTCTCTGATAGATCCTGCCATTACTCCAATCTTATTTTTTAGTAACAATAACTATTGATTAGTCATTAAATAATCAATTCTCATTATAATAACTATTAAGGTACGATTTAGTAATGATAATGAATTTGCAAACATCGTCAACAAACCTTGGGATACTGATCAAATCTTCTATCAGCAAGTAGTGAGATTATAAGGAATAAAAATCCTCATCGCTTAATAAACAGATTATGATGTAAGGATATACAATATTATGGAAATCAACCTAAATAAACAACAACAAGAAGAAAAACAAAAAGAATCACCTGTAGAAACAGTTCTTGTACTGCAAGGAGGAGGTTCGCTTGGCGCATATAAATGTGGAGTGTATAAACTCTAGCAAAACACAAAATAAAATTCGATATTGTATCTGGTACTTCTATTCGAGCTCTTAATGCAGCTATTATAGCTTCTCATAATTACGAAAGTAGGAAAAGCTCTGCAAAAGAACTTGAAATTTTTTGGCTAGAACTTGCAGAAACTCTTGTACCATTACAGCAACAATTTTCATCAGTATACTTTACAGATGAGATGAGGGCTATTTTAGCATCTATGTATTCTGCCATATTTGGAAATCATAAGGCGTTCTTTCCAGTTTGGGTTAGCTCAGGGTTTTCAATCTCCTTCAACCATTTAGACCGCCACCATATCCACTTTTTGATATAACACCACTTAAAACTCTGAGTCGTTATGTTGATTTTACCAACTTAGGAAAATCAAATAGGCCCAGATTAATCTAACTTCTACAAATATACAAACGTGAACAGTCATATCAGATAGCAAACATATCAGTATTGATGTAGAACATGTTCTTGCAAGTGCTGGTTTTCCTTTCTATGGAATTGCTTGGACGCAAAAAGATGATAGGTATCTATGGGATGGTGCACTACTTAGTAACACTCCATTGTGTGAAGTTATAGACTCTTCACCTACATCACACAAAATAGTTTATCTGGTTAATATCTTTCCTCACTATCAAAAACTTCTTCCACAAGACATGTTTGAAGCTTGACATAGAGCCAGGGATATAATTTACACTGACAAGACAGACAACAATATCAGATTGTCAACAATCATGTCAAGACATTTATCACTTTTAAGTAGATGCATGATTTATTGATGATTAATTGCGCCAGGTTTAAAGAGAAAGGCAATGATGCAGATTTTGAGGACAAATTTGACAAAATGGAACTTGAGTTCAACAAACTCGCCCGTCGACGGGGTGCAATAATAAAGGATATCGTGCGCATAGAAAGGCCAGAAAAAACCCATTTCCTTTTCGAAGATGCGGACTTTTCAGTTGCCACCATAAAGAAATTGATAAGGCAAGGAGAAGAGGACACAGACAAGGCTTTGGCTACAAAAAAATTGGAATCAATGACAGAACTATAGTTTTGCTGGTGTTTCTGCCCCAAGTGCTACCAGTCGAGCCTGCTATAGTGTAGATAGTCAAAAGACTTTAGTCTCCTATCATCCAAACAGGAGAAATACTATTACAGGGATGCTAACATGGTCGATGTGGGTTGATGTTTTTAAAAGAGCAAGGTCACTAATAGTGAATAAATAGATAATCCAACTGGATTGATCGAATAGGTATTTTACTGTGTCAGAATAAAGTAATAATGCTTATCTAGCATTATCTTATTCTTTAAACTAGTGATACAAACTTACCCGTTTCATATCAAGATATCTTTATTTAATGTATTTATTTTATTTTTTCTTTTTCTTTGTGTATCAGTGAATTATTAATCATTAATTTGTATATCAGTATCATCATTTATCACTATTATCACTATTATTATTATTCGAATTCACGATGGTGTTCTGCTTTGACGTGTGCTAAAAGCAAATCTGCCAACGGTTCTTTAATTTCTTTAACATTCTGTTTAAACAATGCCATTTCTGTTGCTCCTACTCCTCTTTCTCCTTCGTTCCTGCAATAGATATTTACCTTCCATTTTTCGTCATTTATCTTTGGAAAATCCGATCGGTAGTGAGCTCCTCTACTCTCTTGTCTCATCAATGCACTTCTTATTATGGCCTCGCAAGAAATCAACGACGATTTTACTTGCCATGTTAAAACAATATTTTCAGCATTATCATCATCAATTTCGAATCCTTTTATAATATTATCTTTGGAATAAAACTCGTTCTTTAATTCTAAAATTCTTTTCAATCCATCTTGAAGCTTTATCTCTTCTCTTATTATTCCTGCATTCTGTTTCATTAATTCTTGTATTTCATTACGAAACATAATTGGTTCCTTAACCATAAAGATTTGATTGTCATCAAATTCTTTCTTTTTGTTGTTGAAGTTCCTACTTATATGTGACGGTGACTCTCCTGTCTTCCCTCCATGCTCTACTTCATTTGCTAATTTTGCTGCTTGACTACCGGCAATTTTTCCGAAAACTACTGTGTCCAGTAAGCTATTTCCACCCAAACGATTAGCACCGTGAATCTGACTTATTACTTCTCCAGCAGCAAACAAGCCCCTAACCTTTGTTCTACACTTTATATCTACTACGGCTCCACCCATAGAGTAATGTGCAGTCGGTCCAACCTCCATTTTTTCTTTGGATATATCAATTCCATCAAGCTTTTTGAACTGTTCATACATTGTAGGCAGTCTTTCTAGAATTTTTTCCTTTGATAGATGAGTTACGTCCAACCAAACGCCACCATGTTCGGTACCTCTACCAGAGATTATCTCATTATAATTTGCACGAGCTACTATGTCGCGTGGTCCTAGCTCCATTCTTTCTGGATAGTAATTTTTCATAAATCTTTCACCTTTTGAATTTAACAAAATACCTCCTTCGCCACGTATTGCTTCTGTGGCTAGAGTACCTACCGCTTTCTCTGGCCAGACCATTCCAGTAGGATGGAACTGGACCATTTCCATATCTACCAAATCTACGCCTGCTTCGTACGCAAGAGCCACACCTTCTCCGTAGTTTTCAAAAACTCTGGAACTACTGACTGAATAAACTCGTGTATAGCCACCAGCAGCAAGGATTAAAGACTTGCATTCGAACACTACAATCTCTTTCTTCTTAAGATCTATGCCAAGCGCTCCTCTGACCTCTCCTCCTATTCCTTTCGCTGCTGCTGTCGCTGATCCTTCTCCTTTTACATCATCAACTGATTTTAATAATTTTAAGATGTAAACATCATCTATGATTTCAATTTTTCGTTGACTTACCTGCTCCATCAATACACGAATTATTTCCTCACCAGTCCAATCTTCGTAAAATACAGTCCTTCTATAAGTATGAGCCCCAAAAAATCGCTGTGTTAATCTCCCGTCCTTCTCTGTATGAAACCTAGCACCCCAATTAACTAGTTCATTTATAGCATCAGGAGCACTCTTGCAAAGTACCTCAACTCTATCATAGTCTGCAAGAAATTCTCCTTCTCTTAGGGTATCAGCTGCATGTATAATCCAGGTATCGTCTGGGTCCATAGTACCAAGCGCTGCATTGATGCCACCTCTTGCAAGCGTTGTATGCGGATCTCCTTTTTTGCTCTTACTGATAATAAGAACGTGGGCACCGGCATCATGAGCTTCAATTGCAGCTCTAAGACCGGCAGAGCCACCACCTATAATTAGAACATCGCATGGATAGTTCGCTTGTTTTTTCATACCTTCAGCCATCTAACTTATGCATACACCATATTATCTTCAGGTAAGTAGTAATATTTAACAAATCTGGACAGCTGCCATTCTGCTCTACTGAGCTCAACTGTAAAATCTTTCGGTCAAGTTTCCAATGTTATCAGTAGCACTTGTAGCTTTAGACATGTTGTTATTATTATAAATAGAAAGTTTCTAATGCTGCCCATCCCAGTTATCGATAAATTACCGAGAACTCTCTAAGCAGTAAACAATACCCTATTGACATCATTCTCATATGCCGCTGATGCCAAACATGAATGGTTTTCAGTTATGTCAAAAAATATTACAATTAGGTGTTAACATTGGAGTAGGTTTTATGTCTGCATTAGAAGTAAATATTCAAGCTGCTACAATTGCTAGGTTTAGTCTTTCACTTTATTCCTCATCTCTGGCTCTCTTCAGAAATCTCGCCCACCTTTTCAATTCTGAGGTCATATCATTTTGTACCTTACCAAAATCCAGTTTTTATATCAGCCAGTCGACTACAGACCATACACATATTGTTATTTGCAAAAAATGTATATGTCAATTACTGTTCAAACAGTCATTGTTAGTACTAAACCAGCGCCAAATTGTAGTTAAACTCTATATGTTGATATTACATTAAGTTTTTGATTTGGTCTAGTCTGTTTCAGCATATGTTGACTTGACCGCACCAAGTTGTATCGCTGCAGTGAGCGCATCGACTACGACCCATCCTTCCTTGATCTTGTTATCTTGAAAATGGAAAATATTCATTCCTACAGTTTCAAATTTCTTATTTGTAGCCGGAATGCCACGAAATTCCTTTTCTTGAGTACCTTCCACAATAAAAGCTGACGCAACTTTACCAGATTCTTCTATGCTATCTACGATTGTAACTTGGATATCTGGAAATATGCTACGATCTGAGGAAATCCATTCATTATAAGCTTCGATTCCTTCAATATCCTCGCCACGAGCATGATATATGAAATCAGGAGTAACATATCTATCTGTGTTCTTCAGATTCCCTTTGTTGTAAGTTTCATCAAGAAATTCGTGAACAATCCGTTTGTGTTCTGTAGAAAACATATGGATATTTACTGGAAGTTTTAATTTAACTTTTCTACTGAGAAGGAAATGACGCAAGCACATAATGTTAATTGTTCGGGAGACATTCGGTCAGATACAATCGATGTTTAAGTAACCAAGTACACCAGCCCTCCCTTGTCAGAAATTTCAAAAGCTTCGTAAGAACATATTATAACATCTTGTGAAGTTTGTCGAGATATACGTAGTATCATTTTCCGTTAGCAGCTTTGTCTGCAGCATGACGATCAGTCATAAGTATTTCCTTAGTGATATGTAAAGATGCATTCCGTGGAATCTGTGGCTAGGTAAAAATATATAGTAATCTAAGGTATATCTAAATTATGTTAGGAAGAAGAGTTGTCGTAGGTGGAATGATCGCAGGAGGAACTACAGTCGCTACAGCCGTTATTGTAGGACATCATGTTGCAAAAAAGCAATTTCAACGTATGCAACGAGGCCAAGCCAGATAGTCGTAGTTAAACCAAGCCAAGCTCAGGCTGCTCAGCCCCGCTCAACCAGCATGAGCAGCACAAATACCAGCATATCATACAGCAACTCAAACACAAGGGCTTAGGAAAGCTATTACCTGAGAACTTAAATGGCTAGTCTCAAACAATAAGGTTTACTGTCGAAAGAGTGTTCAGCATATGAAAACACGATTACCCTTGAGCATGTAAGAACAGTTACACCTCATGACTAACTATTGATTATTTTTCACAAGTAACAATTAGAATTAGAATCTATCCGCACGCGTATGATATTTATGATCTTTTATTAGGATAGTGTTGACCAAACGTAGAAATTTGCCTCCAGTCACTGGTTCTTAAGATCTAATTTCTGTTGGCGCCTGATTTGTATTCTCTTTTCACGATCAGCTGCTTGCCAATTTTGTACGTATTAGGCCTTTCTACATTTCTAAAAACGCTTATATTTTGAAGGGTAACATTCATTTACTCATTTTTGTTTCATAGATTGAATCTCCTTATCTTTTTCTGATAACTCAATATGCTAGTCTGATACTACCTTCGAAAGACATGCATACAATGAAATCCCTACCTCCGTAGAATGTGGGTTATCAGATAAGGGACAGGGCGTCGGTAGAATTGGTCATACGTTTATTGAGCTGAATTAAGAAATATAAAAGATGGGTATAAAATAGTGATATGTAATTAGAATGGAGTCTTAAATCTGCCATTTATCTGATAATGACTTTGCCTCTTTTGACCAGCGGAGTGATAACAAGTCAAGGGCCCTATATACAAGAGTCATGAAATCTCTGAAATATGTGATAATAGTATATTTCAATATTAACTAATGTATAGCTGTATTGTCTTATCCTAATAGTTCTTGATAAAGTTGTTATCATGGTTCTCTTATAGGCAGAGTATCCGAATGCATTAGACTGCTACCTCTACTAATACCTACAATTTAATATTATTATTACTACGAACCTTTTAGCAAATATTTAGCTGCTATACTAAAAGGAACATGAAATGTGAACTTGTCTGTCTTTGGATCGTAAATAGCATAGATTGATGATAAATCTACATTGTGATAACTCTGACTGGTTGCCTTATTACTTACATTTACATTATTAGCTAACATAACTGGAAAGTCAATTCTAGTTTTTTTGCTTTGATCGCTTTCACCGCCACTTATTTGCATAGCATTTGCCTTTACTTTAATATCTGTTGCTGATATATTAAAGCCTAATAGATTATACTTCAGATAAGGCATTGTGAATTCTGAGGGTCCTGACTTGCTAATTATTTCGCGCTTAAGAGTTTCATTTGGAAAAATCTGTTTCGCATCGATTTCTATCTGATGTTCAAATGGATTTTGTAAGTTTAAAGTATTGCCTTTGAAAAGGCCAAACAAATCATCAAACTTAACTGATATATTCATGCTGCTGTTATCAAAACTGATAAGTTCAGCATCTGCGATTTGTACTATTGGCCAGATATTAAGTGCTAGCGATAATAGTGTAAGTAACACCAAGAGTAATACTGACAAACGGCAAATCTTCATGGGATTGTAAAATATTTGGATAATTGTGCTCCAGGCTAGAACGAAAATCCTTGACAACGTCTTGAGCATCTTATACTCAGCGTTATTTGGAGATAGATTTTGGATCATTAATGTTACTTTACATCTCTAGTACTATTAATCGATATCTTAATTTTGGAGTCCAGTGATATATCGTAACATCTCCCTATACATCCACAAAAATTACCTATATAGCATTGTGGGTGCTATCTTATTCGCTGCAGATACTACTTCATTTAGACATTACCTGAACTTGTCACTATTAGAAGTACTTGATTTTTATCTCCTACAGGTGTTGAACCTCCTCCACGAAGGCTTGTGAATGAATATTGGTTGTCAACTCCAAAACCTTGGACATAGATAAGTGCGTATTTATGTACTATAAGGAGATGATAAATGTACTGCATAATAATGCATTGCATTCATCATGTTTTTAAGCTATT
>JBQCDO010000271.1:0-5597 GCA_051961195.1 Nitrososphaeraceae archaeon | reverse complement strand
AAACCAGAAGAGCCCTATAGCGTGAGAACCATAAGTAATGTACTGCTAGATTTATTGCTTACTAGCAGCGGTCGTCGTACGTACGCAACATATATACGGAGATACCAGACATAAGTGAGTTCATGTTAGTGATTGCTAATAAACGAGCTAATGATTGCTGGTAACGAGTCCATACTTGGCAATCAGCAACCACTTTTTTACTTAGAAGGTTAATGCATATGTTGATTATTCCAAGAGACCAATCTGTTGACATTATTGGGAGTCATTTTCAATATTTCGCAGTGCACTTGATCATTCAGTCTATACTATAAAGAATGGATCAATCCAGCCGACTACGAATTTGGCGGGATATCTTAATATTATCTAATTTAATTGGTATCGATAAATTACGATACCCTATCATATGCATTTCCACTAACGACTAAAGCGTAAAATAAGTTGACATTCAGTGATCTTCATACAATATAGTAAAATCGGTAACGATATTATTACTATGCGGAACAACGTATAATAAGCACAAAGATACAAGCCACTCTCAATTATATGAGACTGTGGTTTAATCAAAATGGCTAATCCAGTAATATATCTTGTACCGCACACGCACTATGATGCAATATGGGTATTCAATAAAGAAGATTATTACTATATTAACATAGAATTTATTTTAAAGCAAGCTGTGCAGCTAATGAAGACAACAGATTACAAATTCCTTATCGAACAAACCTTTCTTTTGGAACATATTGAAAATAAGTATCCCGAGCTCTTTGCTGACATAACGACATTAGCAAGAAAAAATAAAATTGAGGTGGCCGGAGGACAATACCTATTATCAGATGTGATGCTACCTAACGGAGAGGTTCTGATAAAGGAGATAGTGGAGGGGAAAAAATATGTCAAGGAAAAACTGCATCAAGATGTACGCGTTGCATGGGGAGCTGATGAATTTGGATTTAATGCACAATGGCCACAGATTCTGTTGGGTTGTGGATACAAGTATTTTGTATTTAGGCGAGGTCTTGATAAGCCCAAACCCTCGGAATTTTTATGGGAAGGGTTAGACGGATCCCGCATAATGTGTCATTGGATGCCCTTAGGATACAGAGCGGGCCTAGATCTAACCAAATTAGATAAGTCTTATAGTGAATTAAAAAAGTTTGCAGCTTCTAATCAGATTTTGATGCCTTCTGGCAGTGGGGTGATGGGCCCACAGCCAGAAACCTCGGACGTGGTAAAGAAATGGAATGAAGGTGACCATCAGGACAGCGCGAGAATGGTCATCGCAACACCAATAGAATTTTTCAAATCTTTTGAAAAAGAAAAGATTGATTTCCAGGTAAGGAGAGGTGAAATGTATTCAGGCAGACTGTCTGAAGTATTTCCTGACAGTACATCATCAAGGATGTGGATTAAGCAGCGCACAAAAAAATTTGAAAACTCTTTACTTACATCAGAAAGACTGGATACCATCTGTAAATTGGAAGGATGCGCTAGTATTCTAGCAACAGATCAACTCAAGAAATATTGGAAAAAGATTCTATTTGTAGCAATGCATGATGCCTTACCAGGCACAGGAATTGACGAAGTATATGAAGAAATCAAAGATATATTTGATGATGCAGATAATACATTAAGCAAAACCATACTGGGTTGTATTAGTGAACTTGCCAAAAGGGTAGAGGGCGAACCAGATTTGATTGTATTTAATCCACTTTCATGGGAGGTCAGAAACTGGTGTGAGTGTGATTTGGAATTTGATGAAGGTGCAGTCAAGGGGATTGTAGGCTTGAAGTTGAACTATGAAGATGGGACAGAAAATGAAAAAATAATCGACGTAGAGGTTCTGCAACACTCTCTTCATCCCGATGAAAGCTTTAAGACAATAAAAATTGGTTTTATTCCTACAGTACCTGCTTTGGGATTCTTTACATATAATATAATCAAAGATGGGAATCGGTCGATGAGCGATTCAAGTACTGTCCATTCTTCAAACGAGATAGGCTTTAAGCAAAAGATTGCCGATGGTTTTGAGGTACAAGTAGATCCTGATAATGGGATTGTAACGGTAACTAAGAACGATTTAACGTATTTTACGGGAAATGAACTAAATGTAGAAGAAGAATTAGGTGATCTATATTATCATAGAGAAAATCTAGGATTACTTAAATCTGAAACTGGAAAAGGAGTTAAGTATGGTGCGTTCACAGCAGATAATTTCAGAGTATTAAAACGCAAATTAAGATCCCATATTACGTTGGAAAGCAATTATTATGCATTACGATGGCCCTACAGATTGACGGATAAATTAAAGCCAATATTATTTAGACATAAATACATAGAGATAAAGAAAGAAATAATTATATACAATGATTTGTCACGTATCGATTTTATAACACATATACATGATCGTCATCCTCACTCTCGAATAAGAGTTAGATTCGAAACCCCAATAACCTCTAAAAGCTATTGGTCGGGAACACAGTTTGGTGCTATTAGAAGAAAAACAAATCAATTTTATTCTAACAAAAAGAAAATGAAAATGAGTGAAAAGCCAACCGGGATCTTTCCTGCGCTTGAATGGGTTGATTATTCAGACAATGACCGTGGAGTAAGCATCTTAAATCAAGGTATTCCATCACATGAAATTAGAGATCATTCAATTTATTTGACATTATTGCGAAGTGTAGTCGTACTCTCCTCAGATGGTATAATGGGACCATGCATACCCACTCCTGATGCAGCTGAAGTAAAACCATACACATTCCGATATTCGGTATTACCGCATGATGGTGATTGGAGAGAGGCCGCAAGTTATCGATATGGAATGGAGATTAATATGCCATTAGTTTCAATACAAGTCACAAAGACCGAGAATACCGAATATAAGAATAAATGTCTTGGTAAATTCTCTTTTTTAGAAATTAGTCCTAAAAACATTCTCATTAGTGCACTTAGGATGAGTGAAGATAGCGAGTCTGTTATCGTTAGGTTTTTTGAAACAGAAGGAAAACGAACAGTTGCCATTCTAAAATTTGGCAAGATTATAAAATCAGCAGTCGTTACTGACTTACTTGAAAATGAGATTAGAAAACTTGGACAAATTAAGAATAATGTCTTACAATTAGAAGTCGAACCATATAGGATTATCACATTAAAGTTGGAATTTTAGTACTTCTTCTTTCCCTTTTTTGGCTTCAGCGATAACATAGCCATCTGGATCTACTACAATACTACCACCGATGCTCACTAAACCATTATGCGTACCTACAGCATCGGCCTTGGCGACATATATCATATTTTCCAATGCTCTAACTATGGGAAATGATTTATTCTTTCGCTCTTT
The DNA here is from genome assembly GCA_051961195.1 of Nitrososphaeraceae archaeon. Classification (GTDB taxonomy): domain Archaea; phylum Thermoproteota; class Nitrososphaeria; order Nitrososphaerales; family Nitrososphaeraceae; genus JARBAU01. The sequence goes on along the minus strand of JBQCDO010000271.1, from coordinate 2,257 downwards.
TTTTAATGCTTCTTCCTTACTGTAATAATGCGATGATAAATAGAATAAGATTTTAACATGTCTGTATTTCATTGCTAGCAGAGGATAGTTTTGATCTCTACATATAAGGACGCCACACTTGATTCCGTTTATATCAAATACAAGTGTAGTTTTGCCTATAGCAAAATATTTCTTGTCATATTCTGTCAAGTTGTTCTTATAGTATGTTAATAAAGATGTATTTGGTCTAATGACTAGAGCACTATTATAGGTTCTACTATTCTGAAGCCATGATGAACCAACCACAAGAGAAATATCATATGAATTTGATGCTTGCTGCAACTTTTCGATCCCATCCCTTATTTGTTCCCATTTCATTTTATGATGGTCAACTATGTAACCGGAGAGAGCACATTCAGGAAAACATAAAAGATCCAATTTACTTTTGTGGGCATAACGAATATGGCTTAGGATCTTTAACACATTCTTGTTTATTTCTGATGTTAATCGCATTTGTATGATTCCGATTCGCATATTACTTTCTACTGTTAATAGTTTAGAAAACCTATCTAAAAACTTAGCATAATTGCACAGTGTTGAAGAATTCACACTATAGATATCATGTCATTTATGGATCTTGAATTGCACCCTGAATGTCTTCACCTTCACCTTTAATACTGATGTAATCCACCGTCTTATTTGTTCATCGTCAGGAAATTCCTGCCATGAATTTGTACCTACACTACTCTGTACGCATGGTGAATTGTCTTTTATTGTTATCACCGTATGGTTTTGCGCATAATTCAGACAAGTATTGTCTCCAGCTTTCGCTCTTGCTGTTTCCTCTGCTATTCAGTTATAATCACAACTCTATAAGCTAGCGCAAATGTTATTTATTACTGATACACTGTGCTGCAAGATAGCGACAAATTATGCTCATATTAATACCTTATCTGTATAAAAATTTGATCACTTGATGAACCATCGGTTACAACTGTTGTAAAACTGCAAGCAGATGGTAACGAGTCTACTAGTAAGGAAAAACAAAGCTAAATGTAAAGATACTATCTACAATTATGTAATGTTTTTTAGAGCCGTGACCCTACAATGTTTATTGTTGAAATACTATAGTTAAATTTTTTTGCAAAAGGACAAAAGTTATATCGATAGTAATAATACTAACAATATATTAACAATTTACAATCACTTTCTAAAAGTAAGTAAAATTGTTCTATTTGCAAGAAGATATCCTATACCTGTTTTTGCAGTTTTGGGATTACTCTTAGGTGCAATCTATTATGTGTCAAATCAATCTATTGTTGGGCAGTGGATTTGGTTTTCGACATTAGTTATTGGAGGAATTCCTGTTGTGTGGGGTACTATAAAGGGAATGATCCATCGTCATTTTGCTTCTGACATAGTAGCGATGCTGGCAATTATTGCAGCTATCTTAACAAATGAAGCTTTACCTGGAGTAGTTATCGTCATAATGCAAACTGGTGGTAAAGCACTAGAGGATTACGCATTTAGAAGAGCTTCATCTTCACTGGATGAACTAATGGCTAGATCTCCACGCATTGCATATAGAAAAATGAGGAAAGTAAATAACAACAATAGTAGTGATTATGACGGTATTGATGATCAAAGCTTAGAAGAAATAAAAGTAACCCATGTTCGAATCGGTGATTTACTTGTAGTACGATCGGGCGATCTTATTCCTGTCGACGGAATGATAATCTCCGGTCAAGCGCAAATTGATGAATCTGCACTTACTGGAGAACCTTTACCAAAGAACAAAGGCGTTAGTGATGAGGTCTTTAGTGGCACTATTAATACAGGAGGAAATGCCTTTGAAATTCAAGCCAGAAAAGTTAGCGAGGATAGTCAGTATGCTAAAATAGTGCAGCTAGTGCGGAAAGCCCAAGAAGAGAAAGCCCCAATACAACGGCTTGCAGATAGATATGCATTATGGTTTACTCCCATAACACTAGCAATAAGTGGATTTAGTTGGCTCATAACCCAAAATCCACAGACTATTTTATCTGTCCTTGTTGTTGCTACTCCATGTTCACTTATATTTGCAACTCCTGTAGCTATTATGAGTGGAATAAATAGATGTGCAAAGATAGGAATTATAATAAAGACTGGAGCTGCAATTGAACAAATAGGTAAATCACAAGCAGTTGTATTTGATAAAACAGGCACTATTACTTACGGATCTCCTGTTGTAGAGGACATTGTTGTTTTAACAAAAGATGGCAAAATAATACAAGAGGTC
>JBQCDO010000270.1:0-8521 GCA_051961195.1 Nitrososphaeraceae archaeon | reverse complement strand
AGATTGAAGATATTTTGTTGCTTATCTCAGACTACTGTCATACTTTGGTGCTGAAGCTTGAACAGTGTCTTTTGTTGTTTGTTCAAACGTTTTAGCAGTATTAGCTGCAATTCTGGAAAGCTCTTTTACATCGTTTTTCTCACGGTCAATAAATGTTCTGAATGCTCCCATATTTGCAAAGATTGCATTATTTGCTATTCGAGTTGTAGCTACCGCATTATCTGCACAATTACTCACTGTTCTTGCATAAATCTCAGTTATTCTTTGTGGAGAAGCCCAATTATCCCAAAATGTCGCACGCATGTTCTCTACATAAGGAACCCATATTGACTGAAATGACTTTATAACCTCCTTCTGAGAGTTTAGGTAACTATCCGTAATCTCTTTAGTTGTTTGAAGAGTATGTTCTTGATAATCATTAATAGCTTCTGTATTTCGTGGAATCTCTCTTCTTGCTTCATCGATTGTTTTTTTAAGATTATCTTTAGTTTCATCTATTGCCCTTTCAACTGAGCGACGTTGCTCTGATAATGATGATGCAGTTGATGTAGTAGTCTCTACTCCTATAGTATCATCTTCAGCGGAAATTCTTGCCGTAGCTTTATCTGATTCTTTTTTTGTCGACATCATAAACTTCTCATTCTTAATATTATATAAGTGTTGGTGATAAACGGTGTAAAATACCATTAAAGGCCATCAGATGCAAAATTAGCCAAAGTTGCAGTTAGACAGGCTCGCATCATTCATAGCTACAAACTATATCACACAATCAGTGGATCCTCCATAATTTTGATTGCTAAATTATGATCTATACAAGGCGAACGCTAATTGTACTTTATCTGCACCTCTAATACATGCACATTTGATGCATTTCCGTTGATATGCGATTTTCTATTTATTTTATTCCAAATAGAAACATCTAACTCGTACTACACAACTATTATTAAAAAATTATGGATTATAGGCTAATGAAATTAATAAAGTTGAGTTTGTTGGCAACAGCAGCACTAGCGTCATTAGCAATTACAATGACTATGCAACAACAAAGCGTAGCAGCATTTAATGACCAAAACCAACTGGCTGGCTATGCCCATGACCATTCAACTTGTGATACCAGTGGTTGTACTGGTAATTCTGGAGGAGCACTCAATAGTGAACAAGGGCATCTTAACTTTAACTGCAACCCACAGAGCTTCAGATGAATGTAGAGTCAATACCCACGACAGGGGCAACTACGCCAAATTAACACATAACGCACGACTAGTTAACCTAATTTTATTATTTTTTTCCTTTTCTGTCACTGATGGCATTGATAAAATAATGAATAGCGAAGTCCAAATAGCTGATTTAGTTATCTGCAAATTACTAAGCAAATAATATACCATTTTGATTATGGGTGCAAGTGCATTTCAATAAGTTTTACACACAATTTGTCAAAGTAGAATGCTAGAGAGGAAATTGCATCATCGGCATTGTTGATGTTACTCATAATGACTACTATTTTGATAGCATGGTATCTCCTAACCAACTAATAGAACTAATAAATAGTAATTTGGACATTATTTATTCTAGTATGCATGGTGATGTAAGAGCAAAACCCGAAGTATCTTTCATTCACAATTTTGTACGTATGATAGTGTCTCTCTTGCCAGGCACAAAAAAGAATAGAATAGTAGGTAAGCAAGATGATAACCTAATCTAATAGTGATTACTTACTGTAGGTCTGCGCTTGTACCTTCTTGCTCTTGACTGTCGTTATTCGTACCGCTATGAGTGTGTATATCCTGTTTAATGACCATATTGACCATCATAATGTATAGGAAGGTTGTCATTTTTATTAGCGAGTTTAATAACTTTGGTATGTCTTGGAGCTTTAGATCTTCTTCCTTTATCTTAGCACTAGATAGAACATAGTCAATTACCGGTAATATGGTCTCTATATCGCCTTTGTTTATCCAAGTATGAAAATCGTAATTGAGTGCTCCATTAATTCATGTACAGTCAGTTAATGGTCCTTAATTATATCAAATTTGATTCACACACTGACGGGCCACATTATGTATACGGGTTCAAATACTCAATATTGCCACACAATAGACGTTCCAGCCTTATCAAGTGGAGGTCATAGTTTTCCTTCTATCGCTAATATCTGTTTAAATATTTTGTATTTTATATACTTTATCAAATTAAACAGAATAATAGTAATAAATGTCTCGAAAATGAAAAGACTAATGGCCATCTTATTAGAAATGATAATAACAGCAGTGATAAGTCTTGACAATTTTGATATCAGTCAAGCTCAAAATCTCTCCAGAACAAAAGGCTGAGATGTGCAATCCTAATAATCCAAAACTTAACTTCGTTAATTCAACTGAGTCAGAGATATGCGATATTCCAGAATCAGTGAAAAACCAAACTATTTTAGATAATTCTACTACTGCGACAGCTCCCTCATCTATAACACCCTCTGCGGTGCCACAATAATAAATGTGGGCCTAATTTAATTCTCAAACTACAAAATATGAGAATAGCTGGTCAAACTTAAGCAAATTCCTAGGAATACAGTTCTATAATAGATATTCTAGTTTAACGGATCAAGACGAATACCTGAGAGTTACTAAAGTAAGATCTAGAGATTATGACATTATGAATTTTCGCTCCATATAAAAACTTCACTTGTTAATGGGATAAAGAAAGGAAAGTAGGTGATTAATAGCCATATAATGCTGTATTTTGGCTAACTGACCGTCAGTTCCCATTTCTCTAGCATTGTAAAGACAGATACGCTCTTATTGTGAATCTTCAGCTAGCTCTTTACTTTTATCACCAAGTCTTCTAAGGTTAAGGGCTTTGAAATAAAACGTTTTACTTCATTAAGAATCTCTTTTGTTTGTCTTCTTAAATTCTCATTATATAATTCAGAAGCAGTAAGAAAACATATCTTTACTTTATTATCTAATTTCCGTATTTCTTTATACAAGTCATATCCATTCATTTTAGGCATATTAATATCAAGTATTACCAAAGAGTAGTAGTTAGGCTTAAAATTAGAGAGTGCCAGTATTGGGTCAGTAAATGCATCAACTATATATCCTTCATCTTCCAGACCCATACTTAGGACTGAAGTGTTATCGGGCTCGTTGTCGACCAGTAATAGTCTCGTCGTCGTAGCACTATTGTTATGGCTCACTACTATTATTTACTCCAATAGTAATAATATCGTTATTATTGCTACTAAACAATACATTTGTTATTAATATCAACTATGAATTCAATTCTTCCTTTATTCGTTTTACCAACTCGTCTATGTCAATAGGTTTTTGAATAAAGCATTCTACGTCAGAGTCTCCCTTTCCTTCTTTATCTTGATACCTAGCATTTGAACTTGTGTGAGAGTTCTGTTTGAGCTCTTCATGATATACATCAAATGCTGTGATAAAGCATATCTTAACTCTGTCGTCTATCTTTCTTATCTCTTGATATAGTTTAGATCCATCCATCTTTGGCATTTATAGTCTATAAGCACGAAGTCAAAGGTGCCGCTCTTGAAATCAGATAATGCTTGTAAGGGATCATTAAATGCATCAACCTTAAAACCGTTATCCTGAAGGGCCACGGTATAAACAGTTGTAATATCGATCTCATCGTCTACTACTTGTATTCTTTTTGACATTTTGTTTGCAGGGTTATTTTCCTTTCTCTTCTAGCTTCGCTCAGTCATTTCGAGATAATTGAATTACATATAGCTTTTTATCTGCTATATACCGCTAAAGCTATTAGTTGCTCATACATGAAGCTTTTATCGTCTTGTAGGGTATTTTGCAAGTTGAGAAGTGCCAAGCTAATTCAAGTCCAAGTAGAGTTACTACAAATCCCTATTGCTGGATATATCATGTTCAAACACAAATGTGGATTACATATGGTGCTTATTCTACTCTAGTAGACAATGATTTTGATAAATAAAAATTGTTGTTTATATGCTAGAAGTAACAAAAATGCCTACATCGAGCTTGTAATTTATTATTCTGAGGTTAGCTAAATTTGACGATTTATTTCGATGTGGAACATTAATGTAGCTAATTAAATCTGACTTGCTAAAATAAAAAAAATGAAGCTATATGAGAAAATTGATTATTATCCTGGGTGGGTTGAATTCATAAATACTGTATTATCTCTTCCATGATCTTTTGAATCATTATTTTGACAGATGATATTCGTTGTGAGATCATCATTTCCACAACTGTTTTGTTGTGTGCTTGTTCTGGAGCTTTTGCTTGATGCATATGCATCGTGGATTGTCATAATTGCTATTATTCCAATAAACAAGGCCGTTAATACTAGACTGGCTATCACTATATTTTTGTTGTTCATAATTCTATAAATTAGTCAGATTTTGTAGTTTATTTCATTTAGAAACATTAATGTAGCTAATTAAATCTAACCTATCTTTAGTAAAGTGAGTAGAGTATAACGTTATAGAAAAGATTTCATCCTAATGGCCTCATTTAATAGTAGTGTCATGCTTTTTTGCCAAATAATTTATTTGTAGATTATTCTTGTTACCTCTGTGTCCTTTGAGTTAAATACGTTAATAGTCTTGATTACGAAGCTTTTTGTGATTATTATAGACAGACTAGAATACTTTACAGCAAGAGGTAAAGATTAGGCGATTTAATGCCGTCGCCCCGGGAATGATTAGTTTTATCAGTTATGCCATCTTTTCAAATTAAGACATCTCCTTCTTTTATTCATCCGTCCAGTATCCATATTAACAATAATTATTCGCGCCCACCATACATTATTCTATCCATATGTTTTAAGAGCTCGTCATTTGTTATAGGCTTCCGAATAAAACAGTTAGCAGGAAGTGAAGAAAATATATCAGAATATGACCCGTAATACATTTCTCCAGCTGTAAGAAAGCATATTTTCAACTTATCATCACATTTCTTAATCTCTATAAAATGAAAAACCACTCATTTTGGGCATCTTAATATCAAGAATTAATAGATCGTAGTAATGAGGTTTGAAGTTTTCTAAAGCAAGAAACGGATTCTCATATGAATCGACGATAAAACCGTTTTTCTCTAGCACTTTGCGTAATGTTATGTTAACATCAGGTTCATCATCGATAACTAGAATCCTTTTTGACATTTCTATTACCCTGCTTATATATGCAAGCATTTTTGATTAGTCGGATAACTAGCAGGATATGAAATGCCAGAGCAAATTTTCACAATCCCGATTTCAGGACACATTAAATATTCGAGCATAAAACTGAATACATAGGCGATCTATTTTAGCTTAATACACAATAATTTTGACAAATAATACACATTGTTCATTACTATAAGAATTTAAACTCTCGCAGTGGTAGTATGTTATATATCTTATCGAAGTTTGAGAATTTGTTCACTAGTAAAATTACTTTGACAAAACATCATCATAGCACACAGGTGTAAGTATTATTACTATTAATCTAATCTAACTCTGTTGCTAATCTTTCAATTAAATATTTTATCGACACTGGCTTTTCGATAAAACATCCCAAATTTACATTACGATATACTTCTCTTAGAGCTCGAATATTTACATCTAATGCAGACATAAAACATACTCTAATGTTAACATCTAATTTTAATATCTTTTCGCATAACTCAAAGCCATTTATCTTTGGCATATAAATATCGGTTAAAAGAAGATCATAATAATGTGGTTTGAATTCTTTTAACACTAATAAAGGATCGTTATATGTGTATACTTCAAATCTTTTCTTCTTGTCTCCCTCATTGTAATAATGACCGTCTAAACCCGCTTTGAAAGTTAATGTAATATCAGGATCATCATCTACAACAAGAATCCTTTTGATAAATGGTGGTTGTGGTTGTGGTTGTTCTTTTGTTTCTATTTCTATAGTGGTATCTAGATTTGATCCCTGATTTTGTATATAATTAGAATCAGTAGGAGAGTGAGAAGAAGACTCTGAAACGTAATACTGATGATGACGATCAGTATTGTTACTATAAGAATGACGGAATGAACTAATCCCATTATCTAAAATCGGACAAGAATAATGGTTTTTAGTTTGTGTAAGCAATATTACCACGTATCATTCAATTTTCAGGCGTCATCTTATATAACTTTCTATATTTTTATCGATATAAATCAACAATGTAGACTCTAAAGCCAAAATTTAATAATAACAGCGGGTTAGAATTCCTAATATTTTGGCAGAAAAAAATATCTATCTAAATAGCGTTTTCCAAGACACATTAAACAATGGAAGATGAATCACTTGATTCATTTGAAATATGTGACGCAGGATGCATTGGATGAGCCAACTGTCATATCCTATCTTTCGAAAGATGATGTAACTGTGAAGGTGCATATGGACCGCTTGATCAGCTAGAATCTAAATGACTCTCAAGCTGGAATGGCTCTTCGCAGAGGCGGCTGGTTCCACCCACTAGACGGTTAGATAGATGAAAAATATTAAGGATTTTCGGATTAAAGTATACTGATTAAGGCATAAGTTCCTACGAATTGGAATGTATTTGATGTTCTCCTTTGATTAAGGAGTTACCCTGATTACCTTGATATTCCTTATGACCATGCCATGTTCTACTGGCTGATTTACTTGAAGAAGTTCTCGTATCACTTCTGCACTTATTGTGTGATCTCCAACCGGTAAAGAGTTCAGAAAAGATTTGTTAAAAATATGATGTAGACTGTTCCGAATGGAGTAACCAACTTAGGACTTGACCAAATATTTACTGTGCAATTATGGTATATTTAATATCCTGAGCAAAAGTTAGGTTCTGAACAATCTGCTTCTTGACAAAGTAAACTTGATTTAAAGTGGATTGGATAGTGCGTTTTGCAAGTGGTTTAGTGATTATATAAAAACCATCTGCCACGGCTTTAAGAAGGACCACCTTTTATGACCCCAAAAATTGCATTATTAGGGAATACAACGTTAAATGCATAGTATGGGTTCTGTATTTGACAAGATCATTATAGTTATACACTTTGTCATCTATCTGAAGATACAAACTGTTAACACTGTCTTGATCCTTCTTTGCGCTTTTGTCTAAATACAGAACCGATGAACCTGGTGCTTCCTTGTCAGACTTTTCTACTTGCATTACTGGTATCATTAGAGCCTTCCCAGCTGGGACTTTGCACGTTCTCTGGAGAAGACCTCCATTATTGTAAGCCAAGTAAAATTACCGATGAATTCGTATTCTGCTGGCAATTAGTGCATTTTACTCCAGTCTCATCGTTAATAGGATTGTTCTTGGCCGGTATGGCTAATGACCATCTCCAGAAGTTTTTGATATGGTCAGCATACGTTAGACCATACGGTTTACCGCCCGACGGAAAAATGTCCACCGAATTTGATGCTGCAGCTGCAGACTGTAGTGACAACGCAAATATTCACATTCCTCCACCACTAGTTACTACATATATATGAGATACAACCGATGCTTATCAGCTAAGTATTGAATAACATTGTTAATCAATAATTTATAGTATCTCTCACGTTAATCTATCATGCCAATCAGAAATAGAGACTAAAAAGGTGACACGTAGATAGAAGATGAACAAGTCAAAAGCATTACCCTTGGTGACCATTATTTCCATGATCATAATGGCATTAGTTCTGTCCACATCTGATGACGCGATAAATAACTTTAGCATTAATAATGGAGGCCGGATTTTATCTTTGCACACGACAGCGTTAGCTAGAGTATTCACTGTTAAAACTCAATTGAGCAATAGCTTAAAGGAGATTCAAATAGCTCCTAGATTTGTTAAACGTAATAATAATGAGACCTCGCAAGAATTAGCAGGTACTCAAACTAGATATGCCCGCTACTCTACTTCGCTAACTGGAAAAGCGGATAAGGAAACTAGTCTTAATAGTTCGTTAATAAATGACTCTATGCCTTTGTCTGCATCTTTACTCACATTAATGAAGTTAACCTTCAATAGTAGTAATTACAGTAATCATGGTAATAATGTTAGTACAATCAGTAGCACTTCATCCTCTTCCTTCCCTCAACCTTCCAACAGAATCTTTAGAAGAGAAATAATGTTACAAACACTCCGAGCTAACGACACCATTCATAATCAAGAAGGGGCATCATCGTCGGAGCAAGGCCCTCGTATTGCATTGATAAAACCTGCATTTACAGCAGCTGCATACGCAAATGGATTTTATAAATTCTATAAGTTGTACAATACTATACCAGTCGGTAAAAATGTTACTACAGATCTAAATTTATTATCAGTCCCAGTCAATGCATCATGGTATCCATCATTACCTTACGTGTTCTCAATGTTAAAGCTCGTCAAGGATATCAAGTACGTAAGCCCTGATTCTGATATTACAATATACGATGATGCTGCTGCAGATAATGGCTTTATGTTTACAAAGAATGGAAGTAATGCCTTTGATCTCATCATATTAGGACATCAAGAATATGTCACACAAAAAGAGTACGATAACTTGAAAAGG
>JBQCDO010000269.1:0-2358 GCA_051961195.1 Nitrososphaeraceae archaeon | reverse complement strand
GTTACGAATTTCAAAACTACCTTTTCTAAATGTTTAACATGCCACTCCATCATTGGAAAACTGTTCTGAATCAATAGTTGTTACCACACATATTCATATATTATACTTATATAGATATAAGTGTACTCTTCTTAAGAGTCTGGGAGCCATATGCCACACCTTTATTTGTGATAATCACTTATTTTCCTACAACCGCTTCATTCGATCTCTTAGCCTTCATACTAACATTTGTCTGACAATTCTATACTTTTTACAAATACCCGCTAGAATACTTCTAGTCAGTTTGTACGCATTAGTTAGATCAAAATTTGTTGTTATTTTCTATGTGTATTTCCTCTGATAACAGAAATATTGTCCACGCTGTCATAATTGCAGGTTAGTACAATATTTTGTTATAGAGGTCAGAATAAGATTATAAATGAGAATGAAAGAGACAAGTCCTCGTATTAGCTGCGCTTCGAGTTTACAAGAGAAATTCGACTAGTATTGATCAGTTTGATTTGATTGAAGAAATAAGTCGGTTGAGATTAAGTGATGCATTGCTAAGGTACTACAATAAACCCCTTGGAAAGGAAGCAAAAAGCATTGTGGCACGGCTTAGATTCTTGGAGTTCTTAAACAGATTATTTCGAATTCAAATATTGTCAGGAGGTATCATACAATTTGAATCTGGTAATACAAGTAAATACCATATGTTGTCGATAACTGGGGCTTGGGTCGAGATATCCAAATTACAAATTAGTTCTTATATTATAGGTAAAAAACCAACCTATTTCAGCGTATTATACAAATAGCTTGCTGTCTATAGTTATAATATGGTAGATAAGGATGAACACGTTATTAAGTGTAGTATTTGTGGACGAGGACTAATAGTTAAAGATATAGTTAATGATGGGATGGCTTTTCTGAGTCATTTGAAATTTGACCACAGAATCTCATACTCGTTTCAAAGAATGACTGTAGAAAGGCTTAGAGCCCAGAGTACCAAGAGTGAAACTGTACAAAATCAAGAATTTATGGCGCTTGAATAACTGCATATTCTAACGAACAATACATAACTTGTACAGTAACTGGATTTCTTTTGGGCCTTGATCAAAGATATGTTGATGTGAATATATTCTAGACACAACCATTATTGACTGATGCAATTAGTTCTGATAGAGAATATGAAAACGTACAAGGATTAGAAGATGGATGAGCATGGATGAGGTAAAACAGTATATTTCAGATTTGTGAGGCATTTATTGGCTGTAAAATTGAGAAATTACAAGGCTCGTGTTATAATTGGGATCTAACCCAAAATTCTTCTCAGCATGGGAATTTGCAACGCTAAGTAGTTAAAGATTGATTGTGAATCTGCAGAAAAAGGCAGAATAGATCTTCCCCGCTTTCAGCTTCAAATCAAACAAAGGTGTAAGAAAAAATAATATGAAGCTATAGCAGACTCTGATACCAGGCTTGAGAACAATGATAAAAATGAGATAATTGGGCAAATGGATATTGCGTATAACGAGTTTAACATCAGGTTATTAATGTAGGACGCCTATACTGATAGATCTAATAACTCAAAGAAGAGTATTAGGAATACAGTTACGCTTTTATGCTAGCATACAATGCTGCAATGATACACATCTAAGAAACATCAAATGAACAAATTGTTCCGATATAATTAGGTCAGGCGTTACATCATCAATATTGTCAGATGCTTGTCACCTGAATCTTCCTTGTCTTATACTATTCATTTTACTGAATGAGTCCTCTTTCTAATAAGGGCCGATATGACGCTAAGAAAAATGCCAAGTTACTCGTACAGAAAACAGCCAGATACAAAAGACCAAAGTAATGTTAGTTTACAGTTAAAGTCAAAGAATCATTGGCACTGTCAGTTGCATCAGAAAGTTACATCTTTTTCTATTTAACTATGATTAACTCCTTACATACTCGAGTACTATTTCGTTTAGCTTGTGCAATGTTGTAGGCTTTTCTAGATATTTTTCTATATCAGAATTTGAAAAGAGTTGGTGCATCGATTAATTCAAATGCACTCATAAGAATGACTTTTACATCCCGTCTAATCATTTTAATTTGTCGTACAAATTCATAGTTATTAAGATGTGGTATTCGGATATTTGAGATTACAAGATCATAATTGGATGGCGTCTGCCTAAATGTATTCAAGGCCATTAACGGATCAGTAAAATATGATACCGAAAGACCTGCTGTCTCTAGACTAAGCTTCGTTAACAATACAATATCATAATTGTCAACAACTAGTAGTATCGTTCATCGTGAATCAGAAGACTGAATTATTCACTGCCCTTTGATCAATTCTATAACTGTCTATCAATTATTCTGTCC
>JBQCDO010000268.1:0-7496 GCA_051961195.1 Nitrososphaeraceae archaeon | reverse complement strand
AGGGTTGGAACTAACTCTGGGACTTTTCATTATATGATATTAAGATGCATTTCAACAGTTACCAAACGGTATATAGAAAAAATGTCGCGTATACAGTATCACTTTTTATCAATCCGCTTTAAAAATTATCTAAATGAGACAATTATAATGAACCAGACCGATTGCAATCGAGGAACGGAAATAGGCAATTATGAGCTGAGCTCGAAGCTGTTAGAGAAAGGCCATGGGTAGTAATGACATCATATGGGACATTATAACCAGCTACATGCTAGAATAATAATGGCGCCGTTCGAAAAAAATAAAAGATAGTGTAGACACACAATATTAGTTTAAAAGCACTACACATTTTGTTTTCTGTTTTTAGCTATCGTAAAATGCATCAACAATACAATGGTTCCTAAAATCTTTCATTCGTTGATTCAATGGTCTGCATTGATATTCTCGATACATTAGAAATGCCATGATACTTGTACGACTATTGATCTCGCCGTATACATGCATTTCAAATTCTTTCCTATTTAACTGATGAAGTAGCAATCACAGGAGCAGTCTTCATTTTTACAATCTGACTGTATAACTGACCATGCTGGGAAGCTATATTTTGCCAACTAAGTTCCGGCCTAAATTCGTCAACTGCTCTTTTGTATATGATGTAGTCCTTGTCCAGATCTACTAATGCCTTCGAAAAAGCCTCAGGATTGCGTTTTACCGTTATGCCTAATCCTTTCCTAGCGTATTCAATAAAAAAGTCCAAGTTAGTTGCAACGAATGGGAGGCCATGTGCCAGGGCGTCAAACATTACCCCTGAACCGGAGCTGACCTTGTATGGAAGGATTACTGCATCAGCTGATGAAAATAGTAGTGATAGTTCTTCTTCAGAAAGGAAATCCCTCTGCAAATCGATTATTCCATCTTTAGCAAGGTTCTTGCCACATCTTTCTATACCAAGATTGTTTGTTGAGGAGTTCACTACTATTGTCCATCCTGAAGGGACGTTCATTTTTTCTAATATGTCCCATCCCTTGGTAACAGTAGCGAAGCCTAATGCAAGTGCAATCCTATTTTCTTGCGGGAGATTAAAGATCTTTCTTGCTTCCATCTTTCCTTTCCCCAATGTCGAATTTGATTCTGCGCCGTGGAGTATCACTTGTCCTCCTCCGATCATCTTGGACATGTAATCAGAGAATACTATACTTGCTGCACTTTTAGCGGCCTTCTTCTTATTCAGATTATGAAAGGAATTATAATTAATTACCCTCTTCCAATATCTAATAATCGTACTATTGGAGTACTTTTTCAAAATGCTCAGTTTGGATGGAAGTTTCAAAGGAACAACCAAATTTAACCACTGTCTAATTGTATATGCAGAATGGAATGTGGTTACAATCGGTACTTTGCAACGATCATAAAGAGAATCTATGTTAGTACGAGTTTTTCGAGGATCTAACCCAGCTAACACTAAACCATACATACCCTGCTCATACTGAAGGTGGACTATATCAGGTCTGATTTTATCTACAAGTTGTAGTATGACTTCGGAATCGTCAGTGTGAGATGGGGAAAGTCCGGAGAAATTACCAGTATTACCTAACCTATTGCAAACAACATTTACATCAAACCCTATTTTGCGTAGAGCAGTGGTCAGATTATGGGTATACCGTCCAACTCCGCCCTGCATAGGGGGATATTCTGTGCATACCATTAAAATACGAGGAATTACGGTAGACCCTTCAAAATTTGTACTCACATATTAAGAAATATATATATCTTAATATAAGTCTATTCATATATCTATTATAATGGTTAAATACATTCTCAGATCATTATGTGATAGATAAATGCCTACAAAACACACAGTTACCATTACAGCAATGGGGTCTAGCTCGATAATAGTTCTGCCGAAGCCGGTAGTAGATGGCTTTAATTTGGCAAAGGGTAGCAGGCTGGAAATGATAGTGAAAGACGATGGAATCTACATTCCTCTTGGAAGAACAATAGGTCAGGATGCTAAGTCCACTAGATGAGGATATAAACAAAACGGAAGCTACTGTAAATTAACCTATTCAATTTGTTATCTTCTATCTGGTATTCTCAGATTGAGCTTTCGGATGTCTGCCATAAACCTTTTGCTATCTCGACGACAGATACAAGAAGGCTCGGCTCTCTTTTACGAAATCTTGGTACTACCAAAAAATCTCCAAATGCACCTATTTGTAATTGTAATAGTATATTTTCGAGCGTATAGTGCTTCGTAATGTCCTTATGGTTCTTGCTGACAATCGAATCTCCAATAACAATGTATTTACCTAATGCATCAAAAGCTTTGTAATGTGCCTTAAAAATATTAACAAATGCAGTATCACCGAATACTTGCTTGTCAAAGTTTTCTTTTCATAGAATGACCTTCGTGTATTCTAAAGTCAATCAATCAATATAATTCCGTCCTAACATTTGACTCCGGTATCGGTAGTCAAAATCTTGAGTTCAGATAATGAAGGATATCTACTTTGTATCCCAGTTTCCAAAAAATAGTAATACCGAGTCATTCCATGCCCTCTAGCCCTAATAATAATCAACTTTTATGAGAAATCAAAACCTTATCCCTTTGCCCAACAATTGCCAATAACTTACAGTTTGCTAGAAAAATAGTGAACGATTAATCGATCTCGGCCAGCATTAGGTCCTATCTGTAGTAAGGCTTCAAATGATAGTGGGATCTTTTTGTTTATTTGCAAAAAAACCACGACATTTCTTAACATCTTTCATGCATTATGACCTCGAACTCTGAACGAGAATCATTGCCGACTTTCCAAGATCGGTTAGTTATAATACATAAATTAAGTACAATGGGTCATAACTATCCCCCGCAACGGCTACGACTAGCGACATGGTCTAAGCTTCTCATTTGAATTAATTGTCGTGCTGTAACGAAATTTCTTCTTTAGAAGTGCTTTTGATGCGAAAATCACCGGACTAATAAGTAATTACTATCGCAGTTTTGTGGTAATGGATTCCATACGCTAGTGTATTGAATTTCATCGAAACTGGACTAACGACTGCATGGTATTTGTAAGATGATTGCCATCATTCTCATTATCCTGGGGACCCCAGAACCATGTAAAATCTGATTCGCATCACCTTCGGCCAGGTAAGGTCCAAATTAGAACACTGTATAATGTAAAATGGCTCTCATTTGATCTAGATTTTTTATTTGAATGGAAAGGCTATAAAACTTGATTATAATTATATTTTACTATTCCAAGAAACCATTTTTAGCACCGATATTTTCCAAACCCCTTGGACTCGATCAATCTTTACACTTCATTAGGGCCAGAATTTATACGTCATCTGAGATAATTTTATTTGGGTTTGATCGGGGAATTCCTGTAGCAAAATGACGAACCCTATATTAACCTTTATCATTGCTGTAAGGCCGCCCTAAACCAAAAGGCAGCGGCCATAAAGGCCCGATGTATTCTTGATTTTTTAAATTTAGAAGAGTCCTCAACGATAGCGCAAGTGATTTAAGCTGTCTCTTAGGCAAAACAAAATAGTCCATCGGCACAAGACAGTTATTTCGATTCATTAATTGCCAGCTAGAAAAAATTAGGCAGGGAGAGATATTAGAATGGGCTTTCCAAATTAGTAGATGGCAGCGAAATTGGTGTATGAAATAAACGATTTACCATTAAACTCGATCAAATTAAGAGGCAGAATGCCGAGGGCAAAACAAACAGTAAACGATCGAGTCCCAACAATTTAGAGAATCTAAGAGTGAAATATGATTAAAATGATAGTTGCTGGTGATTCAGCTGGAAATCAGCATTGCTAAATCGTGGATATATTCATGAAAGCAAGGAAGATTATAGAATCTGCGATTATTATTGTCGGCAGCACAAACATGGCTATCTGTACCATAACCAGCATATTACATATGGCTTTACTAAGCGTCTTATCTCAACATATAGAGACCGTAGTAAACAACAATTTGGATGACTGACAGTTAAGCCAGGAGTTATCACTATTTCTACGGAGATTACTGCCTTTGAATCAATCTGTGAAGTTATCAAAAGGTTGAGTAATAACCATGCTACTAATTACGATGAAGCAGTTAGGAAAGCATATCAAAACATTGTGGTCGTAGACTTACAGAATAATTAGCTATTCTCAAGTATTGCTTCACATTATTCGATCACAATCAAGATAATCTACTAATATAAGTGCGATCCCGATGCAATAACACCAAATGAACTTATGGAACGATTATCAAATAAAACAAAACATATAGATAATAAAAAAACTGATTACTATAAATGCGAATAACAACAGATATGGCAAAAGCAATCAACGATCAAATTTCTTATGAAGCGTCTTCTGCAAATGCATATATTGCAATCGGATCATGGTGTGAGAGAATAGGATACGACGGGAGTGCCGCCTTCTTCTTTGAACAAGCTTTAGAAGAAAATGGACATATGCTAAAGTTTATCCATTATCTTAATAGTGTTGAAGCAGAGGCAATGATTCCAGCAATTGAAAAACCTCCAAGTAATTTCGAATCCCTCGAATCTACTTTTCAATTTGGTCTAAATAGCGAGAAAACCGTAACCAAGTCCATTTATGATCTAGTTGACATGACTGAAAAGGAAAAAGATCGCTCTACCTACTTATTCTTGCAGTGGTTTATAAGTGAACAGATAGAAGAGGAAACATTGTTTCACACGATTCTCCAAAAGTTTGATTTACTCGGAAGAGACAAGCTGGCCGTATATCAAATTGACCAATCTCTGGCCTCAGTCAGATCTCAAGTTATGAGCAGGCAGACAGGTCAAAAATAACCTTCTATTAAACAGAAGGAATCTCATCTTTTATATTTTTGAACAGCCTTAATATTTGAAAGGTATGTATTAATACATCCAGCTTTGGTCAGTTCCCTTAGATTCACCATACTAAAATTTTCTTCAGACATATGACGAGGAGCGGCTAGTAAATACTCTAGTCCAGAGATTATGAAAGTGTAATATTCCTCTTGCTCGTCAGCATACTATCAGTTTTGCTGGTGTAACAAGTCCAGCTCCTGCCGTTTTCTCTTTACTTCGCTATGACCCTTCCTACCATCTATGTATGTAGCCCACATACATAGTTGTATGTACCAACATTTTGTAAACGTACAGCAAAAGTGCTAAATACCAGGAAAAAATTCTGTCCTGCTGTTGGAACAAGCCCAGCCTGATTTAACGTATTATTTACCATGAGTCATTGTAAAGCTAGGCTATGGAGACGAAGTCTTCCTTTTCCTGCCTAGTCTATAATTATTGGATTGTAAGATCGTCCATTATGGACAAGTACCGTTTCCATTCGATTTTTACTGCTACCAAGAAAGAATTTCTGGTTTGTTGTTAGGACTAGGAGTAAATGAAATGAACTTTTGAGCTTGGAACAGCAAATTATCTATCAGGACATGTCATGGCACTACTGTTCACTGTAAATGAAACAGTAGGTGGTACTATAGATGTATTATAAGGAAAATACATACTAGACTACTTCCAGCCTTAACTAGTATTTGCTGTAGATTATATCCAAAGAAAGCATAAGTTTTATTCAAGCCACATACTTGGACTCTATTAGCGGCACTTGTTTGCTATTGTTGTTGTTGCGATTTGTCTTGGAAACTGAGCGATATCAAATTTGTTGCCGGTAGCAGAAGTAACAACGACACTGCCACCTAGCCTAATACACCTATTAACGAAAGAGTCGCCATTTTCATTCTTTCTCATATCATTTAAAAATATTATTTTGTATAACATGTTCAAGCTTCTTCTGCTGGTATTAGTATCAATTCCAATCGCCAGAGGATAGTGGATTGGAATTAGAGCAGCTACTACAAGCAGAGTCGGCTTTAGAAGGCAATTCCAAATTATCAACCGCTGAAAAACATGTCGAATCATCACTTCAGGCGTTGAAAGATGGAGATACCAATGGAGCAATCAATCATGCCCAAGAAGCAAGGAGTGGCCTAAGCTCAGTTTAATGTGATGGTCCCTTTTTTGTTTGTTTGATAGTAATAGTGAATAAAAAGAGGAATGGGATATTTGAAGAAATATCAAAGAACTACAACAATTATTTATTCGCTTTCTGCAGTACTTGTTGCTTCGGGAATTGCATACTTGCTAGTAGCTAATAGCGAATACAATGACTATAAGGATTTTGCTAGTGTAGGTATGAAGGCTAATCAAATTGCAGAGAAGCAATTTGAAATATCGTTCTTTATTGTTGCGGCTGCTATATACTTTGGACTATGCACATGGGTCTTAAAATCCAGAAATAACAGAAGAAGAAAAGTACCGTATATTGCTTCGATTGCAGTATCAGCCTTCTTAATAGTAGCCTATATCGCATCAAGAACATTAGGAGTACCGATTGTTGGAGTGGAATATTATGTTGGACGTCTGGATATTCTTACCAAAATCTAAGGCATAGTAACTGGATTATCTTGTGTTGCCATCATCAGTATGAAAAAGCAACAGAGTATAGCCGCAGAAAAGATCAACTATAGAACTAATGAGTAAAAGCCGGAGCTTTAGTTCCAAACCAATCTTTCTTCAGCATTTTTCTTTATACTTTTGCTTCTTTATCCATATACCCTTACAGCCGTTACCAGGACGATAAAAGAACAAGGAGGATAGACTGTATCACCTTATTAGCTGGCATCAGATAATGAAGGGCTTTATATGATGAATACTAAATATATTCCATATAGAATGAAGCCAATAGAAACCATATTTTGGTTAGGTACAGCTGGCGTGTTGTATATGACTGCTAATAATATTGTAAAAAATGTGGCGAAGGACGTAGCAAAGGATGTGTTCAAAGAAACCATGAAGCATAGCGACCATAACCGTTGCATTTGGTGGTAATAGGCAATCAGTCATCAATGCTCTGAGCATAATTACTTTCTAGCGAACCCCACTATTTTATTTAATCGATATTAACCGGCTGAACAAAATCCATAGAGCTTGCTACCTTAAGGTATAACTGGACTACAAAGAGATGGGCATGCTATATACTATAAGTACGAAAACGGAAAACCCCTAATTAAAATCATAGATGAAAAATGAAACCTTTGAGTCTGCGAGCGGACAACAACAATAGGCGTATGAAAGAAGATTAAGTACACCGAGCCTTGCAGCAGTGGATACGGGCAAGAAAGATATCTTTTATCCTGCAAATTGAATTAGCTATAGTAAATATAGATTTCATGTCTGAGAAACCAGTGCAGATCCAAAGTCGAAAGGTACAATGGTCTTCAATTGTCTCAGACACATATTTGACAAGATAGTCCATAAAGGTACTAGTAAGCAACGCCATTACACCCCCCTACCCTGGGGAACTAACCTACTTGGGCGGGTTATGATATTATTTCTCGAATGGGTTCGGCTGCCAACTGGAAATGAGGCAGTTTAATAATATCCGTTCTTGCTCTACTCGTAAACCCT
>JBQCDO010000267.1:0-2244 GCA_051961195.1 Nitrososphaeraceae archaeon | reverse complement strand
AATCAGCTAGTCCTGAGATAGTTTCCTATTTGTATTCTGTGGATTATAAGCAAACAGTTGTTAGTCTGGAGCCCTTCATGTATTTTCCATGGTGTTTAAAGTAGTTAGCGGAGCCTTGAAAGTGGCACTTCTGTATAAAGCCTAGATTATTTCAGGGATGAGTAGTTTAAGCGGTATCTAAACTGCCTTAACATGATAATAAATGAATAACTTACCAGTAAGGAATGTAACAGAATCAAACTGAACTGACAAGACAGGACAATTGTTGGTTTGTACAAATGAAAAGTAGTCTAATAAAGAAATCATAAATAAGTTGTCAGATTCATTTGCATTAACTCATTAAAATCCTACTCCGATTTTTATTTATTATTATATATTAACAATATAAAAAAAGTACGTACGATTAGTTTTTCTATCCAAAGCATTTCTGCTTTGTCTGTTATCCCAACTAGGCTAGGCCTATTGTACTGGCTGTGCATTACAGTGGAAGAAATATTTGGTTCCAGCCAAGTCCGCGATGGTGATTACTTTAGCGACAACCATTGCTATTCCTAATATTAAACCATTAGAAGTAAAAAATAATAAAATAGATGGACTCAGCGACGAATATTTCTTTGGATACGAGAAGCAAGAATAAATCACAACAAACCCTAGATATAGATGTAAATCTATATAAATCAACGATTCGATATTACTATCTAAAACTATCTGTCAATATTCCATCTTCCAGTGGAAAATAGGTTGCATTAACTGAAGTTGAATTGATTTTTGTGAATGTAATAGTTCCCATAGATGGTTCCGTGTAAATCGAAAAGTTTAATGATTTGTTATTAGGGTCTATACCACGAAGTGTTGCATTTAATCCCTGTTTTAGTATAACTGTCTGATTGGTCACTATAGGCTTGTTTGAGACCTGGGTCTGATTAGCTATCGGCAACTTCTGCTCCTCTGTCAATGCTATCTGTTTTGAAGCCTGGTCAATGGAACTATCGTTTATGTCATACCCATCATCGGGCGTCTTAACTATTTTGCCATAACACTGCACCTCAGTTAAATATGTTGGGCATGCTGTATAACCTTCGTCATCTTCTGCAGCGGCTGGGTCTACTCCAATAAATGGCAATATTTTCTGCTCTACAGTCGGTCCCTGACTGTTAGTTGATCCATAGTTATCACAAAGTGTAACATTCGGATAAATCAGGCGTTGAATACAAGAATGAAATGATGCATTGACTGGCACATTCTCAAAGGTAAAGACTTTTGATTCAATTACACTTGAATCGTTTTCAGGATTGAGGTTATCTAAATTTTGACAGATGGTTTGCGGGCCGCCTTCTGAGACTGTAGTACATATTCTAGTATTTACTGTTTCGTCGGTGACGGCTTTGTGTTGACATTACCTTTAAGTACAATTACATTGAACATCTTTAAAGTCTCTACTTGTTTTGGTAAGTTACCAGAACATGCATCAAAGCCTTCATTATATATTAGCGTGAAAGCATCACTATGGAAGCTGGATCCGTTTATGGATTGGCTAATGTATCTCTGAGGGATTAGAGATTTGTGCATCAATGCATCCATGAAGCGCGCCAAATGATTTAGCATATACTCACATCCATAATATCGGAATAGTGTTATGTTATTTGATGGTAAAATGATTTGTGTTACATCGTTTCACTTTGTGAAATGACAGAATTTTCTTCTAGTCGTCTTAGTAAGAATGTTCAAAGCTATCTATCTATCTATCTTAGATATATTAGGTTGGAACAAAGAAAGTATGCAACAAAGGCAGTCCTTTATGCTTTGATCTCATCACCAAAGCATACCCTACTAAGTGAAATGAACATCATAATATTCGCAGTGATCAGTCTTGTGCTCTTGATAGGCGCGCCTCATGATATATAGCAATCATAAATGATATCATCAGCCTTGCACGTCAGTCTCTAAACTTAGCAGGTGGATTTTTCGATAATATTTATAATCTGGCATCACTCCTATCGTATTATAATGTTATTTCTGGGATAATTATGCCGGACGTTTCCGACGTTGTCCGATATGTGCATGCTAACGGAATTATATATGTTGATTTGCATCCTTATCTTGTCAGAATGTCCCCCTGTCCTGAGTTATTAATCGAGTCCATCTCAGACGCTTTTATATTATTAATTGAAATTACGTCAGAATCCGGCCAACCAGACATACTCATCTGCAATCTCTAAAGGGTGTATTTTGTTAACCAGGGAT
>JBQCDO010000266.1:0-71095 GCA_051961195.1 Nitrososphaeraceae archaeon | reverse complement strand
CTCATTACCTACTGCAACAAGAGCGTTAAACCTGGTCATTTCCCCAGCATCAGTCTGTTTTTGAACTATGCCTACGTGGATAACCTGACTTTTTATGTCTGGAAGTAAGTGACGAACGATTTCAGATTCTTGGATCCTCATTCCATTTTCATAGACCTCGTCCATTGATTTGATCTTGCCTGTTGAAACCAAAAGTCCAAGACTTGTACGAGGTTTCCATTCTGCTTGGGGCGCTTGTTGTCTGCTCTGGGAATATTGTCTACTCACCATTATTCACCTTTCTTAGATCCTGGCTTTACCATAGATCCTGTTTGACTTGAGTCAGCATTTTGCGATCTAGATTTTTGGACAGTAGATTTTGATCCTTCTCTGGAAGTGCCGGCGTCGGAGGACAATTTCATTAGAACATTTTTTACCTTTTGTACATGAGCAGGATAATCTTCAGGTTTAAGACCGTTCTTTAACAATAGCGAAAATCTCGATTCATATTTTGATTTATCTTGTTGAAGTAGCTTTGCATAATCTGCGATATGATTGCCTTCTAACCGATCCTGCTCTGGAAAGGAATCTTCTGATGCTGGCACATGCACCCCTGCATCAACTATCCCCTTTAGGCAGGCTGCAACTCGACTTGTAAAAGGATTCAATCCGGTATATAAGACACCGCTGTCAAAATTCTTCTCTAGGCATTTCCTACCTAACAGAATTCCAGTTAAATAACATGCAGGTAGGCTATTCAGCGAGCCGCCCCATCCTTGTTTAACCAGTTCTCTACTATGAGCAGTGGCTAAGACCTTGTCTCCCTTGATATCTGGAGCCAGCAACCTCGATAGAACATTCTGATTTGTGACTTTAATCGTAATGAAATGATGTCGACCAATAAGTATTGCGGCCCTCTTCCTATAATTAGTCTTATGTTGCCTAATCCTTTTTATGGTATGAATATAACGCATTTTAACAATTCTCCGTCATTTCAAAGATTATGACCCAAACCATCCAAAGCACTTATAAACGTTTGAACCTTCAAAAACGTTTGCTTTCTACAGGTTGCAATGCCCGTCCAAGGGCTGAAAAATTAGCTCTTTTGATATACATGCGTTTTGCAATCAATGCTGCAAAGGCACCTGCTCCAATGCCATTATCGATATTTACGACAACTAATCCAAATGTACAGCTTTGAAGCATAGATGCAAGAGCTGCTATTCCTGCCGATCCAAATCCGTAACCTACCGATGTTGGTACGCCTATCACAGGAAGGTTTACCATTGAAGAAACCACTGAAGCAAGAGCGCCCTCCATTCCTGCAATTACTATTATTGCCTCTACATCTTGCTCAACCATCTGTCGCAGTGCAGGAAAAAGTCTATGCAGGCCGGCGATTCCTACGTCATAGGAAATCATAGAATCACAATCCATAGATTTAGCAATGAGTCTACATTCTTCTGCAACTCCAATATCGGATGTTCCGGCACAGATTATCCCTATCTTTGGCATTCTCTTGGTTATGGTAAAAGATTTACGTGAGATTAAAATGGTGGTGCTAAATTGACCAACTTCTACCTTTAGATCTTTCTTCCTTAATAGAGAAACTAGTTTTGGTAGATCGGCCTTTTGAATTCGACTCACGACAACAGAATCGTTGCGCCTGATTATAGCATTTACAATCTTGATAATCTCACTCTGTGATTTATATTCCCCGAAAACCACCTCAGGAATACCCTTTCTAATTTCACGTGCGGTGTCAAGTTGAGCAATATTACCGGCTGCAAACTCAATGGAATGGACAGAAATTTTTTTCTCAACTTCGTCGATACTAAGTCGACCTTTTTCAAATTCCCGCAAGATCGTCCGAATATTCATTAGCTGATAGAGATTACTCAAAAATGAACAAATAAAAGTATTACAATTTAAGTGTGCTTAATGCTTCCTTTACACTACCGACTCCCTTTGAAAATATTGCCTGCTCAGAGTTATCTAGCGGTAGTTCAATGATTTTTTCCACTCCTTGAGAACCGATTATAGCAGGAACACCAATGCACACGTTCTCGGCTCCATACTCTCCTTCTAGCAATGTAGAGACCGGGATAATTGATCTCTTGTTTTTTATTACAGATTCGATCATAGTTGCAACAGCGTTTCCTGGCGCGTGAGTCGTTGCTCCTTTCAGAGATATCACTTGTGCTGCAACTCCCTTTGTATTCTCAAAGATCTCAGTTACATGTTGTTCCGTAACAAATTTGTTCAGAGGAATACCGCTCAAAGTCGAATATCTAGTCAGGGGAAGCATATTTTCGCCATGTTCACTTATTACCATTGCCTGTATTGACTCATTCGATATTTTTGTTGCCTCATGAATGAAATACTTAAATCTAGACAAGTCTAACATTCCACCCATTCCCATAACCCTGTTCTTAGTAGCTCCGGTGATCTTCAAGAGAAGATAGGTGAGTGGATCCAAGGGATTAGTTACCATAATCGAAATTGCATTTGCTGCATAACTCTTGACTTTGCTCGAAACATTCTTTATGATATCCGCGTTTGTCTTTAAAAGATCCATTCTTGTCATGCCTGGTTTTCTGCCAACGCCTGCCACTATCACCACAAAGTCAGAACCATTCATGTCTTCATAATTATTTGATCCTGACACTTTACAGTCTATCCCTCTTTCCGATAGCTGATTATTAATATCTAAGGCCTCGCCCTGAGGAAGACCTTGAACGATATCAAGTAAAAGAACCTCATCCAATTCTCTTAAAGCGCAATTTAACGCCACCGAGGCTCCTACTTTGCCTGATCCAATAATAGTGATTGTCATTAAAAAGTTGTCAATCATCAAATATTTATAAATCTTCAATATTGGTTTCGACGGGTAGGCCAGTGGATTTTAAGATTAACTTTATTACTAATCTAATATTTTTTGCGGCTAGAGAAATATTGACTAAAACTTGGCGTACCTCATAAAACGTATATTTGTGATAATATGTCTTCTGTAGGTATAATTAGGTCACATTCTGCAAAGTATCATTTTTTGTCACGTCATGTGAGGCAATATTATATGGTGTCATTTAGGTAGCCCTAAGTAATATATGGATAAAAAGATTAGTCTAATTTTGTCGAGCTATGAGAGACATTGCAGTAATTGATTGTCAAATTAGTGGTATCTCTGGAGACATGTTACTCTCCTCCCTCGTCCACGCGGGGGCACAGGAAAAAAAGATCCTGCAAGCTGCTTTTGCCTGTCAGGACTTTCTTAGCGGCAGTAAAATTATATCTGCTAATTTCAAAAAAAAGGCCTTCAACGGATTTAATGCCACAAGGTTCGAGGTTCAATATGATGAGAATCAAGGAATGAGGAAGGGAATGGATATGTATAGATCATTGGCGTCTTGCTGTGACTCTCTGAATCTAGATTCAACCGCCAAGTCATTCGCGCTGGAATCCTTCAAGTCTATACTTTTGGCAGAGGCCGAAGTACATGGTAGCAGTATTACCAACTTGAACTTGCATGAAACCTCAAGCATCGATACATTTGTGGATCTGGTTGGTTGCGCCACTGCATTGCAGGATCTTAGCTTGTTTGGTTTTAGAATATTATCTACAAAGGTCGCGGTCGGAGGCGGCACGGTAAAATTTTCGCACGGTACAGTACCTAATCCCAGTAATGCGGTATTGCAGATCTTCAAGGGCAAACCATTCGTGTTAACTTCCGGTCAGGCTGATGAAGAAATAACTACGCCAACTGGCGCCGCAATGCTCACAAACCTCGCAGCCGGAAGCGTTGGTCGTTATCCTGACATCATTCCAGATAGAATCGGGTATGGAGCCGGCAAAAAAGCATTGAAACAGGTTCCAAACATCCTAAGATTGTTATTGGGCAAATCCCATCTTGCTAATGAAATCGGCACAGACTCGGTATCGGTGATAGAAACAAATATCGATGACGTATCTGGTGAGGTCATAGGCAATCTTATCGATCAACTAGCTGAATACAGTATCAAAGATGTCACAATAGTGCAGGGGCTTTCAAAGAAAAATAGGCCCAATTACATTGTCAAAGTCATATGTGATCATACACAACTAAATTCGGTGTTAGAAGTCATATTTAGAGAAACAGGTACTATGGGCATTCGGGTTCAAGAACAAATGCGGTTTGTTCTTCCTAGAAGTATTATTACCGTTCCTATAATCATTGGAGACAATAATTATAGTGTGCAAGTAAAGGTTGCCAAGGATGCTCAGAATACTATCATAAGCGCGAAGGCAGAATACGGGGATATTAAATTAATATCTTCAAGACTTAGGCTTCCGCTGAGGGTTGTTATGGAGCAGGTCAATTCTCAGATCGCAGCTAAAATTCGAATAGGATAACTTCAAATTGAGTTCAACTACTGATTTGGACAGACTTGTGGCTTGGTTTGTAGAACACGGTACCAGGGCTATCGTCGCACTCTCTGGTGGTGTTGATAGTGCAGTTGTTGCCCTTGCAGCGAAAATTGCCTTGAATGATCAGGCTATTGCTATTACGGCAAACTACAAGACACTAGCCAGGGCGGAGCTAGAGTCGGCAAAATCAATAGCAAATGAAATTGGTATAGATCATAGGATAATCGAATATAATGAGCTAGACAATCCTCTTTTCAGAAAAAATGATGAAATGAGGTGTTATCACTGCCGCAGTGAACTCGCTAAAAAGCTAGTTTCATATGGACAACAAGTGGAGATAGAACTTATTGTAGACGGAACACAGGTGGATGACGCAAACGATATTAGGCCAGGTATAAAGGCAATTACCGAAAACGGGATCAAAAGTCCATTGGTAGAAGTAGGGCTAGATAAATCAAGAATCCGGGTAATTGCAAAGGTTCATGGACTATCCGTCTGTGATCGTCCATCTAATTCCTGCCTCGCATCCAGGTTACCCCAAGGTGTAGTAGTCACAGCTGAAAAACTGGCTACGATTGAAAAGGCGGAAGAATTGGTAAAGATGATTTTTGGCATAAGACAAGTTAGAGTCAGGGATCACGGTGAGATCGCTAGAATTGAAGTCGGTGCGGATGAGCTCCCTAAATTATTCGAGCCAAGCAAGCTTGCAAGGCTCGATCTTAAACTGAGGATGCTAGGTTTCAGATATGTCTGCATCGACACTCGAGGCTATCGCACAGGAAATCTTGTTATAGTAGAGTGATAATTATCGTAAGTCGATAGAATGTCAGCTTATACTGCCACTAACACTACTACTCAAAATGATTCGATTTATTTGGATAATGCTGCTTCCACTCCCTTATTAAATGAGGTTTTCCTTGAAATGATGCCCTATCTTAGGACACATTATGGCAATCCCTCATCCCTCCATAAGCACGGATTTGATACTAGACGTGCTATCTCAGTAGCAAGGAGACGAGTTGCATCTATAATTGGCGCGTCAGATAAGGAAATAGTCTTTACTTCTGGCGGTACGGAATCTAATAATCTAGCGATAAAGGGAGCACTAGAATGTCGATCTAAAGCCTCGAGAAAGACTCATTTAATTACAAGCAAGATAGAACACGAGTCCGTACTAGAACCTATTAGAGAACTTGAAAAAGAGGGGTTTGAAGTCACTTATCTCCCAGTATCAAATGAGGGGATTGTTAATCCTGATGAATTGAAAGAAAATATTTCAGGAACGAAGACAGCTTTTGTAAGTATCATGCTTGTAAATAATGAAGTTGGAACTATCCAGCCAGTGAAGGAAATTGCGAAAATAATACAGTCGACAAGTAAAGAAATCTTACTACATTGTGATGCTACTCAAGGTGTAGGAAAAATCCCGGTAGACGTGCATACACTGGGGATAGATCTACTCACGATCTCGTCTCATAAAATAAATGGTCCGAAAGGTACTGGCGCACTTTATGTACGACGTGGCGTAAGAATAAGTCCCCTGCTACTTGGAGGAGGACAGGAGGCATTACTCCGCTCAGGCACAGAAAATGTATATGGCATTGTAGGCTTTGGCAAAGCATGTGAAATCGCTCTGTCGAAAATTACCAGTAACGAACGTGAAATCTCAATAATTCGTAATTACTTGGTTAAAAAAGTCCTCAATGAGATACCTAGTGCACGATATAATGGTTCTGTAATTCACAGAATTCCGAATAATGCTCATTTCACAATTTCAGGGGTAAACGGAGAGGATCTAGTTATGAAACTAGACGAATATGGTATAGCAGCCTCTACAGGGTCTGCATGCTCCTCGAGAAAACAGAAATCTTCTCATGTCTTAAAGGCGATGGGATTTTCCTATGATGAAGTAACTGGTTCACTCCGAATAAGTTTAGGTTTCCAGAATACAATTCAGGAGGTGGATCGATTCGTCACGATACTATCTCAGGTTATCGAAGAACTAAGAAAATTTTCACCCATTACCCCTAGATTATAGCCATACGCTGACAACATTCTTATTCTAGGCTTCATACCCTGGAAATAATGTCCAACGGATCGATTGCGGACACCTACGCTAATTTTTCAGATAAATCCCAGAAGGCCCCTGATTTTGAGCTGCCTGATACTGACATGAAGACACATAGACTTAGTGACTACAGGGGAAAAAAAATGATATTGGCTTTTTTCCCAGCCGCAGAATCCCCTGTTTGTACTCGGGAAATGTGTAGTTTTAGAGATTCTATTGGCGAACTAAGCAAATATGAATCACAAGTGATTGGAATTTCAGTCGATGGCCCATTTGCAAATAAGATGTTTGGTCAAAACCATCACATTAACTTTCCATTGTTAAGCGATTATAGAAGACAAGTAGTTAACAAATACGGGATTGTTATGAAAAACCTAGGCCCTTTAGCTGACTATGATGCAGCAAAGAGGTCTATTTTTATCTTGGATAAAGATCAGAGGATACAATATAGATGGGTATCTGACAATCCACTAATTGAACCCAACTACGAGGAAATAAAACAGGTTTTGAGGACCTTGTAAATCCTCTATTTATTTTTACACATGAATCCCAATCTACCGATCCTCCTTTGTTTTGAGTATTTCGATATCCATTGGTATCGCACGAATAGGAATAATTAGCATTTTATTGGTAGTCATTGTAAAAACCACCGCAATGCACTGCAATTTAAATCCCTATCGTAATGACAATCATCATCAGAATCTCAAATCTATGGAGTGGCCGTATTCTGTTTGTTACCTGTTTATTCGATTATTGCAATGATATCATTTCTAGAAACGGTCGCTCCCTTCTTAACCCTAAGCTCCTTTATTATTCCATCCTTGTGCGCCTTCACGGCTACCTGCATCTTCATTGATTCCAATACCACAAGAGAATCCCCTTTCTTCACTTCAGCCCTTGCTGCTGCAAGAATATTAACGACCCGGCCTGGAATTTGACTAACTAGCATATTTTCCCCCCCTATTTTCGCAGTCAAAGATAAAGATTTTTCGAGAATCTCGGTCAGTTTAGAATGTTGCTTGACCGTATGCGTACGACCATTAATGGATAATCTTACTTCTGAACTCCCAGATTGAATAATCTTTGCAGAATAAAAGGAATCATCTAGAATGAATTCAAAATAATCTGATCCTGACTTTAACATTTTGATTTGATACTCCTTACCATTTATCTTTACGAGAATCAATCCACCCCCAAGAGATCTAACCAATTCGCCGTTTGCAATTTCCTTAGTTCCACCAATTTCAAAATCCATAAATGATTCACTCTTTGCCTTGCCCGCCAGTTCTCTGTTTCGAACTGATATTCTGTTGGTACAGGTGACTCCTTTTGACAAATTCCGACCTTAGTAGAATGGCTGAAATAGCTGGAATTAAATCTCTTTTTGAGCTTTCTACGGCGTCACGATTCATCCTGTCTAATATACTAAACCTCTCAAGATAGTCTGTTGAAAGTTCTCCTTTTATGAAATTATCCTCATCCATTATAGTCTTAAACAGTGGTATGGTGGTATTAATCCCTTCAACGGTAAATTCGTTTAGCGCATTTTTAGTGCGAACCCTAGACTCTTCAAAATCTTTACCCCATGCTATCAATTTTGCTACTAGGGAGTCATAGTATCCTGATACTGAGCACCCCGGATAGAGATACGTGTCAACTCTTATTCCTGGCCCATATGGTATAGTACAAGTCGGTACAGTCCCTACTGATGGTGTAAAGCCAAAAAAAGGATCCTCGGCGTTAATTCTACATTCAATTGCGCATCCACGTAAGCTCAAATCATCTTGCTTGAAAGAAATTGCTTCGCCCTGTGCAATTGAAATTTGGAGTTTTACAAGATCTATCCCTGTAACCAGCTCAGTAACAGGATGTTCAACTTGTAATCTCGAGTTGATTTCGATAAAATAGAAATTCCCCTGTTCGTCTCGTAGAAATTCAGCCGTTCCTGCATTTAGATAGTCGACTGCTTCTGCGGCTCTGACTGCTATTTCTCCAATTCTATTCCTAGTTTCATGATCCAACACTGGCGAAGGGCTCATCTCAATGAGTTTTTGGTGTCTTCTCTGAATGGAACATTCCCTCTCAAAGAGATGTCTACCTTGGCCGTGCGAGTCTCTTACTAACTGATACTCAATATGCCTAATCCTCTGTAGATATTTTTCAACATAGAGAGCAGCCTTTCCGAATGCAGCTTTCGATTCTGCCGCAGCCATCTCAAATTCTTGACGCAACTGTTTTTCATCATTAGCAAGTCTAATTCCTCGACCTCCTCCTCCGAAGGCTGATTTTAGTAATACAGGATAACCAGCGATAGCCGCTATATCAATAGCCTCTTCCATATCATTAATTATTCCATCACTTCCCGGAACAAATGGAATATCTGCCTTCTTCATTACGGCCTTGCATTTCATTTTATCGCCCGTAATTTCCATAGCTTTTTTCTTTGGGCCAATAAATATAATTCCGTTTTTCGAACATAGTTCCGGAAAGTTTTCATTCTCAGAAAGGAATCCATAACCAGGATGAATAGCATCCGCACCAACATTAGTCGCAATCTCGATTATTTTGTCGATGTTAAGATAGCTTTCTGAAGGAGAAGGTGGTCCGAGATAATACGCCTTATCTGCTCTCTTTACATGAATAGATCTGGCGTCTTCGTCCGAATAAAGTGCTATTGATTTAATGCCTAGCTCACCGCATGCACGAATAACTCTAAGGGCTATCTCACCCCTATTGGCTACTAGCAGACTTTGGATTTTTTTTGCCAAACCCATCACATTTCTAAAGATTTATGTTTCCATGTTTCTTCGCCGGTCTAGATTCCTTCTTATTTGTTAAAGCATTCAGCGCAGCAATTATTACTGGCCTTGTCTCCATCGGGTCTATTACCATGTCAATGATTCCTTTCTCGGCAGCAATGTAAGGATTAGCGAATTTGTCACGAAACTCTCTAGCCAGTTTTTTCTTTACCGACGCGGCGTCAGCAGACTGTTTTAGATTTCTTCTATGGATAATTGTAATTGCGGCTTCAGGTCCCAAGACGGCGATTTCGGCTGTCGGCCACGCTAAGTTCACATCGGCTTTCAGATTTTTACTTCCCATTGCAATGTAGGCCCCTCCGTACGCTTTGCCTATAATACATGTAATTTTTGGAACCGTTGCCTCACAGTATGCATAGAGCAGCTTGCTCCCATGTCGAATTATTCCGTTATGTTCCTGATCGGCCCCTGGCAGGTATCCAGGAGTATCAACTAAGGTAACAAGTGGGATATTATAGGCATCGCAAAATCTAATAAAACGCGCAGCCTTGTTTGACGAATTTATGTCAAGTGCCCCTGCCAGGTACATCGGCTGATTGGCGACTATTCCAACTGATCTTCCGTTCAATCTAGCAAATCCTACAATAATATTTTCAGCGAAAAGCTCGTGAACTTCAAAAAAATCTCCGTTATCGACAACTGAGTTTATCACTTGCTTCATGTCATACTGTTCGTACGGATTCTCGGGAAGAATGTTTAATAAATTTGTATCAAATCTATTTGGCTCATCCGTTGTTTCTACTATCGGCGCAGGCTCTGAATTATTTTGGGGAATGTATGACAATATTTTCTTTATCTTGTCCATGCATTCATATTCATTTTTCGCCACAAAGTGAGCAACACCAGATTTTGTAGCATGGGTTATTGCACCACCTAATTCTTCAAATGATACTTCCTGACTCAGAACCTCCTTTACGACCTCTGGGCCTGTTACAAACATCTGCCCAATATTTTCAACCATTATAACAAAGTCCGTCATAGCGGGGGAGTAAACTGCTCCTCCAGCACAGGGTCCTATGCTTGCAGTTATCTGAGGAATCACACCTGATGCCATAGTGTTCCTAAAAAAAACATCGCCATAACCATCTAAACTCATGACACCTTCCTGTATTCTAGCACCGCCTGAATCGATTATACCGATCAATGGAGCGCCAGATTTCATAGCATGATCCATTAATTTTGAAATTTTCTTTCCTGCCATCTCTCCTAAAGAACCCCCGAGCACGGTGAAGTCATAAACGTATACGAATACCTGGCGGCCATGAACCTCGCCAAATCCCGTTATGACTCCGTCTCCGTAATATTTCTTCGAATCAGGATCATCACTGCGATGTACGACATATTTGTCAAGTTCAAGAAATGTTCCTTCATCCAAAAGCAGAGCGATCCTCTCCCTGGCGGTCAACTTGCCTTTTGAATGTTGGGCGTCTATCTTCTCCTGACCACCGCCTCCCTCGGCCGACTTTTTCATTTGGTACAACCGCTTTAATTTATCTTCATGCATGGCCGTCCATTAATGCCAGGAGTTGGATATATAAATTAATTACGCATAAAACTATCTTATTATGTAGATACTTTGAGTCAAGATTTAGGTCTTGAATCTGGGAGTATAGATATTTCGTTTCATCTTGATATGGTCCATGTAGACATTACAAATTCTTGGACAAGATAACAACTCGTGAACGATACGACTGCTTGAATAGTTTGTCAGGATTAGTGCAATTGTTATACAGGGATAATTGATTAGTTCAGGTTAAATTAAATTAAATTAAATTAGATTACATTGGATTGTATGGAGTTATAGTATATTTGGCTGATCCATGGTAGTAGTCCCTAATCATTATTCTCTACTCATACTACTGACAACTGACAACAATTGACCTTTCCCCTCCAAAATTAGGTAAAACGTTTAATAAACAATGTGAGAGCGGAAACCAGAGAAGAGGTCAACGCCTGCGTAGGATAACTGCAGCTACATTAGAAAAGTAAATTCCTACTCACGTAGGCCGCTTCTTCCACCCTTGGCTCTCCGAAAGTAATTCATACCCATGTTGTAATTCTCAAATAATGATTGCGTTGTACTCAAGCGATTAGTCAGTTCCTCAATCTCTAACTTGTTTTTCTCAGCATTTTTTTGCAACTCCTGTAATCTCTTCCTCTCTTTTACCAACAAGTCAGCCACAATATACTCGTATTCGCTTGACATACGAGATATATTTTATAAGGATTAGATTTATTCTTTACTGCCAGTATCAATGATAATAAGATGTTCCAGTCTTACATACGTATAGCTTTCCATATCAGAATTCAGACCAAAATACTTCATTAAGTTGTCACCCTATGCTGGATATTGGTATGGTAGCAGTAATATTTTGTAGTCAAGAACCGGATCTATAATTGCCTCAATAAGCTATCAAGATTTTTTTGTAAAAGAGGGAAAAGATCTCTTTTGACAATTTCATTATACCAATATTGATTATAATGGCTAATTGAAAGGAACAAAAATTCCAAAAATGGTCTTAGTTGGAATTCATATGGTAGCATATCAAGTGCCATTGCCGCTTCATCCAAATAATTCTTGCACTTTCTTATTGTCAACTCGAAGCCTTTTGTTACATCATCAGTGACAAGAGAATAATAAAGTGGCCATGATGGGATCTTTATCGAGCCATTTTTTATTGCATCCTGGATCTCATTTCCGCATCCAACACACTCACTTGCCTTTGCCATCCCTAAATGATATACATCTGCAAGAGGCCTACGGTTAAGCGCCATGTTACGCGCTGCTGTGCCCATGACTGCACGGTATTTTTTATAACATCCGATCATTTGTTCATCAGTAATTGATTCAGGTTTCTTCTTTAGTCGCGTATCGATATATTGTCCAATTCTAGCATCTTTAAAGCCTTCTTCAAACGCTCCCAGTACAGAATCTCCCCCTTGAGAGATCTTTTGTCTAGCGACTTCAAGGATGTAAGGATTCATAAGCTTATAGTCATCGAGATATTCTAAATCTTCATCCTTGTCCATTATTCTATCCATCGGTTCGCTTAAATCAATGGCGATAAGATGTCCATCGATAACAGAATTTCTAGTATCAGGAGGCAGTCCTTCCTTAAAGTAATCCTCCGCACCATCAAATAGTGCGTGCAGTACTGGAAAAGTCATTATAACAAAGTTAGAATTAAGAATTCTTTCAACTCTGTCAGCAAGAATTTCTGGTCGTGATAACCTAGCCATTGTGTCAACCACTTTTTTTTCTTCCAAAACAAGTTCAGAAGACCCAATCTCATCTGTAAATTTTTTTAGTGTGATGACAGGATTCGAATCAGAAATAATCTGTCTGTGCAATGATAGTAGAAATCTCTTGGTAAATTCTTGGAATTGTTCTTCATTCTCCCGATCATATTTCTTAAACTGCCTATATCCTTTCTCACGTAGTAATGCCTGTTTTATGATGTCCTTACCAGCCCTCGTACTCATTAATGTACTTTTTTTAAAGAGAGAGCCATCCTTGGTATTCATGTATACTGGTTTCAGTATATTGCCTCGTTATTTAAGTTTCATAGCTAATGTTTATTAAATTTGGAAGGCTCCTTGAGGTTTCTAAAATATTATCATTAAAAAAATATATGTAAATTGCTAATTCGGTCCAGCAAATCAAGATATTCTTAATACTACAGATCCAGATCTTGCATATGAGATCTTTAACTCATGTAATTTTATCCCTCACTTTCTATCGTGATGACATGGCAATTCGTTCTTGTTCATTCTTCTTTTTTATTGCATGGCTTGACATATCGTTATTGGAAGCCATTACAAGTTCCTTTGAAAGTGCCTCTTCGATTGTTTGGGGGTTGGTATAAGTAGATTCTTTGACGCCTTCTGCGATAAATCTTAGTGCAAGGTCGACCCTTCTAAGAGGGGCAACATCGACTGACACATGGTATACAACACCACCATAGACAATTCTAGTTGTGTCCTCATTCGGGGAGGAATTCTCGACTGCCTTGACTAGTATATCGATAGGATTCTTGCCAGTCTCGAGATGAATAATATCCAAAGCCGTTTTAACAACGTTAAGAGATTTTGCCTTCTTACCGCCCATCCTTCCGGTGTTTTTGGCATACCTTTTACCAAAATGCATCATCTTGTTTGCTAACCTCTCTACTATGTGTATTTCAGCTTTTTTCAGTCTTTGGTGTTCGTGTCTTCCAAACGTTACAGGAATTACAACAGGAGGCTGCAAAGATATAACGTTGCGCAGGCCGACGTCATTTATCTCGATTTTCCTGGTATCCCATTTGTTAAATAGCAGAATATTTACTTGTTCTTTACCGCTCGTGCCAAATCATCTCCTAGGTTTTTCCTTCTTGCCGTATACGAGCTCATTCAGAGAAACACCGTTGACTTTAAAAACTTGCCATCTGACTCCGGGTATATCACCCATGGCCCCGCCCATTGAACCCCCTATGCCTTCTAATATTACTTCATCATGCTCGTCAACAAAATTCAGGGCCCCATCTCGTGGTAGAAAGGCAGTGATAGATTTTCCATTCTTGATAAGTTGAACTCTAACACACTTCCTTACCGCTGAGTTGGGCTGCTTGGATTCAATTCCCACCTTTTCTAATACAATACCTCTAGCTTGTGGTGATCCCTCCAGTGGATTTGCCTTCTTGTCGAGCATCAGCATCCGACGCTTGTAATACTTATTTGCCCATCTGGCACGATTTCTCTTGGAGCGTAAAACGCGACCGGCAAATAGTCCTAATGGAGATTTAGACATTCATATATACACCTCATTACTATCACCTGAAGATTGTTCGGAATTGATAATAAAAACGTTAGATATCTGAAAATAACGCCTTGCTAAAAGTCTTGCTTTTTCTGCGTTTCGACCTTCTCTACCTACTACTATTCCCTTTTTTTTCGCGTCTACGACAACCACAGCTTGTCTACTTCCATCCGTTCGCTCATCGATCCGTATCTGATTTATCATATCACTATTCAATATATTGCCTATAAACTCCGAAACATCGTCTGAATATTCTACAAGTTCGACTTTTCTGGCAACAACGCTTTGCAGTTGCTTGATGGTAGCGCCACCCTTCCCAATAGCAAGACCCATTTGGTTCTTATTAATTACAAAAATTACCCGATCCATCTTATCATCTACGATGCAGTCCCTAGCCGTAACGCTAGTAACGCTTTGAAAAAGTGACATTAGGCGTAGCTCATCAGAAGTAAGCTTAATTTTTTCAGTCATATCTCAAATCACGATAATTTATCCTACGTTTTAGCATCAATTGGCAATTCTTGCTGAATATCAAAGTCCAATTTAAGTCTTCATACTCTACTAAGTCACACTAGATTAAAAATGGAAAACCAATTTATTAGTGAATCTTTTTTTTTCTCCGTTCATGATCACTGGTGTTCTGATTTTTCTGAGCATCAAGTATTACATTAATATCTTCTTCCGTTCCACTCTTCAGTCCAATTACACTGACTCTAAAAGGCTTGTTACATAACTTTCCTAGTTGGACAGAATTACCTTCGTAATAGCAAATTGGAATCGTGGATTCCCTCGATATTTCTTCGATTTCCACTCTTGCTGCTGATGGAACCGAATTCGATATGATTAGCAACTTAGAGGCCTTAATCGAGGGCAGCACCTCCTTAATCCCGCACTTGTATTTACCGGGAGCCACTAAATCTTTGATTACTTTATTGAGTACTTTTACCATTATCTTCTTCCTCTTTCACCTTCATATAAAGATCCACCATGCCTGTACCTACAGGTACTGTTGCGCCGACTATAACATTTTCTGTAACCCCTCTCAGACTTTCAACCTGGCCCTCCAATGAAGCTTTTGCAATAGTAGGTACTGTAATTTCAAAGGCGGCTCTCGCTAGAACGGATGTTTTTGTACCAGCAATGCCGTGTCGGCCAATCTGTTGTAGGTAACCCTTGGAAGTCATGAGATCAGCAACTAGCATAATATGTCGCATGTCTACCTCAAGTCCCTGTTCCTCCAAGGTATTCGTAATCTCTTTTACGAGAGCAGTTCTTGATGCTTCAATTCCCAACGTTTGCCATATCTCATATACATTGTTAGTAGTAGACCTAGAGGTATCTATGCCCTCAATCGCTACTACCTTGGCAAGATTGGATCCTGCTGTCTGTATAACCCACTCGTCATTTTGCTTGACGATAGTAACTCGTTCGATGTCTGGTACACCCTTAACTCTGTTGTTGAGAAGCTTATTTCTAAGTGTTAGTAGTGTTTGTGCATCAGGATTTCCTGGAACCGAAACCCTGATGAGGTATTTCTTCTCGTTCATTGAGATCTCATATTTCTTTTTCGATCCTTTCAATACTTCATATACTTCCTCCAGCGCGCACCCACGCTCTGTTAGTTTAGTATCAGAAACGGAAAAGGTGAGTGTCCCGTCATAATCCGTATCTGTTTTTTCTACTAAATCGCTAACTCTAGTAAATATTATCTCCCTTGCAACTTCAAGCGCCTTTTCCCTAGAGATTCTATGCTCTTTATCAAGGTAAATGTCCATAGTAGGGGTAACTGGTTTTTTTCTTGCATCCACTAGTTCTATTAACCTGGGAAGTCCCAACGTGACGTTCCTTTCCTTAACTCCAGCAAAGTGAAAGGTTCTAAGAGTCATCTGTGTACCTGGTTCTCCGATAGACTGGGCCGTAACGACCCCGACCGCTTCGCCAGGTTCTGCTCTTGCTTTTTCGATTAAGTCCATAGTCTTTTTTAGAACGCTTTCGATGCCTTCTAAGCTAAGTGGGTTTCCAGTGATCGTCGTCTCAAGATTCCTCTTCAATCTGTCGTTCAGATCCTTACCGAATTTCTTTAATATTCCCTCAATCTCAGCCGGTGTTGCCTTTTTGCCAGTATCTACAATTGATGCGCTTTCAATCAATCTTAATATATTTATAGCTTCACCGTGATCGCTTTTTGCTGGATCTATTCCGTCTTCACCATACAAATACTGAATTATATTCCCGTGTGGATCACGAACAGTATGATCGTATTCAATTTTTAGGTGCTCTAGAGCGTTAATTAATCTTCTTTGCATGTACCCAGACTGCTGGGTTCTAACTGCTGTATCAACTAGACCTTCCCTGCCTCCCATTGCATGGAAGAAAAATTCTAGTGGACTCAGACCATCTCTATAATTTGATTTAACGAACCCACGCGAAGCTGGATTGGTGTCATTTATCGTAAAGTGTGGCAGAGATCTGTTGTGATACCCCTTGTTAATTCGCTTTCCTCTAATAGACTGCTGCCCCAATGCCGCAGTCATCTGTCCAATATTAAGTGTTGATCCACGTGCGCCGGTGGAAGCCATGATTACACCAGAATTGTTGTCCGGAAATGCTCTGTCGGCTGTTTTTCCGGCTCTATCCCTTGCTCTTGACAGCTCATTTACCACGTATAATTCAAGAGCCTCCTCCGGAGAAAGACCTCTAGTAAGTGGCAGGGTTCCCTGGTCATACTGTAATATCAAATCATGAACGTTGTCATATGCCTTTTGAACTACATCATTAATTTCCTGTCGTGTTTTATCATTTAGCCATAAATCTGAGTAGCCATATGAAAAACCTCGATGGGTTATGTACGTCTTGAGCATAATCAGAACAGAATCAAGGAACTTTCGAGCAGTATCATTTCCATAATCCTTTGCTATTCGATGTAGCACACTATCTGGTTCTTCTGCTCCTATTGAAGCCTTATCTATCACTCCACTCACGAGTTCTCCATTTCTGATTACAACATCTTTCCCTTCACCTTTTGCTGCCTTGTTCCACTTTGAGGTAATTATAAAATTGAAGTCATGAGGAAAGAATAATGAAAACAACTGTTTGCCGGTATAGAATTTTTCGCCTGCGCTATTCGTCTTGCGTTCTGGCAAGGTGCCTTTATAGCCACCTATTAGAGCCATGTTTGCAAATTCTTCCCTACTAAGTATAGTTTGATCGGATGTAAGGATGAATGCTCCCGTAATAAAATCCCTGATCCCGCCAATAATAGGTCCGCCATACCTCGGTGAGATGAGCTGATCCTGGACTCGCATCAATAATGCTGCCTCCGCTCTGGCTTCCTCGCTTTGAGGGACATGTAGATTCATTTCGTCTCCATCAAAATCTGCATTGTAAGGAGGGCAAACTGCAGGGTGTAATCGAAATGTCCTATATGGCAAAACTCGCACATAATGAGCCATGATAGACATTCTGTGTAACGAAGGCTGCCTGTTAAAAATTACGATATCTCCATCCGACAGATGTCTCTCAACTAGATAATTACTGGAAAGAGAATCTGCTATTGTATTCCTATCATTTACATAGTCAAGTCGAATCTTAACTCCATCTGGTCTTATGATATAATTAGCACCAGGATATATGTTAGGTCCATTAATAACCAATTTCTTTAGTCGCTCGAGGTTCCACTGGGATACAGTCTCTGGTATAGTCAGTTTTTTGGCAACATCTACTGGCACACCCACATTTGAAATGGCAAGATTCGGATCGGGCGAGATCACTGTTCGACTTGAGAAATCTACTCTTTTTCCAGACAGTGAGCCACGGAACCGTCCCTCTTTCCCCTTTAATCTTTGAGTCAGAGTTTTTAGAGGTCGTCCCGACCTATGATGAGCTTGTGGGATCCCCGACACTTCATTGTCAAAATAAGTGGTTACATGATACTGTAATAAATCTACCAAATCTTGTACGATTAGTGGAGGTGTTCCAGCCTCTTTGCTTTCCTTGAGCCTTTGATTGACCCTTATAATATCGACGAGCTTATGAGTCAGATCGTCTTCTGATCTGATTCCAGTTTCCAGTATTATGGATGGTCGGACAGTCACGGGCGGCACAGGCAGCACTTGTAGCACGAACCACTCTGGTCTGGCCGTTTTAGGGTCATATCCGAGCACAGTTAAGTCTTCATCAGGAATGTGGACCAATCTCTCTCTAATGGTAATGGGCAATAACCTGTTTTCACCTACATCTGTCTTCTCCACGAAGATTGTCGGTTTCGTAAATACTAAATCATATTGTTCTTTCTGGCAATGAGGACATACTTTGACCTTCTTTGCCTTGTCAATTATCTCATCTTTAACATTCTCTAAGGCAATGACAGCGTATGCTGCTTTGCTATCTCGCAAATCTTTGTATTTTGATAATTCGTCAGGAGTTAACTTGATTCTGTTGCAAGACCTGCATGTTATTATAAGTAGCTTGTGGATGTCGTCAACAAAGGCTATATGAAGAACAGGCTCTGCAAGTTCTATGTGTCCAAAGTGACCTGGGCACTTGGCAGATGTATTACCACAGGTAGCACATTTTTGACCAGGCTCTAAAGTTCCAAGACGATTGTCCATCAATCCACCCTGGACTGGCATTCCATCCTCATCATACGTCTCTGGGGCCGTAATTTCTGCAACACTAAATTTCCGCACCTCAACCGGAGACCATACGCTGAATCTAATTCCTCCAAGAATTTTTAGGGATTCCTCCATCATACTAGTACAGCCTCCTTTCGATTCATACCTTCTCCCTCGCTATTAATCTTGGAGCTACATTCAAACTCATCATTTCCTGAAGAAGTAGTTTAAATGCATATGCGATGATTACCGAAGATATTTTTGCCTTCTCGCCACAAACCCGACAGACGAATCTCCGCTGCTTTACATCAAAATATGCTAGAAGTCCGCAGCGTTCGCAAACATTTACTTCTGCCTTATCAGACTCCTCAAGCAATCTGTCCTTCAGCATCATCGATGCTCCATATGCAATGAGACAGTCCCTTTCCATTTCCCCAAATCTGAGTCCACCACCACGTGCTCTTCCTTCCGTAGGCTGCTTTGTGAGCATTTGAACCTGTCCTCTTGCTCTGCTGTGAATTTTGTCGGCAACCATGTGGTGTAGCTTTTGATAATATACTACGCCGATGTAAACGTCTGCCGGAAACCGTTTTCCGGTTCTGCCGTCGTACATCATCTCTTTTCCACTATAATCAAAGCCATATTGTGCCATAACGTCTTTAATATCGTCCAGTTTTTCACCCAAGAAGGCGGATCCATCGACGATCTTGCCCCTCAACGATGCAGCTTTACCACCCAGCGATTCCATAAATTGTCCCACAGTCATTCTTGAAGGAAAGGCGTGTGGATTTATCATGATATCCGGTACAACTCCTTCGGCAGTATAAGGAAGATCTTCTTGGCTTACAAGCATTCCTACAACTCCTTTTTGGCCGTGCCTTGATGCGAATTTGTCTCCAATTTCCGGTATTCTCATATCTCGTACTCTTATCTTAAACATCTTCCCGCCCTCAACTGATTGAGTCATTATCACTGTATCCACAACGCCGTTTTCCGAAGGCCTAACACCTACCGAAGTGTCTCTTCTATAAGGTCCCTTTACTTCAAATTCTTTATATTCTTCCATAAATCTCGGGGGGGATGTTCTACCTATGAGAATGTCACCACCACTCACTATAGCTTCGTGCATAATAGCACCGTCCTGTTCCAATAGTCTGTATGCTTTCTCACCTCTATATCCTCTAATATTCGCGTCTGAAAGTGGGAGTTCAAAGTTATCCTTCATCCCACCAGGATATTGTTTTGCTTCTGCTTCATATACTCGATAAAAGAATGTCCTACCCAGCCCTCGATCCACGGATGACTTGTTAAATACGATAGCATCCTCGATATTGTAGCCCTCAAATGGTAGAACTGCAACAACTGCATTCTGTCCTGTAGGCCTCTCATCTAAACCCAACAAGTTTATTGCTTTTGTATTTACCATCGGAATCTGAGGATATAGCATAAAATGCTGTCGAACGTAGGTACTTGCGTTCATTAGAGGTGTTGAAAATCCCAAGCTCTGTTTTGCCATTGCACTTTCGTACGTATTTCTTGGTGATTGATTATGCTCGGGATAGGGTATAATTGAGGCGCCAACTCCCAGAATTGCTGATGGGAATATTTCGATGTGAGTATGGGATTTACTAAGTTTCGATAGATCAATCGCAATATAACAATTTTCCTCCTCATTAGCGTCGACTAGTTCTATGATACCCATATACAGGAGATCAGACCATGATAGAAATTTTTTGGTGACCTTATCGACAATTTCACCTGTTATAAGTGGAGCACCATCTTTGACGACTGCAAGTGGTCTCAAGACCCTTCCGGCATTGCAACTAATATACATCCGTCTAGTGGCATTTTCGTTAAACGTGGAATAGAAATAGATTCCAACATGCGGATATATTTTACCACTTCTTCGCATTGTTCTTAAAGTGTGAGCCAACTGTTCACCACCTTCAGCGTACCCTATAAGCTGTCCATCAACGAAAATTCTGGTACCAATTCTCCTGAGATCTTCCCTGGCCTCATCAATATGTTCTACTCCAAGCTCATATAGCTTCTCGACAATCTCTGCTGGTGGAGCGCTCACAGAAATAATCGCAGATAAGGCGAGATTCTTAACTAGACCACAATTTGAACCTTCTGGTGTCTCTGCTGGGCAGATCCTACCAAAATGGGTGGCATGTAGATCTCTGGCTTCGAAATTCGGCTGACTTCTACTTAAAGGAGATTGAATTCTTCGTAAGTGACTGATAGTTGACATATAATTCGTTCGATCCAGTAACTGTGTCACGCCCACACGGCCCCGGCCCCAATTGCCAGTCGCAATCGCATTATTGAGTTTATCAGAAATTATCCCCGGTCTAACGGCCGCCGCTACAGCGTTGATCCCCCGCTTTTGTCCAGATCTCTCCAGCTGATATTTCATGTCCCTTATCAAATTTCTAAATGCGGTTCTGAATAAATCTGCTAACATTTGACCAGCAAATTTTATTACCTTATTACCGTAGTGATCCTTATCATCGGAGTCTATCCAACCCATTTTTAATTCAATCAGTTTACTTGCAGCTTCTCCTAGAAAGAGTGCTTTTTCATGACGATTATCTGGATTCTTACCCAGGTGAGGAAGCAATCCCCAATCAAGAAGCGTTTCTGCCCTTTTTATTTGGAACTCTTCAAGCATTCCAGGCGCAATTCTCTTGCTTATATATATTATGGCATCTTGGCTAGTTATTACATCACCTGCCTTCTCAAAAGAAGGCTCCAGGTCGTCTTGAATAATTTCGTTTAGCGAAACCGCGTTCGCAATATCCTTATCTGATTCTAATCCCAATGCTCTGATTAGCGTAACAAGTGGAATATCTACTGGAGAACCTGGGATCTTGGCGACAACAGATCCATCTGGTCTCATGATCAATTCCAATTTAGCTCTGTAGCCAACTATTGAAGAATAGACCTTTGCTTTGTAAAGTAAAGTTCCTGTCGCCTCCTCCACATCTACTATAATTTTATTGTAC
This sequence comes from Nitrososphaeraceae archaeon, assembly GCA_051961195.1. Taxonomy (GTDB): domain Archaea; phylum Thermoproteota; class Nitrososphaeria; order Nitrososphaerales; family Nitrososphaeraceae; genus JARBAU01. Next base: position 49,406 of record JBQCDO010000266.1, on the reverse strand, counting down.
GAAAGGTCCTCCAATCCAACTATGACACGCTCAGAGCCGTTGATCACAAAATACCCACCAGGATCTCTAGAATCCTCGCCCATTTCTATCAATTTTAGTTCAGGCAAATTATGTAGTATGCATGCATTTGACTTGACCATGACTGGCATGTCCCCGACATGAATAAACCTCGATTCTAATATTTTACTGTCCTCAACTATACTAGACTCGAGCATAATCGGAGAGGCATATGTTAAATTGCGAAGTCTTGCTTCCATGGGTGCCACATGGGTTATGGAGCCATCGAGCTCCATTATTCTAGGCTGTTGCAGCTTAATCTTACCAAGTTTAATCTTGTACGGATACTCGGCCGTTTCGATTTCGATTTCTCCAACTTCATCAATGATGCTCTGCAATCCTCGTTCCATAAATTCATTATAGGAATTCAAGTGCTGACGGGCTACTCCTTCTCGTCTAAGAATATCATTAATAATTGGCCACATATCAAGAAATTCCGACATAAATATTAGCCTTCTACGACGTAGCGGTAATATACACTTTCACCCGCAGTTGGGCTTTTTCTTGTTATTTTTATGATATCCCCTGGACGTACATCAAGGTCCTCAATCCCTTTATCTGTAGTTGTAATATAGGGCAGTTGACTAGGCCTTGCATTAAATTTTCGCAATACTTCTTCTGCCAAGTCCTTTGGCAGTATTTCATGCTTTGGTTGATAAACATGATTGGATATCTTTATAACCTTCTTTTCTGAGGACATATTTTACGTCCCCGCCTCACCGGACTTAAATGACAAGTTCCACGTCAGAATATTTCCAGCGTTCACTATACCATTGAGAAAAGATAGCACATATAAGTGATATCGTTTTTATGATCAAATCCTCATGTGAAACAAAAATGATTGGGTAAATCTTAGAAAGGTAATGATCTACTTAATTTTCCTCTGCGTTGGATTTGATTAGTATGTTATCAGCATCAGAGATTACTAAGATCTTATGATTTCTTCCATGTTTCTCCATAAGGCGATTTAATATCTCTTTGCTTCCCGTATATGGATATAAACCGAGCTTTCCATTTAGATAGTATTGAGGGATAGTAGACATAATACCCAGATCATATTGTAATTGCAGCTCTCGTAAGTATAGGAGGTGTTCCTGACCCTCAACATAGGTCTGACCACCAAGGCAATTTTGCAGTTCAATCCTTCCCTCAACGCAATCGCGTAAGGCGCCGTTTCCTATGCCTTGAGTATTCTCGGCCAGTAATACTGCCGAGCCATTTCTCTTTACAAGGTGTATCGAATTCCACAACGAATCAAGTGAACTCGAGAGAGTATCATGGGGCCCTTCTTCGTTACTTGTACAGATAATTGTAGAACCACTACTAATCTCTTTAGTCTCTGTTATCGCAGACAAATAGCCTAGTGCGCTGTTAAATGCCTCAATTATGTTGTCATGGAATATAGCTGAAATACCATAAGAATTCCCTACCACTTCAATAACCTCAGCCCTCAATTCGCTAAAAACTGATAATGCAATTTCTAAAGGCGGTCCAGCTATACCTGGTGCCGGTAAATTCGTGACTCTGGAATTAAATGCTTCTGTCATCTTATCTGGATAAAAGTTACGAAGTAGCATTGTAGGGGCTCCGCAATACCCAAATAATGGGTCATGTTTTGTGTGAGAGATGATTAAAATTTTTTGAAATTTTTTAATCATAACGTCAAACGGCTCTGAACCAATTCTCTCTATTGAACAGGCCTTGTTAGAAATATTAGCACGTAATGTTCCAACATATTTCGAAAAGGTCTCAATCGATACTTTTGATAAATCTATCGAACGATTGAGATCTAGTATCATCTCAATAGCTCGGGCTACCGATATTGACCCATCAGTTGCGAGGATAAGTGTATTTTCCTTCAGTACAACTCCACTAAGTTTGGCCCTTACCTGTGCATTGGATAAGAGATCTAGGTTTGATGAGATATGCTTTAGAAGATTTTCGAATTTAATATCAAGTACTATATGGGTACCTCCATACTTGAGCCATATTTCAGGCATCAAGAACCTAAAATGTCCCGTTAAAATAAATCTTTTTCCGTTCTCGCGTAGTTATCACTATTTACTTCGTCCTTTCTCGTCATCTTAGGCTTTCCCTGCAAAAAATTTACCGTCGAGGCCTAGGTGTCAAATAATGCCTAGGAACATGCTAACTCTTACGGAAAAACCAGTTTAAAAGAATAATAAATCGCGTAAATGGAGAAAATCAAATGACAATCATTCTGGTCACATTTCCTTATCTGGCTGATATTTTTTACATCTTTTTCTACGGTCCAAAACATTAAGCAGATGCTATCGCTGTTTTAGATGGAATCCACACGAATAGGCTAACTATCGTTAGCTTTCGTAAATCATTAAATTCTTCTCTTCCAACAATGTATGTAGATTATGTACCGCTCTATAAACTTCGCTTTCCTTTTTTGCACCGGTACAGACTAACTTTCCACTAGCAAATAGCAAGATTACAGTTTTTGGATCTAACATTCTATGTATCAAGCCAGGAAATTGTTCCGGCTCATACATACTTCTTGGAAGTACTCTGGCGGCTAGCTCCAAGTGAATTTTTCCACCCAGACTCGCAGATGCCACTATATTCTGAATTTCTATCTGTGGCTCATGCTCTATAGGGATCCCTCCTTTCTTTAGTTTTTGGACTACATTTTTCACTGCCTTTATAGCCTGGTCTTCTGACTTCGCGCCAGTGCACACCATCTTTCCAGAACTGAAGATTAATGTAGCTGTTTTGGGGGATTTCAATCTGAACACTAATCCAGGAAATTGATCAGGGTGATACTCAACGTCTGGAAAAATTTGAGTTATTAGATTTAAATTTACGGTTTGATTCACGGTAGCCGAAGCTACGACATTTTCGATGCTGACGATGGGCTTGGTCTGTGGCATAATATAAGTGGGGTTTATATATATGCACTATATATACTGTTTATAATATCATTATAGTAGATTTTAATAAATGTATGAGTTACCTTATTCATTACCAAGATAAATACTATGCAATCTAATGGCAAATAATTAGATTACTTCGCTATCCAATAATTGTTACTGGTCATACTATACGCAATAGCGGCTTTGTACTATGGAATTACCTAAGTAAAATATCCTTGGGTTATCAATCCGATTTATTGCATGAGTCCTGCCAAAAAGACTAGGCTTTTTTGACGTGCCCCCACTAGTCCTTATCGTGAATTTGCAAGTTATTCAACCATAAATATAAAGTGAGCTTAGTTTCAAAATTTTCTTATTTGTTAAAAAGGAGCATTGTCTAAAACCGCGCTGCGTAGCAGTCTTTATCATAAAAAGCTGTAGTACAAATAGCGACTGAAGTAATGTGCTAAGATAATTCTGAGTTGAATAACCAAAGTCTAGTGAACTAATATTCAAATCATTAGACGCACTACGAGGTAAGCTGCGGTAAGGAGAATTGCTTCTATTACCGAGTATTAGTATTCGATCTGTTCTAGTTACTCCAAATACTGGTGCATGGAAAAACTCGTCAATAGTGTAAGCATATGATCTTATTCCCAGAATTTCATTTGCCTTCAATGTCCCATATAGAGCAATTGGAAACAATAATCCACTTCCCAAAATTATGTACGAACTAAAATTTTGTGCTCTAAGTAGGCTATTGCTCATCCTGTCAGCATTTTCGAAGAGGCGCGTAAGGTCTGGAAGGCGATTGATTTTCCTAACAAGCGAAAGACACATGAGGAGCGAAGCACCAAATCCTATTGAACCAGACGTGGTTATTCCAGTAGTACGATACTTTAGCTCAATCAAATCATCACACACTCTGGCCAATTTGCTTCTCGGATCCTTAGTAATGGCTACTGTTTTCACTGCTTTCTTTTTTGCCATCCTTGCAGCAACAATATTATCTAAAGTGTTACCAGATATCGATATAAAATATGCGGTCTTGTTATTTACAATATCAGGATTGATCAATATGTCTGAAGGATAACAAGATTTTGCCCTATGGTTCGAAGCATATTGTGCAAAAAGCGCTGCGGCATGAGAGTCTCCAGATCCAATAAACAGTGAATTCTCGGGACTATTTAGCGACTTGAGATTTAGATAAGTAAGATCTTCCAATTGATATCTAACCTCAATATACATAGCAAGAAGCGAATCCACGTGAGGATGATTTGCTCCCCACTTTATGATTTTTACTACAATTTGGTAGATTTAGCATATTTAACTCGAAAATTCGCGGCGCCGATTACGCACGAATAATTAGAATGAGACAAGAATATTAGTACCGAATTCGTTAATGTATTATGGTCGACTATTATCAGGTCCTAGAGGTTAACCCTTCTGCAACATTGAATGAGATAAAGCAATCCTTTCGTACTTTAGCATTGAAGTATCATCCTGACAAGAATAAGAATTCTGAAAGTTCAAAGGAGAAATTTATGCAAATTATAGAAGCTTACGAAGTTCTTTCTGACCAATACGCAAGAAAAAGATATGATTCTATTAATTCCGAAAAAAGGTCTAACCAAGTCGGCCGAGAAAGATGGGTACCGTCAGCTGACTTCCGTAAAACCTATAGCTACTCGGAAATAAAAAAACAATACACAAATGATGCAATAACTGGAGGGATGTGGGACATAAGTGAAAGAACAAGCATGGGAATGTGGAAGGCCACAATGATACTATTTGGAGGCCTTGCTGTAATGGTGACAATTATTATCATGTTTCGTTGAGGCCAAAAATATTAAATTTAATTAGTTTAGATCAATTTAGATTCCAGAATATATAGGGTTTATTTGGCAAGGCTAATATTAGAACTATGCTGCACAATGGTAGATAGATAGAACAGAGGTGATTAAAATCAATCTATCTAACTTGGAGACCTGTGCTCAAAAGGATTAAAAGAGGTAATATGAAACTTTATTTGATTTGCGCGTAATCGCCATTGGAAGTCGCGTTTTTGTGACTAGTTTTCAACTTGCTGGTGTTGAAGGAATAAAAATATCTTCATCAGCTCAAATACTGAGTGAAATTAATAAATTATGGTCGTCCGAGGACATCGGCCTTATTCTTCTGAGTGATGACATGGCAAAAGAGATTCGCTTTCAACTGACTGACATAAGATCAAAAAAACCTATACCTTTAATTTTTGAGCTACCTGCTCCTGGAAGCACAAAAGAAAGTATTGATTACAGAGCGTTACTTAAGCAAATTCTGGGTGTATAGTTGAATAGAACGGATTTTGTTGTGCAACCTCCTAATCAGCTCGGAAGTTTCGATTAGCTATTTTTCTTCCGAATATAAGGTAGGCTGTATGTCCAATCATCCTCATCGAGGGTCTTGTCATTCCCTCCCTCGCTTCAATGGTTCTTATAAAAACTTCGCTGCAGTCGATATCAACAAACCCATTTTTGAGTGCTATAGCAGTTTTTTCTACTTGATTGACGGTAGGACAAATCGCTACAAAGGATCCGCTTTCTTTTAGTGCTATATAGACCTGTGGGACTATGGTCCAAGGATCTCCCAGGTCAACGATTGCCACATCAAAATCCTTTTCTTCGATAGCATGATGGGCATCAGCTTCGTTTAGGGTCGCAAATTCTGACATGCCAGCCTTGCCTAGATTTCGACTTGCTATGATTATTGACTCATGGTTAATATCGTATGAGTGAACATGACCCGTTGGTTTAACTATACTAGCAAGGAACGTGGTTATAGCACCGCTTCCAGTGCCAATCTCGAGAATCTGCGATCCACTAGTTATTCCTGCTCTTACGACAATATATCCAAGATCTTTAGGATACACAATTTGCGTTCTCCGCTCTGATTTCATTATAAAATCGTGAACTGTGGGTTTTACAAGGTAGATGACTTTACCGAGTGGAGTCTGAAGAGATGATCCATAGCCCATTCCAATAATAGATGGTATATCTATTACTCCTAGATGGGTATGTAGTTTCTTTTCTGACGTTACCTTAACTAACCATTTCTTAGTTCGATTATGATATAACAACACATAGGAGCCTTCTTCGATACTCATAATTGGTACTCGAACACTTTTAATATGATAAAAATCTTCGTTATTCTACTGAATTTTGTCAATAAATATTTACAAATTAGGTATCACACTGTTAGGTCAATATTGAATCTGGTATCAGACGTAGTCTAGAATGCCAACAGGTTTGACGGAACCAATAAGACCTTAATGGAACTAAGTTATATTTACAAATTCGGATTATATGCGTATATATACAACATTTAGATAGTACATGGCAATTACCTTCGGCTAAGCCCCAGCAACTGAATAATCAGTAGAGACAATTTTTCGTTGTGTAAGTTCATTTAATGTAACGTATGAGCCATGAAATCTGCACACGGCAAACTAAACCCTGAGGTCTTTGTAAAAATAAGTGTTAATTTGGTACGTCAAACCATATGACCTGTGCTCATACAAAACGATCCACAAAGTTCGAGACTATCAGAATTATCAATTTACAAAATAATTCGCGTTAGAGATACTGAAAACATCACTTTTTGACCTTCTGAAGTATATGTCTTTTCATCATCCGGTAATTGCATTCTAATCTGATCACACATTATGGAGAATCTGCTCTTGGCTTTATCCGCCAGTTAGTCTAATAAATCTATTTTCTCCGTTAGTATGTTTTACAGTCAATGCTGCATAATCTAGATTTGCCAGTGCTATTGTAGCCGACTTTCTCACTTCTTCATTGGGGTCACTAAGCGCTCCGTTCAAAACATCCCTAGCTTTTTCAGATCCAATGACTCCTAACGCAATGGCTGCTTCATGCCTCACGAAAAAACTAGCATCTGTTTTGACGGCATCGGAAAGTGCTTCGATTGCACTAGAATATCCCAGCTGTCCCAAGGAGAATGCTGCTTCATGTCGAACAAGCGGCTCCATGTCAGTTCTAAGAACTGTACCAATATCCCTAACTACTGATTCGGTTGAAATATCCGCAAGTATGCAAACGGCCCTAGTCCGAATTACCATATCCCGATGATTTAGTAGCGCGGTAAAGTAGTTTACATTGTGGTTTTCATACTGCCGCTCCATCTCTGCTAGTGTACTCATTCTGCTATCTGGACCTTCAATCGAGTTGATAGTATCCATAAGATTTGTCTAGGTCAAGATAAACACTTATTTTTTTGTTGTGGCGCACTTTCCGAATAACCTCGACGATTTAATAAGGGTCAAAATCAGATACTATGAGAATGAGGATAAGATATTGGAGATTAGCGATATCAGAAGTTTTAAAAGCCAAATATCCAGTTAACAAAGTCAATCATTGGGAAATTAAATGCATGATGGGGGAGTACCAACACTTTGGAGTATTCTGGTACAAGTATGGCACCCCGTTTGACAAGGAACCTATCCCTGGAATATGCCTTTATTACAATGAGATTCCTCGTACGACTGTAGAAGAAATAGTTCAGTTGTTATACGAAAATTTTGGGGGCAATATTCAATATCGACAAACAAGGGTTTTCTTACGCGGCTCAAAGGAATTTGCAGCAGCAGACCAAGTCGGCATGTTGGCAAATCAACTGAGTCTGAAATTCAACTCTCCAGCCGAAATCAGTATTGAATTTGAAAGGATAACTGAGGAAGAAAAGTTGCAGGAATCTCTGAGTCTTCCGGCCGCTAAAGCATTACCAATTGTAGGTCCTGATTAGTATTAGTATTAGACTTTGGAAGATTGCAATAATGTAAGTATTATAGAAGTTCTTACATAGATCCCACATAAATCAGGGCTTCAATGAATCTGAAACGTGACTTTTATAATAATTTGCAATATTGATATAGGCGGAAACAGATGATGAGGTGGATCAATGGGAAATGTATCGTTAAATGAAGCTATTCTTTTATTGCAGAATTCGAGAGTCGCAGATTTTAACATCTGGCGATTTAAGAATTTGACTTTAAAACTAGATTTAAGTAATATGGATTTTTCTGACAAAAATTTGTCCGGTGCTTGTCTGAACGGGGCCTTATGCAAGGGTTCAAATTTTTCCGATAGCAAGCTATCTCGCATAAACCTAGTTCAAGCAGATCTCACTGATACCGATTTCACCAGGGCAGATCTCACAGGAGCGCTATTAATGTTGGCCGAGATGGATCGCTGTAGCCTGATTGATGCAAATTTAACGGTAACCAATTTAATGGGGGCAAGACTGCGAAACGCCAACTTATCTGGTAGCAGGATGATACGGACAGTCTTGATTGAAGCAGATCTTAAGGATACTAATATAAGTGTAGAAGGACGCAGTCAAGCATATACCAAATTTGCAAAGTTCTAATAGAAGTCTCTCCTAGAAGCCATATTCGCGCAACTAATCCTGCTTTTGATCATTCCGGACTTTAATCAGTATCAAATTTCTATTCGATTGAATGGCTTTCGTATTGTAAATTCTATACTACTTATTAAGAGGCTTCTATCCCAATTGGCCGAAATACTTCCTATTTTGCAAAATGTGAGGTTAGGTCAATGAAATAGATAGCGACCGTCCTTACAGATAGCAAGAGTGATTCAACTGTCCATCAGGCCTAAAAAATACCGACAAAAAATAGAGTAAACGTAATGCAACAGATGGTGCTTCTATTATGTAATATTCAGGCCAGACTTGGCTTGAGCAGACTAACAGTCTAAGATCTCTGCCATCATTAAACCGTGAATGGTTTGCGAGACATCATGTGTCCTAATAATGTTCGCTCCATTTTTCACAGATTTTATTTCGGCAACTATCGAGGCAACTAAGCGGTCCTCCGTTTTTGAATTTAATAAATGACCGATGAAAGACTTCCTCGAAACTGACACACATATAGGCTTTTGAAAATTTTTCAATTTGGTTAAGTTTAGAATTGCCTCTATATCACGAATGTAAAATTCAGCACCTTGAATTTTCGTAAAGAATGGGTTTTTACCTTCACTCCTGAAAAATCCAATAGATGGATCGATAATGACCTTATTCTCTGCAATCTTGGCTTGACGTGATATTGCTAAGCTTTCTCGCAAGAGTTTTTTCGTTCCTGATATCTGCCAGGAAGTGTGCAGTGACGGACCGCCGTATGCTCCAAGTATTATTGGTGTCTTGGTGTCCGCAACAATCGTAGCCATGTTTGCATCAAATTTGAGTCCAGAAATGTCATTAACAGCGTCAGCACCTGCTTCGATTGCTTCTTTTGCAACAGCCGACCTTGGCGTATCAGCTACTATTGGAAGATTACAACCTACCTTAACTGCTTTGACTGCATCAACCATCCTTCTTGCTTCTTGGTTGAGTGGGATGAGTGTCTGCAGATATGGGGCAGTCGACATTGCACCTATATCTATTAGACTGGCTCCCATATCTTCCATACTCTGCGCAGCTTTCGCAATCTCTTCGAATCTTGTCAAGACAGATCCCTTGTAAAATGATTCGGGACTAACGTTTATTATTCCCATAACCCTCACAGGTGCGTTGTTACCTACGCACACTTCTCCTAGAAAAGTCAATTATTGAGATCACATTACAACTCAGAATTGTGTTTTTATATAAACAGTCTTGTTTATACATGATACTAGCTAAGGTTAATATAGAACTCGCAATCTTTTCTTGATAAAATATGCCTGAGATATACGTTGTGCTGAATTACTATATTACGAGTTGGTTCCTAGGAAAAATGTTCTCTAACTAAAAGTCAACATGGTAGATATACTCAATGGTCAGAACGCTTGATAAGACTCACACCGTTCTCTCCTATATTGAGGGGAGCCTTAAAAACGTAACGATTGTTAATGGCAAAAGTAAATTTCCAGGGTTCATTTTTTCTCTGCTAAATCCACCGATCCCCTTAGGCGGGAACATCGTATCTCTTGATTTATACGTTGACGAAATCCCGATTGCAAAGAAATCAATCTTTGTCGCTACTTCTGATGACATGGTCAATGCGTCCACTATCTCAGAAAACAGACCTATATCTTTTAGACCTTTTCAAAGTGCTAGATTTTTAATAACAAGGGAGTATATGTTAGAAAAGACCAAGAAACACAAAATAGTCATACTTAGCAAGCTTGAGGGATTTGAGCAAATAATTATCCCATTTACATTCAGAGACCGTGCTGGAGATCAGAGGGAAAGAATATTTATTCCGTCGAACATTTTTGACGAAGCAAATTTTGCTACCGATAGTTATGATACAATTTTTAAAAATTTTATGAGTCCTCTAATCCTATCGAATAAAAAGGCATATGTTGTTTGTTCATCGAATGCAAATCTTTCTGCAAATTGGACGTGGATGGGGGCAAGATATGATAACGGCGGACTATATGTACCCCCAGCTAGAGCTTTTGGAAGGATTAATGTAGAGATCTCAATAGAAGGCGAAGTACGCAAAAGACTTCCGAATTTTGTCGCGTCCTCTAAACATGAAAATGGGATTCTCTATACTAGACATGAAGTTTCAGGGTTGCAAGTTAAGAGAACATTATTTTTGCCCTTGAGTCACAGAGGATTTGTAATGCGTCTAGAGCTATCAGATAAGACATTGGACTATAAGAAACTAGGATTAAGAAGGAAGACTAGTAGGCCACAAAGAAAGATAAGAATTCATTTTTTGATAGATGGAAATATAACAAGTTACGGCTTGGCAGCAATCTCACAACATAACTCGACTGATCTGATTGATAATGAAAATTGTCTTCTCATCCAAACTGCTGCCAGGAGGGACATCGCGCATTATTATGGAACGATAGGTGTTTCCCCTAAAACATTGAAACCTTCTAAAGTCCTGACCGATTCTTTCGATAACGACCTGGAGATTTCCTATGACTTAGCAATCGAACCTGACAAGAATGTTGAGATTGCGTTGGTAGGAACAGGAAGCTATACCAGTTCTCAAGATTGCATTGAAGAATACAAATTTTTGAGAGAAAATTATCAACAATTGCTACAAGATACCGAGAATTATTTCAAGGGATTATCGTCTTCCTTTCTTCATATACAATCGACTCAACATCAGAACTCCACTTTCTCAAAACTTATCAAGGCATACGAAAAAGCCAGAATGAGCATGGAATATTTAAAGGCCGACTATGATGAATTAGGTCCTGGTATATGTGCAGGTCTTCCCCGTTTTCCGAATTATTGGGCTAGAGATACGGGTTGGTCGTTAAGAGGGTATATTTCTCTTGGAGATTATGATTTTGTCCTAGATGTCCTAGAAAATTTTTTTAAACACCAGGCCCGAAGAACGGCTGGATCGGCAACTCGAGGCGAATTGCCAATGATAATTAGTGGTAAGGCCTTTCTTCACAACACCACTTTCGGTTCAGCTGATTCTACATTTTTATTTCCTTGGATAATCCGAGAATATGTCTATTCTACTGGAAATATAAAGTACCTAAGGAATAGATGGAGAAACATAACTGATCTCGTAAATTGGGGTTTTTCAAAAGATATGGACGATGACGGTCTAATTGAGCATGGATTTACAGGAATTGCTGAGAAACTCCCGATCCAAGACTCGACTTGGATGGATCATATAGATCGAAGGAAGAGTGCAAATGATGTCCAAGCTCTTTTTTATGAATGTCTAAAGATTGGGAGTGAACTGGCAACAATCGTTGGCGATCACAGTAACGAACAAAAATGGTCAAACAATTCAAGATTATTGCGAGATCGTATTGATCAAGTCTATTGGAATGAAAATAGTGGATTCTACTATGATACTATCCGTAGGGATGGAAGCAAGGATCCAAGCATTAGACCTAATGCACTTATCCCTATCCTAACAGACATGGTTAGTGAAAAGACCAAAGCGGAATCAGTATTGAGAAGGATTGAAAAGAGTGACTTGACTACTCCTTGGGGGGTACGAACGTTAAGCTCTCTCGATCCGAAATACCATCCAACTTTATATCATGATGGAGCAGTCTGGCCACTTGTCACAGGATGGGCTGCAATTAGCGAAATCAAATATGGTAGGAATGAACAAGCCTTGTATTATCTAGAATGTATGGCTGAGAGAATTCTCGCAGAAAATGGAATGTTTGCCGAAACTTACCGAGGTGATAGGCCTGAACCATTTAATTCGTGCATTCTGCAAGCTTGGTCAGTTGGAATGTACATCTACGCTTTGCGCGAGATGATGCTTGGTATGAGAATTGATATGACCAAAAATCGAATCCGGTTTGAGCCTCAGATTCCCGAATCTTTAAAGAATAATTCTGTACCTATAACCTTTGAACATACCATAACAAGGGCATCAGAGAGCTGTAGAATTCATGTGGTCTTAGACCCCACATGCGATAAATTGTCAATCAAGTTTAAAGACCGCGGATTAAAGAATATTCAAATGTTAAGTAGCACTTATTCAGTCGAATAGAGGATAGATAACGTCCTGCCGCCAACTTTCATTTAGCAATAAAATCAACTGTCCTATGAAATCAATTTAGTCCCGATCAAACACACAGAGTTTTTGAAAATAATTCCAAGGAAACCGACCGCTATACTCTACGGCCCCTTCGTCCCCCCGGTTTACGAGTGGTATCATGAGGTATCGGAGTGACGTCGTCAATTCTACCGATTCTAAATCCAGCCCTAGCAAGAGCTCTAATAGCAGCTTGTGCGCCAGGACCAGGTATCCTGGGACCTACTCCCCCTACAGCCCTGACACGAATATGAAGCGCATTAATGCCCTTTGTCTTGGCCACATCTGCTGCAGCCACAGCAGATTTCATAGCAGCATATGGCGATGACTCATACCTATCAGCGGTAACATGCCTACCCCCAGAGCTAAATGAGATTGTCTCTGCGCCACTAATATCGGTAATATGAACCAATGTATTATTATAACTACTAAAGATGTGTGCTACTCCCCACTTGTACTTAAATAGATCTTCGGTTTCGCTACTCATGCCACTTCTTGAATGTCTGCAGGTATATTAACTTAAGGAGATAACATGCTCATGGAGGGTCCAGCCAATAAGAGCTATTGGTTTCTGCATCTCCTTTATGTAGTCTGAATTAAAATTAATATTCTAATCATGTAAACTTTTTGTGCAATTTATCTTGTTTTTTAAACTGCTCAAGTTTAGGAAAGATGAGTATATCCCCTATTTTCAAGCAGTGAGTATTTATTTTCCTTCCTGGAACGTATGAATACATTTCCAGAGCCATTCGTAGCTTCGCCTATCACTAAAAACTTTATCCTTGATCTCTTAGCACAAGAGATAGCTTGTTTAAGGTTTGATCGCGGAATTGTGGCGACTATCTCATATTCCTCCCCGCCATGGAATATTAATTCTTTTGAACTCAAGTCGTTATGTTTCACGAATTCAGTCAAATCTGTTCCATACGGAATCTTCTTTATTAGGATATCTACATTACTTTGTGTTGCAAGTTCGTAAAGCGATGTTGCAAGGCCGTCGCTAGAATCAATGGAGGACGAAAAATACTTTGATAGGATCGTGCCAAACCGAATTCTAGGGATTGGCATCATTACCGAACTAATGGCTTTTTTTCTAAATTTTTCTGTGGCTTTCGCTCGATCCATAATGATTTTTAGACCAGCTGGCGGATAGCCAAACATTCCAGAAACAATTATCAAATCACCAGGACCTGCTCCATTTCTACTAGGGATCTCTAGATGGCGTCTATAGGAAATTCCTAGAACACAACAATCTATAATCAATTCCTTTGTCTGATTTGTATCCCCTCCTGCTATTATAAAACCAAATTCTCGTGACGCCATCCGAAACCCCTCAACCAGACTCGCAATTGCTTTTGCTGAATAATCCATAGGGATTCCTACAGAAATTAAAGATAAATATGGTTTAGCGCCCTTCGCAGAGAGATCACTGATAACCGATACAATGCTTTTTCTGGCAATTTGCCATGGTTTCATTCCAGCAGGTACATCAGTACTTTCTACTAGCATATCACATTTGAAAACTATAGCATGCGATAAAGAGATAGCCGCTAGTCTCTCAGGAGGAATGACAGTAACATCATTTTTCCCAAAATCTTTCAAATTATTCTGTTTAAGTTTGGCAATAAAGAGCTGAATTATTTGTTTTTCATCTAATTTCATCATATACCAGCTTCGCTCTACTAATTATCTGTTCGTACAGAGCACTAGCCTTGTCTGCCAACGATTCAACTGAAATGCGTACAGCATGTTCAGTGTTTGAAGGTCTTATAAGTACCCATGAATTTTCGTCGATTATTAGTTTAATTCCATCAATCTCGGAGGCCTCAGAAGAAATAGGACCAAGCTCATCGTATAGCCTCTCTATCAGATCTTTATGTAACCTGGAATCAGCGGCAAGTTTTGATCGAATTTGGACATATTTTGACGATAATCTCAGGCAATCAGTTATTGATTTACGATCTAGTGATGAAATAAGAACGCCTGCTAGTAGCCCATCCCTGCACATATTAAATTTAGACATAATAAAGCCGGCACTGCTTCCTTCGCCACCTGCCTCTGCGCCTGATTCAGACATCTTCTTAAATACATTAGCTTCGCCTACCTTTGAGTAATACACCGTGCCGTTATGGCTGGCAATAAATTCCTTCACAGATATGCTAGTATCCACGCTTATCGCAAAGTTTCTAATACCAAGTCTCACTGCATTTGCTACACAAAATAAAAGCGTCACATCAGATGTTAACTTCCTCCCTGTCTTATCGATAACCACTAGTCTATCTCCATCTAGATCTAAAGCCAGGCCTAAATCTAAAGAGTTGCACCGGACGAGCGCCCTTAATTCTCTAAGATCGTCTACGGTCGGATCTGGATTTCGTGAATGAATACCGGCTGTATCATTTATGCTAGCGACTCTATATCCTAGATTTCGAAACAGGATATTTGAATACTGACAAGCTGCTCCACCACCTGGGTCAAGACCAATCTTTATTTTCTCTGCCATCTGTATACTCTGTGCCAGTTCTAGCAATTCGTTGATGTAGCTTGAGAAAAAACTAACTGAACGACCAAAGTTATTAGACTGTTGCTGAACCGCTCTATCGAGCATGATATCTAATTCATTTTCATAGAGACCCCTACCATTAATAACAAATTTCAAGCCATTCCAATCTAAGGGATTATGAGAAGCTGTTATAACGCAGCCGGCATGATATTTTCTAGCTTCACGAAAAACTACTGGCGTGGGCGCTATATCAATGTTGTATACGTCTATGCCCTGCGCCATTAATGCCGACTCGACAACCCTAGCGATAATATGACTGGAAGGTCTAGTGTCTCTGCCTAAGACACATTTTCCTCCCAAATCTAAGAGACCAGATCCAAATAATCTACTTAATCTGTAAACCTCATTTATAGTCAGATCTTGTCCATATACTCCTCTTATACCGGAGACCGATATTTTCATAGAAACCTTAGAGATCCCCGCTATATTATATTGATTTGCTATTCATAACATATGAACATATTAACAATTAAATATAGACTAAGCAAATTTTCGTCATCTTTGCCCTAGTAGCTCAGACTGGTCAGAGCGAAGGTTTCGTAAACCTTAGGTCGTGGGTTCAAATCTCACCTAGGGCTTAATAGGTCAAGATGCAATTTAGAAACAGCATGATGTTCATTCGTTACTAGTTAGAGATAACTTTTTATGACTTTCCGTAAGACATCTATTGATCTTCTGAGATGCCTTTTTCGATTCGACAATGCTGCCTCGTACTTTGACATTTTGCGGTTCAAATCGCTTATCATCTGTTGTTGATGTTTGGGATTGGGTGAGCCTGCTGAAGCTCGCAAAGAAACCGACGCTTCAGGGGTTAGTCCCATGATTATATGTAAGACCTCTTTAGCCTGGAGATCAGACTTTACCTTATGGAGGACCTCTTCTACCTGCTCTGTTTTCAACTGTGCCAAAGACATATTTCCATTTCTCACAGCTTTTTCTACTAACTTACCGATTATCATGTGTGCGGTACGGAATGGAATGCGTTTGCGCACGACCAACTGCTCTGCTATGTCAATGGATATAGCGTAGCTGTTGTTAGCTACCTGTGCCATTCTTTCTTTATGAACATAGATCGAATCAATAACCATTTTCATTATTTGCAAGGAGTCCTGTACAGAGCGTGAGGCATCCCACAGAGCTGGCTTAATTTCTTGGAGATCTCTACTATATCCTGTAGGCAGTGACTTCACGATTGAAAACACGCTATTCATGCTGCCCAATAATAATCCAGATTTTCCGCGTATTATTTCCAACGGATCTGGATTTTTCTTCTGAGGCATGGCACTAGACGAAGAACTGTTCTCCTCTGAGATATCGATATAGCCAAATTCTGATGTTGACCACAGGATCAGATCTGCTGATATCCTACTCAATGTGGTCATAATAATTCCCAATGTAGACATATGCTCACATACAGTATCGCGTGAGCTAGTCGCATCTATGGAATTTATCACAAGCCCTCTAAAGCCCAGTAAGAAAGCGGTCCGATTCCTATTAATTCGTACAGACGATCCACCTATCGCACCTCCTCCTAGTGGACATTGGTTGATTCTATTATATACAAGGTACAATCGGTCCAGGTCTCTAAAGAGTGCCTCAACATATGAAAGAAGCAAGTGTGAAAACGTTCCTACTTGAGCTTGTTGTAGATGAGTGTATAATAGAGTAATTGTTTTTTGGTTTTCTGCTGCCTTCTTAAGTAGACTACGAATTAGGTCTAAGATATGGGCACTAGTGTTGTTGATGTCATCTCTAATCTTCATCCTCATATCTAAAACTACTTGATCATTTCGTGACCTTGCAGTATGCATCTTTCCTCCGGTTGGAAGACTGGTCTGTTGAATCACAAATGCTTCAAGGGACTCATGAACATCTTCAAAACTGGCCATGTCTATTAGAGTAGTATTTCTTTCCAGTTTCAGCAGAGCATGCAGAATTTGACTGAGTTCTGATAGGGTTAATATCCCTATTTCGTGTAACATTATGCAATGGGCTTCGGTTCCTAAAACATCGTAGTATAATAATTCGATGTCATCCTCGCCTGATGAAAGAAATCTAAGCATATCGTCTTCAAGATTTCGGTCTGATCTGGATCTATACACGATTGATGCGTTTTGAAGAACACTAGATATCATATATAGTTTTTAGATGTTATGCCAATTGGATCATTCTATTCATAGATATTGAACTCATGAATTTGGAGACAAAGTGCTCATTTTGGTGTTATGCGAATACCATATCTTCTGATGAATTTAACAAGATGATTTGCGAGTTCCCAGCTGCTTTTACATGTCAGAGAATCTAATTCTATCCACTCGAATTTTTTCTTTAGATGTAACGGTATTTGAAATGAAATTATCGTGTCGGTATCATCGAGATTTTTAAGATTAATTCCATACACTAATCTTTTACCATTAAATTCAATTATTCTACTGCTATTCAATTTTCTAAATGTAATATTTCGAAGCTTTAGAAATTTCGAGGCGTATTTGTAAAAATCCGGAAGAATATTTAACATAACTTTGTGTTTGGCATCAACTTCAAGTTTACTGCTCGTAGCATTTTTTATTACTTTTGCTGGTACGCCGGCAGCAAATACACCTGGCGAGAGATTTTTCGTAACTACCGATCCTGTTCCAATAGTGACTCCTTTACCAATCGTGACTCCAGGTAATACGGTAACGTTCCATGGTAGCCAAGCTTCGTCTCGAATAGCAATACTTGCAAAAAGATATGGGTTACCATTCAAAGCATTCTGCCATGAGCTATGTGTAAAGAGTAAGCAATACCCCCCGATGCCGACGTCATTGCCTATCATAACCGTTCTTGTAGTGTTTATATAGGACCGGTAAAGCACTACACAGTTATTGCCGATCTTAAATTGGCTAGCCTCGCTTTGCATCCCTCCTATAAGTACATTCCTATCAATAATAGTGTGGTTACCAATCGAAATTGACTTGAATGCGTTAATTACTGTTCGCTCTTTAACGACCGTATTATACCCCACACTTATGGCGCCATCAGAAAAAAGTTTACAGTCTGTCAACGAGGAAACTGAGCCTATTCGTACATTTTTGGCCTTTATCTGAACATTGTTTATCTTTGCTCCTGCGCAAATGACAACATCTCTTGCGTCGATATTAGAATTCGTGAGCTCAGCACTATTTGCTATATCTATATGTGAGGGCATGATCTACTATGTGATTTGCTAAATCTATTCCTCTAAAAACCTTAACATCAGTCTGAGAAGTCAAATACTCCACTATCTGTCTATACATTCTGCCCCCTTTCATCCTTAATACATTATCATGCCAGATTACTGTGATGACATTGAAATCAGGGTTCAACGTTCTGCCTTGTTGAACAGCTCGTCGGAAGGTAGGAAGAATATCATCTTCTGTGAGCTTCATGTATGTAAATAAATATGCATCCATAACAGTAATGGGGAATTCCAAAAGGCCGTCAAGTATATGAAAACCAAACTCCTCTGGTCCAATTAGATGTTTGGTTGCTCTCATAGAAGAATCGTAAACAAAGCCCAGTTCTCGTAGTTTAGTTGGGAGATCTATATTGAATTTTAGATAATGAACTCTGTTCGCCGCGATTATTCCCTTGGATAGCTCTTCCAGATCCTTTTTTTCCTTGAGGAGTTTGTCCTTGGCATCAACGGATGAAGGATCGGAATGAAGCCCTATTTCCCAGCCGCCATTAATTAATGATTTTATATCATTCTCATAATCAAGGAATATTCCATTTTCATACATCGTCCTAAAAAAAAATGTTGATCTTAGCCCGTATCTTTCTTCGATTTCCATATAGTCTGGAATATTATAGTAAGGATTTATTTTCTCAGCATCCCTGATCGTCTCTTGATCAAATCGCGTCTTTCTCGCTATGATATGATCTAAAGATGGACCTTGCCGCCTCCAGTCAACGTCATGGCTCAAAAAAATGTATTGCAATGCCTATTTTACAGATTCCTAGAGGTTAATTTGTATATCGATTTCCATCGGAGCTGTAGATGAAAAATATCATACAGGAAAGATGGTTGACTAATCTTTTTAATGCCAAGGCCATTCCGATCAGGACGCTAACCTGCAATAGTTATATAGGGATCGAGTAGATCTCTTTTTTACAGCAATGAGCCAAGATCTCCAGCAAACACGTAGATTAATATTTGATGAATTAACTAAAATAGTTGATCCTGAAATCGGTATTTCTATAATGGAACTGGAATTGATAGACAAGGTAGTTATAGAGAATGGAAAAGTCGATATCGATCTGCATTTAACAAGCCCTTTCTGTCCTGCTGTATTTGGTTTCAAGATTGCACAGGATGTAAGGGACAACGTTTGTCGCCTCGATGGCATTGAAAACGTAAAAGTAACGGTTAGTAATCATTTCATGGCTGAGGCCATAAACAAACAGGTAAATGAGAGCAAACCTCCTGAGAAATCAAGCAAATAAATTATCAGACGGTTAATACTTAGTTAATACTAGCTGTCCATTTGGTCCTGTCTACGAACGTATTCCTGTTTTGCTTTTTTCATGTCGTTCTTTGAAAAATTCATGAGATGGCCTCTCATAAGCTGTATTCCCAAGGCTGGATCTACCCCCTTCGGGCAAACAACACTACATGAACCTGCGAAGTGACACCTCCATATGCCGTGCCTTTCATCTATGAGGTTCAATCGTCTCTTGCTTGCGTCGTCTCGAGAATCGCTAAAATATCTATAGGCCTGTGCCAGAGATTGGGGTCCAGGAAATTTAGAGTCGGTTGCCACCGACGGACACGCTGAATAGCACAAGCCACATTTAATACAATATGAAAATTGTAGGTATTTGTCAACATCTTTAGGAGTTTGCGTAAACCACGATAGATCCTCCTCGTTATCAATATCTGCAGATTTGTTTTGTATAAAGGGTTCCAAATTTTTATGGTGCTTGAAGAATTGGGTGAAATCTGTTACAAGGTCTCGTATTATTGGAAAGTTTCCCAAAGGCTCGCATGTTATCACAGAGGAATCAAGCTCAGACACTTTGGTATAACACGCAAGCCTAGGTATCCCATTTATCTTCATACCGCAAGATCCGCATGAAGCCATTCGGCAGGAGTATCTAATGCCTATACTTGAGTCGAGATAGCTTTTCGCATATAATAATCCGTCGAGCACAGTGGTCCATCGCTGGACTGGTATTTCGAATTCATCATGGTTTGGCATTTTCTTGTTGTTTGTCATTGTTCGGGAAATTCTGAAGGTAACAGTTTTAGAAGCCATACAAATATCTCCCTCTGCACTTTACAGGCTTCCAATTACTTTCAAACATTGTGCCTTCCTCTTTCATACTTTAACATTTTATAACTCTAATCCGTTTGCAAATATAATGGTTCGAGTGCCGTATGCGATGACTGCTATTGAAGCAATTATTATGGCATAGCTGACACACTTCTCCCATATTCTGTTTTGACGTAATTCGAGCAAAATAATCCTCAAACCATTGAAACCATGTATAGCTATAAGTATAAGTATTATTTCAAGCAGAACCGCATACGGGATGTTATGATAGTTTCCAATCACATTCTCGTAGGTGAGGCTTGTAGAAAACGGTACGATTAAACGCATAATTATGTGTACAGCAACCACAAAGAGTGCGCAAACTCCTGTCAGATAGTGGATTTTCATTATTTGGCTCTCACGCAGATTCATTTCAGTTCATGTCCCCTACAATCAATCTTATGCCCCAATCTAGCCTTTTCCAAATAGGACTTGCACCCCAAATAGCATCGCAAGCGCAGCCAATATTAACGCGACCCAGATTCCTGATTTCTGGCGATAGTTCAATGAACTCGCTAAATAAGGATAATCAGGCCTCCCTGGCTTACCCAGGCCTTTTCCAAGGTGCGTAAAGATTAGCCTGATTCCATTAGCTGAATGAAAAGTGCTTGTACCTATTACCAATATCAGAAATAAGTGGCCCATCAGTGTCTGTGTTAGCTGCAACATCGAATTCCAAACATCTGGACCTCCAATTATAGAGCTGGTTTCGAATACATGACCTACAAAATAGACTAGTAGGAATAGACCCGTCAGCCTCTGAAGCCAATAAGATACTCTTTCCCAGCCGTAGCCAAATGGATTAAGCCAGGCCTTGATACCCTCCCGATTATCGCTACTAACAGATCGATTTCCGAAATTGACATTCCTTTTCGAAGTTGCCATTAATATTTCCTCTCAACTGGTGCGTATCGGGTAAACGCTATAGGGTGCCAAGCTATTTTCGGCTCTTCCGCAGAGTAATAGGTGAGGGAGTGTTTCAAATACCTCTCGTCGTCTCTTAATGGATAATCAAGGCGCGCATGCGCTCCTCTTGATTCGCAGCGATTCAAAGCATTCACTAAGACGACTTCTGCGACAGATAACATAGAATCAGTCTCCATAACATTAATGAAATTAGTATTATACTCAGTAGCTCTATCATCAACGTGTTTCCATGTTTGTGACTTCAATTCCCTCAGATCTTTAAGACCTTCGATAAGTGTATTTTCAGTTCTGAACACATATGCTTTTTCGTCCATGATATCTGTTAAACATTTTCTGACTTCATATGGATTTGCTTCTCCTTTCCCCCTAAATATTCCATCGAATATTCGTTTTTCTTCTTCACTTACTTGTTCTAATGGTGTAGACAGGCTTAGGTCAGTATGCCTCAACGCATGGTTTGCAGCAAGTTCTCCAGTAATTTTCCCCCAAACCAGGCATTCAGCAGTCGAGTTGGCTCCCAGGCGATTTGCTCCGTGGGTGCTATTGCAAGCTGCCTCACCAGCAGCCCAGAGTCCATTCAACTCAGTCGCCCCGTGAATATTCGTATGAATCCCTCCCATCATATAGTGGCAAACCGGTCTAATCTCTATTGCCTCGTTGATAATATCGACTCCAGAAAATTTAAAACCGATTTCTCTTATCCCAGCTAGACGCTCTTTTATCTTGTCCGGTCCGAGATGAGTGAGGTCTAATTTTAGACAGCTCATGCCACTCTCGTGTTTGAATCCTCTACCCTCTTGAATCTCACGTATCATAGAACGTGAAACCACATCCCTTGGTGCCAATTCAAGTTTTTCTGGAGCGTATCTCTTCATGAATCTTTCATTCTGATTATTAATCAGATATCCTCCTTCACCTCTTGCTCCTTCGGTAATAAGTATGCCAGATGGTAAAATGCCGCTGGGATGAAATTGAACGAATTCCATGTCCTTGAGCGCAAGCCCCTTGCGATAAGCCATATGTAGACCATCCGGAGTGGAGGAATAGGCGTAAGTAGAAAAGCTATAAATCCTTCCCGCGCCGCCTGTACAAATTATGCCCGCACGCCCTCTTATTACAAAGAAGGTACCCGATTTAATTTCAATTGCAGTTACTCCACAAAATCCATCCTCGCTAGAAAGTATCGATGTGCAAAACCACTCGTTAAGGAAATCGATATTGTCATATTTCAGGCAAGTATCGTAGAGGGTTTGCATTTCATAAAACCCAACCTTATCTTGAGCATAAGTTGCTCTCGGGAAGGAATAGCCTCCAAATTTACGTTGATCTATTCTCCCGTCATCCCTTCTCGACCATGGCATTCCCCAATGATCCAACTGATATATTTCGAAAGGAATGCTTTCGACCAATAGTTCGGCTACGTCTTGATCGGCAAGAAAATCGCTACCCTTAATGGTATCGTATATGTGAGAATCGCGGTTATCTCCCTCATCCTCAAATAGTACCGCTGCCGTCCCACCTTCTGCTGAGACCGAATGAGATCGCATGGCTTGCACCTTCGAAATTACTGCGACACTCAGTTTATTGCTTTTTGAAGCAGCAGAGATCGCGGCTCTAAGGCCTGCCAAACCCGACCCTACAATAATAACATCATAAGAAATAGCTTCTGTCAATTAAGATGCAGTTACTCACCCATGATTTGGTATTCATTTCTCATAAATATCTTTAGACAACTATGGCTAACAAAAGCTTTCTCAGTATGAACTTTACCATCCCCGTTTATCCGTTTTCTGCAACACAATTAATATATGACCTAGAATTAGAGGCCCTTGCCCTAAATTTGGCAGTAAATATTCGCACGGTATCTTGCCGCCTGTTAATTAACACGTTTTATATACTGTAGATGGTGGAATCAAAAAATGCCTATTGAATATAGTGGTAAAATATACTTCTCGCCGAACTCTTCTGATGATATTATTGTTGAAAAGTCCAGAAGGAGATTGCTCGAAGAGGGAATAAAGCCTGAAGATATCGAAATTAGCTATAACATACAGGAGTTAGAAGTCGGTGACTTGTTTATAAACTATGATCCGCCAAACTTAGTGATTAGACACGTATACGAGAAGAAATCTAATGGCATGATTAAAATGAAAAGCTGTGCCCTCTTAACTATTTAACGATGAGTCAGCTTTTCTTCCAAAGTCTTAGGCAGTTCACCAATTTCCCGCGTAAATTCTAAGCCATCATCCATTGATCTTATCGTTACGCGGCCATTCTTATACTCTCTATCCCCTACAATAACTGTAACTATTGCGCCTCTTGTAGCTGCGTCTTCGATCTGTCTTCTTAATGGTCTGCCGGAATGATCGTAATCAGTAATGTAGCCTTTTTCTCGTAGATCTGATACTATATCCATCGCCTGAACCCTTGTGTCATTTGAAGTGAATGCAACATAAATCATTCTAGGTTGCATTATATTTTGATTCTTCCCAAGCGCTACAAGAATCCTTTCTACTCCACCTGCGGCTCCGGAGGCACCCATATCTTTCCTACCGAATGCTTTCGTAAGAGTATCATATCTTCCACCTCCTACAAGTGCACCTATCTTGAGGGATGGATCAGTGGCCTCAAATACTATTCCAGAATAATAATCTAAGCCCCGCACAATTCCCAAATTTACACTCACATTCCTAACCTTTCGCGATCTCAATGAGTCACTCAGTTGAAATAAATTATTCCAACTCTTCAAATGACTAGCATCGACACTTGAATAAGCCGAATCTACGTTACCACGTACACTTGACAGGCCAATCAATTTATCTAAAACTGGGATGCTAAGTTTTCCTTTAAACTCGTTGTAGACTGCCTCGTTACCTTTTTTAGGAACCTTGTCCATGGCTCGAAATATCTCGCCTACAATACGCTCATCCGAAACCTGAAGATAATCTTTTATGTATTCCTCTAACAACTTTCGATCGTTCAGCTCGATAACGACATTTTTTAATCCTAGTTTTTTTAGGAATACAGAGACAAATTGAATAGTCTCGGAGTCTGATTCGAGATTAAATGAATCATAGATTTCAACATCCCATTGATGAAAGTACCTATAACGGCCGGCCTGAGGTTCATCGTACCTCCAAACGCCGTCAAATGCCGCTACTTTTATGGGCATCTTAAAATCTCTTCTGGACGTAGCAAATCTTGTGAGACCCATCGTGAGATCAAATCTCAATGCTACATCTCTACTGCCTTTATCTTTAAAAGTATAGATTTCATTCGAGATGGATGGACCAGCCTTGACTTCTAAGGTAGACAGTAATTCAAGGGTTGAAGGTACGATTAACCTATAATTGAATGCCTTGGAGGTATCTAAAAAGGCATCTCTCATTTCGTTAATTCTCGCAGCTTCCTCATAATCGATATCACGCATCCCTCTCGGAATTTCGAATTTCACAATCGATTGCAATCATTGTTCTCATTTAGATTTTGCGATCAATTATTATAATTAATTAGTCTCAACGTAATTAATAATGAGAACAACTGGCTTTCGCTATCTAGATCATATGGCAGATATTATCGTTGAAGCGTACGGTAGGAGTTTGGATGAGGCATTTGAAAATTCTGGCCTTGCTCTTGTTAATATCATGTTTGGAATAGAGGAGGTTGTTACCAAGAAGGCTATGAGAATCGATGTACAAGGGAGAGATATTGAGAGTTTGCTGTATTGCTGGCTTGAGAAAATCCTGTTACTTTTACTTGTGGACGAGTTTATACCCTCAGAATTTGATGCCAATATTAGCATGGAGAAAAGCAGCATTCTGTTAACCGGTATTGCAAGAGGTGAAAATATCGATTTACGGAGGCATATATATCACATCGAAGTTAAAGCAATAACATACCATGAAATGAGCATAATGCAAGAGAAGAATAATTTCACTATAAGGTACATAGTTGACCTCTAAGCCTTTTCACTTACTAATAGCTTCTTACCAAGTTGACAAATCTTAAATACTGAGTATAACCTTTAGGTTTTAAGAATTATGAGTGAGGATAAGAAAACAGCTAGCTCATCCCAAAGCGGTGCAACTGCCCTGTTAGAACTCTCAGAGAAGAATTTTGATGAGGCTGTGAATGCAAACAAACCAGTTTTAGTTGATTTCTGGGCTACATGGTGTGGACCCTGCCAATTTATGCTTCCAATTTTCGACAAACTGGCAAAGAAATACGGCGAAAAAGTGTCTTTTGGTAGACTAAATGTCGATGACAATCAAGGTATAGCAATGCGATTTGATGTTTACGCCATTCCTACCTTCATTATTTTCATGAATGGCAAGGCTGTCGATCGGGCGGTGGGAGCAGTAGGCGAGAAGGGTTTGGAAGGCCTCTTACAGAAGTATCAGTAGTATTTGTTACTTATCGTTTATCGAATCCACACATCGGTGGAGTAAGGTTAAAGATACCCGAAGGCTGGATCATCTTTTCTTTTGAGTAGTAATATTGCATCAAATATATCCTTTTCTTCTTTAGTTAGTCTATATTCAAATCGCTCAATCAGCACCTTAGCATGTCGACTATTCAGATCTGTGTAAAAGAAGTCTCCTTCATTAATTTGTCTTCCTATTGTAGGCTCTCTAATTGAAATCGCGACCTGCATACCTCTTGTTGCCTCCTCAATCGTCTTACCGCTATCTTGGATTTGATGCACAATTCCGATTTTTTTGCCTGTATCGTTTATAACCCTCGTTTTCTGCCTAAGTTTTCCAACCAAGATTTCTGCTCCAAAGACAGCAGGACTGTTTCGTCTAAATATAAATCCCTTCATAAACTGGAATTTACAAACTGGGGGGATTTCATTGAATAGGATCGATTCTTCGTGTTCCTTTTGGTATCTTGCCCATTCGATATAGCTACGTACTAGGTTGTAAATAATTTGCTCATTGAATATCTTCACATCTCGTTCTTGTGCTTCTTTTATCGCATCATCTAGTACTCTAACATTAAATCCCAATACAACTCCCAGGTAGCGATCCTTGTCTTTTACTGCAGACGCTGCTATCACGTCTCTCCTCGTAATATAACCAATATCAGCAGACTGAATCGCTACGTTCGCCTTGTATAGCATATCTGTGATAGCTTCTATTGAACCAATTGTATCGCACTTTAGAATTATGCCATTAGATTCGGTGTTTATAAATGCAGCATTAACTTCAGATTGCAATAAGGTTTTGAGACGGTCTTCATCCTCTCTCCTTTCAAGAACATAAATGGGGCTACCCGCAAGAACGCCATCCAAATCCGGGGATGTTATCTTCAGGCCAGCAGCAGATATCACTTCGTTTACTGGCATGAATTTATCTCGAGGATCGCGCATCTCGTCCAGAGGTTTGGGTACCAAGAGTGCCTTCGCTCTTGTTACAACCGATTTATCGCGTTTCGCAACTACTATACTTGCACCCTGCTTCAATACTCCATCTAAGAGAATAACGTTGGCAGAAGGACCAAGGCCTATTTCTTCGTTGACTTCCAGCACTATTCCTCTGGCAGGACCTTCGTGCCGTTCCAATTTTAGACCGAGATACTGTTGAGTTAGGCCAACTAATACTACAAGCAATTCTGGGATTCCGCCACCAGTTACCGCACTGACTGGGACGACAGCAACTTCTCTGGTAAAGTCTTTGACTCTCCAAAACGCTTCTGAGACATAGCCGAGTCTTGAAAGTGATCCTACGACATCATAGATTTTTTCATCGAGCATTTGTTGAATAATTGGGTCTTGTTTCTTTATTTCACTGCTTATAAGCGAGTTATCTCCAGTATTTCGCCATCCGCTAATCAAGTCGATCTTGTTTAGTGCTATAACGAATGGAACCTTCCTCTTCTTAAGTATACCTAGGCTCTCTATGGTTTGTGCCTCTAATCCCTTATTCACATCGACGACAACAATGGCGATATCAGCAGCCGAGCCACCCCGAATACGGAGGTTGGCAAATACTTCATGTCCCGGAGTGTCTATTACAAGCAATCCCGGAATCTGGGCCTCGGCTTTTGCAAGATTCAAATAGAGATTACCACTTATCTGTTTAATTGTCTCGATAGGAAAGAAGCTTGCACCAATATGTTGGGTTATCCCTCCTACTTCACGGGCCTGAACAGCAGTACCCCTTATCTTGTCTAAAAGGGATGTTTTTCCGGAGTCTACATGACCTAATACAACTACTACTGGTTGTCTGAGCTGCACTTAGCTACTTCCAAAAATAACTTTGGATTCTTTTACAAAATTTTCATTGGTATCAGAAGCATGAATAATATTATCGGTTAGACCTAAACCAAAATCTCCTCTTATTGTACCTGGAGATGCCTCGTAAGACCTTGTTTGACCTATCATCGCCCTAACTACATCTATTGCATTGTTTCCTTCTAGAATACAGGCCACAGTTTTACCAGAGGAAATAAATGAAACTAGCTCTTGGAAGAAATCTCTCTCTCGGTGGACATCGTAAAACGCCTCGGCCATCTCTTTGGAGAATAAATACAATCTTAATTCGAGTAACTGAAATCCCTTCTCTTCAAATCTATTTATGATTTGTCCAACTAAGCGTCGTTTGACTGCATCTGGTTTGATGACAACAAGCGTTTTCTGTGTTACCATTTTCTACTTTCTTACCCTTATTCCTCCTTTTACATACTTACGAGTCCACTTTAATTTTCTAGGATCTCGTCTCAGCTTTCGCGAATTTTTTTTGCACTTCGAAGAACAGGTCCACTGAATCACTCCATCGTTTTTCACCAACATCAGTCCATGACCAGTCACTATGGTTTTACCACAGAAGAAACAATTACGAAGAGAAATTGCTGTCTTGCTCATATAATAACACCTACCAAGTATCTCCTAATTACTTTATTTTTCGAGCTTCTCTTTCTGTTTCTCTGAGCATTAGGGTATCGTTCATTCTTATAGATCCCTTCACGTTTCGCGTCAAGATCCGCCCTCTATCCTTCCCCTCTAATACTTTGACCCTGACTTGAATTACCTCACCGGCTATACCCGTTCGACCAACTATTTGAATTACCTCTGCAGGTATGACCTTCTCTTCAGATGCTTTACTCATCAGGATCCCCTATTCTTTTTTGCTTTTCACTGTCGAAATCGAACTTATTACTTCATCCACTATATGTTGGGCTTCTCCAGCTTCCATAATAGTTGCGGCTGCAGAACCTACGTCTATTCCAAGTGAAGCACCAAGTTGTTGCTTACTTGGCACAAATATGTATGCAGCATGCCTATCCTCGCAGAGAATAGGCAAGTGCGCAACGACTTCTGGTGGCTCTACGTCCTCTGCTATCACAACTAGTTTACTGTTTCCTCTTTCTATCGCTTTTGTTGTCTCATTAGTTCCCTTTCTAACCTTGCCGCTCTGTTTGGCCACGCGTACAGCTTCATAGATAGCACTGACTAGATCTTTTGGAGTCTCAAATTTAACATAATAAGGCTTACTCATATTTGATGCAATCACCCGTAGGGATCATTTCTATTCTCTTGTAGGATAAGGATATTATATAATAATGTTGTCAATCACCGATCTCTATCGACTAGTCTGTCGTAAAATGTTCTCTATCACGGACGTGTACTCCCCTACCATTGAATACAATCTTGATTCGTCAATAGATTCAGCGTACATCCTCAATATCGGTTCAGTACCACTAGGTCTTACTAAAATCCATGAATCGTTATCAAGCCACATTTTTGCTCCATCGATCGTTTCGGTCTTCAGCGGGTTCTTGTAGTTAAGACACGCCTCAACTACATCATTAGCAATGTGGATTGTATCACATTCGAATTTGGATTTACATTGAAATGTTTTAGGCAATTTACCTAGCATATGAGATAGCGACTCATTCGTTTTAGAGGAAGCAAGCATATCCAGCATAAGTGCAGTTGTCATGGCACCGTCCCTCACTTCATTCATTTTGCCATACATGAATCCACCATTCTCTTCAAGTCCAATGAGAGATTTACGTGCTACCATTTCTCTTGAGACTTCCACACTTCCAACCTTGGTAAATAGGACCCTTGAGTTCTCTTCGTTCGCCACTAGAGAGACTAACATAGTAGTATTAATCGGGCATACAATCTCACTACCGCTATGCCCGGACCTTAGTAAAAATCTAACCAGAAGGGCTCCAGTTTTGTCTCCTGGATGTACTGTGCCTTTTTCATCGCAAAAAATACTTCGATCTCCATCACCGTCATAAGCCACGCCGAAATCCGCGTCTAGATCCCTTACAATTTCGCATAACGGATTAAGATTACTCACAGTAGGTTCTGAACCTCGTGCGGGAAAAGCACCATCTAGATCACCATTAATTGTTACCACCTGACAACCAAGCCGTCTTAGCAAGAGTGGAGCAACGAGGGCCTGAACGCCATTTCCCAAATCCATTATAACCTTAAACTTTCGTTCGCGTATCTTATCAGAATTAACTAAACTGAGCACAGCATCGAGATATGGATTTAGAATATTATCTTCCTTGTATAGAATTCCCAAACCATCAGTTCTAGAAAATTTTTTTTCAAGATAAATTTTTTCTACCTTTAATTCGGCTTCTCTCGAAAGCTCGACACCATCTGATGCTATCGGTTTAATTCCATTATACTGTGGAGGATTATGCGAAGCAGTGATCATTATACCTCCGCTGTACCGGTATTTCTTTGTTGCAAACTGCAAACAAGGAGTAGGAATTATTCCGGCATCCCATACATCAAGGCCGGCCGAATTTATTGCAGAGCTAACCAGTCTCGCAATGATTGGGCTCGACAGTCTTGCATCTTGGCCAATCAATATCTTTCCATTTTTGAAAAAGGTAGCAAGAGAGTAAGATAAATTTGTAATTAGATCGAATTCAAATTCTCTTCCGAAAATACCTCTTACTCCGTTAGTACCAAAAAGCCTATTCCTAAGCATCTAGATCAATTTGGGTTATAATTTAATACAGACAATTTATTGGTATCTATAGTTCCTTAAGATTTGGTTACACAATTCACAATCTTAACTATAGTTTCAGACTTGCATTTGAATGGTAAACATATAGGAGTTATTCCTTGCTTTTTTGCATAGATGATGGCTCGTGCACAAATAAACAAATTTAACCTAGCTACAATAGTAAACAGATAGAGCGGGGGTCGCCAAGCCCGGCCAACGGCGCAGGTCTCGTTTTTATTGTATAACTCTAATAAAAAGAGGGCGAAGCTTAGAATGAGTCAGGCTCCTATAACCCTGTTCCTCAGGGATTCGTGGGTTCAAATCCCACCTCCCGCATCATTTCATTCTATGTATCATATAATTCACATTGCTCTTTATCTACGAGAAATGATGTAATAGCAACTTATGTAAGTCGTACGCAAAGGCTTCTCTCCTTATGATCCTGAAAGTGGATCTCGCAAAAATCATTGTCACAATCATAACAATGCCAAGCAGATAAGGTATAACAAACCGTACATTTACGAAAAGGCATATTGTAGTCGTAATTTTTTTTTCCCTTAGATTTTTGTTGCTGCCGCTGCTGCTTCATAAGATCTGTACACTAACAATTTCCGTAAGAAAAGTTACCGTATTGATTGTCATAAAATTTTGTCCTCAGATTGTTAATTCCATGAAGTCCGCGCAAAATTCCAACTACAAATTGACCACCATATTTTGAATTTAAATGTTTGTTTGTTTCTAATGGAAGATTTAATTTTGGTATTATAGATCGTGGCAGCTTATGGTTGATGAACCAACGGCTCTTGCGGAGCTTACAGTAATAGGAAAGGATCGAAAAGGGGTCATCGCTGACATAACCAATTTTATATTTACAAAAGGCGGAAATATCGAAAATGTGAACCAGAAGGTAACGCGAGGCTTGTTTGGAATGCATTTGGAAGCATCATTTCACAAAATTGATAGAGTCTCTCTAGATAAAGGGTTGATGGCCTTATCAAAGAAGCTGAATATGGAGATTAGAGTCCATTATGACGAGCCGAACAGGCTCAAAAACATAGCTATTTTAGTTACCAAAGAGGCACACTGCCTAGAGAAAATTTTAGATTCTAAAAAACAGAACGAAATAAATGCAAATATTTCCGTCATAATTGGAAACGATGGATTGTTGTCTAAGATTGCAAATGACTTTAAAATACCGTTTCATACAGTCTCCTACGACGATCGAACCGATACTGCTGAACAAAACATTTTGGAATTGATAGAACAATATAATATCGACCTTATAGTTTTAGCGAGATATATGCGAATTCTAAGCCCTAACTTTGTTTGGAGATACCCGAATCGGATCATAAATATACATCCATCATTGCTGCCTGCCTTTCCGGGGGCTCTGGCATACGCTCAGGCCTATGAGAGAGGTGCTAAGATAATTGGCTGCACTGCTCATTTCGTAACAGATGATCTTGACCAAGGTCCAATAATATGTCAGGATGCATTCAAAGTGTCTGAAAGTGACACATTAGACACCATAAAGACAAAGGGAAGAGATTTAGAAGCCACTACCTTGTTGAATGCGATCAAGTTATATTTAGAGGGAAGGCTAGAGGTCTATTGGGGAAAAGTAATTACAAAGTCACATACCTAAATATTTTGGAATGCCAAACGTACTCGTCAGTTGACTAAAGGTACAAGGAGTCTTTGCTATGGAATATTCATACATAGGGCTAGTTTAAAGTTGATAAGTATGTCCTATATAATTTCTATAATTGTCTTACTCTATCAATGAACTTACTGACCCGGAATTTCGTAATGCCGTGGCCCGAATTCAGACAGCTATAATTCCAGTAGGTTCACTTGAACAGCATGGTGAACATTTGCCAATCTCCACTGATTCAATAGTTGTTGATCATATATCTTCCAAGGTGGCGTTGGATGTTGGCGCATTTAAACTGCCAGTAGTTAATTATGGGATATCGTATGAACATAGGCCACTGTTCAATATATCTTTACAGAGTTCCACACTGTTAGCTGTCATATCTGAGATATGTTGTTCTTTACTAGATAACGGAATAAAAACCATTATCATAATTAACGGTCATCACGGAAATGCTGGTATACTACAATATGTATCACAAACCACGTCTCGAAACATTTCCAAGGAATCTAATATTTATGTCCTCAACTATTGGCAATTAATGTCAGATAAATTTGATCATGCTGGTAACGTCGAGACATCTTTACTGCTAGCCATTGCTCCGAATCTAGTCCAGATGCAAAAGGCAAAACCCAACTCCAAAGAATTACAAAAATCGAAGATTGCATATACTGCCATAGCAAACTCTCCGGGTAGTTTCCCACAGCTTACAGGCAATGGTGTTTGGGGCGATCCAACTGGCGCAAGCATAGAAAAGGGGATCGAACTATTGCGAGAAATTGTCAATAATATTAAAGCTGTCATTACCGAATTACGCTAATGGAAACGGTCCGAACATGCCAGCGTCAAGTTACATTGATCTATTCTTGTCTACTCGATTTTATACAAATTTTTTGAAACATCTTCATATCAGGCCTGGCCTGGACTTCCGACAATGATATTTTAATATATCACCATGTTACGCCTATTCCATAGGTAGAATTTAGCAATGTCAGTTGATATGGCTGTAAAAGTCTTGGACGAAAGCTTGGGTAAGGTTGTCCTCATAAAGCTAAAAGGAGGTAAGGTAATTAGAGGTAATTTACATGGGTTTGACCAACACATGAATTTATTGTTAGAGAATTCTGTCGAATTACTTCAGGATGGCAAATCTAATGATCTAGGGACTATAGTAGTCAGGGGCGATAATGTCGTAATCATTTCTCCGCCGCCTCAATAATAATTAAAAAAAATTCGGTGATATAAATGACCAAAGGCACTACGTCAATGGGAAAGTTTACGAGGAAAAAGGTACACATTAGGTGTAGGAGATGTGGACACAACTCATTTCACAAGCGAGGAAAGGCTTGTTCAAAATGTGGATATCCTGAGCCGAAAATGCGAAAATATAGTTGGATAAAAAGAAGCGTTATTTAATATCCGACAGTTGTTTCTGTGAGATTACCTAGTCTAATTCCTATCGAAAACTGGGCTAGAGGAAATGCTGAATTTTGTTTGAGCTAGTTATTATAGCCGCATCCTCAGCATTAGGTGCGTTGTCCGTCTTTATTCTTCATGGTAGCAAGGCAGTAACAAATCATATAAATAAAATGAAGGGTAAAGCCATTTTACATCCATTAGAGTCCACACGCAGCGAACTAGAATCATTGAAGCTTGATAACGATTCTCTGGTTGATAAAATAAATAGAGCCTGCAAAGCTAAAAATGACGGAAAGATCGACACATACGAGCGAGATAAGATAATCCTAAACTGCAAAGAACAAATAAGATTACAGAATATAAGGATCAAAGACCTGGAAGAGGTAAGCAATTATTCCGAGATTTTAGAAATGCGATCAGAATTAATAGGGCTCCTAGAGACAAGAATTCCAAAGATTGATAGTAAATTAAAGGAATTATCTACAAAGTTAATAACAAACACCGCTACTAACCTTGATTCATCTAGGCCGTTCAGTACCAGTCCTAACGAAAAAGTAAAGGAAAAATTCACAGGAGGAACACCAATCGCTACAAATATAAAAAATAACCATCGATCAGAGGGATATAATTATACTGAAGAGAATATCCAGAAGATTCAGCACGAGATCACTAAGGCAATAGCCGAGCTGGAAGAACCAAACGTTAATTCCATCAATAACACCACAGGGAATTACGAATCATCAGACAAAAAAACGACTCTTGAACGAGCCCAGAAAAGAGACGCATTGTCTTTTTTGGATTACTTCTATGACAAATCATAATTTCCATTCTATTAATTGGCAAAAAAACATCTAAAATCTGATTTGATCATATGAGGCTGTGTCACGATATTCATTCGGTAATTAATAGTAGACATCTGAAACGACTGTTTATCGCGATCTCCTGACCAGGCTCCACTTTTCTTACAATCCTTCAAATAATCACTCTACTGAGCGTATCTGCAAATAAACTCTGCTATTCATGACGCGTTTTAGCTTACAATTGTTATCTTTCTAGAAATCGAAAAACCCAGTTCTATCTTTTATGTACTTTATGGTTCCTTCTATGAAAGTTTTTAAATTGAGGATGATTATGATGTTCAATATTTAGGAATCTACATACATGTACCAACATCTGCCAAAATATTGTGTCTTGTGTATCTTCTTATCAGAGGCTGTATACCTTGTTTAGCCACAAGCATGTTCCTTTCGTCGGAGGGACATCTACAAAAGAATTCCTTATTGGTTGTCTTTTGCAACTCTATCACATGTCGTTACTACCTACTTTAATCAATGCTTAGTCTATAATGAATTCTGATAATTTACATCTGGTTTGTTTGCAATAGCTAACTAGTTTTGTGTACCTGCTTTCTATACCAAATGGAAAAGTAGCCTTTTCGATATTGACATAGCCCTAGGATACGTTTCACAGTAAGAGACTTACAAAATATAACTATAGTGCCTAGTAAGATATTCCACCGAAGTCATAGGTCTTATTTTGCATATAACTCCTTGTAGTCTTTAACTATGGGATTATCCGTTACGTGAATAATGCATACTTACTGCACATCATGTTAAAATGGATACTCTTGTAGAACCATTGCCTAGTGACGTCCACTCAAGTACGTCAAAGTCAGCGATCGTTCTTACGGCACACATCAGGAGCTGGTTGGTTTACTAATTTTCCATAATAAAAGAATGTCAAGCAAACCGAAGAGGTTAGACGAATGTTCTGTGAATTAAATGACTGTTGACCTGATCTCAAAGGGCTGTCAAGGTATCAGTCAATACAAAGCCCGTGGGACAAGTTTGAAGAAAGGGTATCAGCATAAGTGGCCCTTTGGAAACGGCGACGAACTTTTTGTATAGTTCCGACCAGGGTCGCCAGGTCTTAACTACCATGTAGAATTTCATAATCGTATATAATACCTTGGAGAAAAAATGCTCGTCCTGCGCTTTTCGATTATTTCAATGAATAAGTTGTAACCATGTCCTCAGAACATAGCAGCAATGGTAGGATACGCCGATGGAGGCAGACATTCTATACACAGTCTTTAAGTTCTACGACATCAAATCTGTACAGATTAGAGATAAAATTGGACAGGATTAAAAATAGTGTTAGAACAGACTACAATGAAATATTATCTTTCTTCCTCCAACTATCTTTGGATACCTTCAATGCTTCAGAATTTGACTAGACACAACCCATTGTGGGAAAGGTTAAAGTTGGATTGACATTATTTGCATTTCATGTCTTCGATGAACACTTCAATTCGCAGACTGGCCAAGGACATCGTGAATAAATACATTATCGAAAATATGACAATTGGTTTAGGGAGCGGTAGTGCAGTTGCAGCAATAGTCGGAGAGTTAGGACGGATATCGATCAAAGATTCTTTGACATTCATACCTACATCATTACAGATTGAGTTAGTGGCTGAAGAAAATAACCTCAGGATTAATGATGAAAGCAGAATTTCAGAAATTGATATAGTATTTGATGGTGCTGATCAGATCGATTCAAATCTTAACATGATTAAGGGAGGAGGGGGGGCATTACTAAAGGAAAAGATTATCACCTCCGCCTCTCCAAAGTTAGTAATATCAGCAGATTCTACTAAATATGTGAGCTCATTTACCCGCCCCGTTCCCGTAGAGGTACACAAATTTGCCAGGCACATAGTATACGATAAGTTAAAGAAATTAGGTGGTCAGCCACAATTAAGAACTTTGGAAAAGGGATATCCATTCATTACCGAGAGTTCCAACTTAATTTATGATACCATTTTTGAGCCAAATGAAAACCATAGACAGAAGGAAAATGAAATTAAGAGTATACCTGGTGTCATCGAAGTGGGACTCTTCACACGTCGAGCTGATGCTTATTATAAAGCAAACAATGATGGCTCTTTTGAAATTATTTGTGGCAGTTCGTAGGCCTACTTATGAATTCTCCGTGACCCAGGCTTCTCTTTTCTACTTCTCCGTTTTCCATTACTATAATTCCTCTAACCATAGTCAAAACAGGCCATCCCTTCAATTCCCAACCGTCATATATTGTGTAGTCAGAATAAGACTTCAGTAGTTGTGGAGATACCCTTTTCTTTAGCGCTAGATCAACGATTATGAGGTCGGCATCTGAACCAGGTTGGATAGTGCCCTTCCTTGGATAAAGGCCAAAGATCTTGGAGGTATTATAACTAGTTACTTCAGCTACTCTCTCCAAGCTAATTCTATGCTTATTAACACCATTGCTGAGAAGCACAGGAATCATAGTGGCGAGACCGGGAAACCCAGCCAACGCAGACCAGATATCCCCCTTTCCAACTTTCATTGATAATCTGCTAGCAACATGATCTGTACCAATAGTATCGATTTGGCCATCTCTTAACGCAGACCATAAATGATAGAGATCGCTTTTTGATCTGATGGGCGGGACAACCTTGCCAAGTATACTATCAAAGTCGGTGCTGTGAGTAAGATAATGTGGACACGTTTCAATGTATAAACTGTTCTTCCCACTTCCCCTTGTTCGCTGTTGCAATATCGTTTCTAGAGCCCGTGCGGATCCAATATGTACAAAGTATAATTCTGAATTAAATTGTCGTGCAAATGAAGCGGCTTTAGTTATGCTTCTTATTTCCGATAAAGCGGGTCTGCATCTAGACCATGTTTCCAAGATGGGCAAGTTCTCCTGCTTGTTTTTGATTGCCCTCATATATTCAGCACACATCAACGGATCTTCTGCGTGAACCATTGTTAGAGAATTATTTATTTTTGCGGACATGATTATTGAAGAGAGCAATTCATCATTCACATTTACCTCAGAGTATAGCGGTTCATCTGATCCAGGTTCAAGATCCACATAAATATGGTTTAGCTCTCCACCCAGGTTCATGTATACCTTAAAGGAGTTGATTCCAATTTTTTGTGCAAGGTATGGGATATCTTGGATCTGGGACCGATGTAGAATCGAAGCGTGAATAGAATAATCTACATAATGGTTACCCCTACTTGCTGAGAGCTGTTTTTCGATATCTGTGTAACTCCCAGTCATCCTAAGGATTCGCATCATTGTCGTTACTCCTCCTATGCAGGCTGATGCTGACTCCGTCTGTGCAGCCTCTTCTATCGGCCTATATACACCGTAGTGAACATGTGGATCTATCACACCCGGGAGCACGTACTTATCATTAGCGCTTATTATTGTAGAAGCCTGAATGTTATCAATTGACCGTTGAAGTGATTTGATTTTTCCATTCTCTATCAAGATATTCGTCTGAATGATCCCGATTTCAGGTATAACCACGCCCTTGGCGTTAGTAATTAGTGTGTCACAGGCGTTTTTCATTGTGCTAGTTATCATTCGTTTGTTCTATTTTGGTATTTAACAACTAGCGTCGTCACAAATCTGCCATAGGTATCAATATACAGTTCCGGCTAATAGAAAATGTCTCGAAACTGATTAGTTATTGAAAACTGTTTTAACGCTTATGTCAACTGAGGCAATCTTAATAGTACCCAGGCTCCACCTCCTTTTTCTGCTGTTGAAGACTATCGTTCAGTTTTATTAGTGACTCTGAACACGAAATCCAGATATAAGTGAACATTAATAGCCATACCTGATGGCTAAAGATACATCTTCGGCAGCTTCAAACACGATCCCGTTTCCAACATTAACGATTCTATACATTCCAGACAAAGCCGACTCCTTGATCGGAGAAATAGGCGAAAAGTATTGTAATATGACGACTGAGGAGTGCAAGGGATTTTTTCATGGGGGAATTCAAAGAGAATACAAGAAAATAACAATATGGAGTCAGGGAATAGATAGCCTATGGTTTAACGCCATCATAGCCAAGATAAAAGAACTAGCCAATATAGAATATGTGCCTATCGTCTCTGGAGGCATAATGTATTCCGTCTAGCCGTTTATTCGGTCCAAAATATTATCATGATGATCGAAAGAGTAGTCGATCTCCCAGGTTAAGTAGTCCAATAACCCGAAATAGATCTTAATACTCAATTCCGAGTCATCGATGTTAGCGACTAGGCAAAAACCAAGAAAAGAGGCAGGTCCATGAACAGTCTAGCAGGCCATGTTATCATTAGCCCGGCCCAGATTCGAACTGGGGTCAAAGGCTCCAAAGGCCTCTATGCTTGGCCACTACATTCAGCGGTGTCTAAAATACCACTACCGGGCTTCCGGGCGTATCTTGTTATAATGCGCTAACTTTATAATGTTACGCAAAATTCCTAATGAAGGACAACAATTCCAAAATAGGATCCTCCATATTATCAAGGATATGCTTCGCAATTTTTTTCTGCCTAGTTGCATAGACCTCACTTTGAAGCATCGTTCTAACTAATAGCAGTAGCTCACGAGCATTTGAAGACCGTCTTGCTAACCCTGAACGGACAAGGTATTTCTCGACATAGAAACGAAATGGAGAAATAGAAATTGTAGGCTTTCCAAGAAGCGCAGCTTCCGTGGTCATTGTACCCCCTGCTCCGATGAAAACATCAACGGAAGAAATCAGCGAGACACCGTCTACAATATTTTTTAGTACTTTTGCTTTGCCTCGATATCGCTTTTCAACTTGACGAAATTGATCCTGATATCTACAGAGAATTATAATATTCGTCGTCTGAGATAAATCGCTTATAAGCTCATCTATCATCAAGAGGCTACTATTCAACTTTCTATCAGCTATGTAAGATGCCTTTAATTCTTCTAACCTAATCAAGATATTCTTCCTACCCTTTTCCACAGCCGGATTAGCAATTAGTTTTGTAGGTCCAGTATCCCGATCTCTTTTTAGCCATACTACAGGATCTAGGCCTTTATACATTGTTATAAGACTACTCGAAATCCCGGAATCTCGCCATGCCGAAATAGGTATAACCCAGGGACAAAAGAGTCGAGTTAGCAGTGGGACTGTAAGCTTTGTCACGGCAGTTGCATGAGGCGAATCGTTAAAACCTAAATGCTTAATACCAAGGCCAAATGCAACTCTGCCGCATTCTGGAGATGAAAATGAAATAGCAACAGATGGTGCGAATTTTTTTACCTCGTAAGCCAGCTTAAATATTCTATTAGTGCTTGCACGAAGTTTTTCATATCTTTCTGCTCCTCCATGTCTTCCTATTATCTTAAGTTGCAGATTCTTCATGCGGGCCAATTCGACTGCTTCTCTATATTGTCTTGAAGTACATAAGATATCGTGCCCCTGCTCCTTTAAGTAATCTACAGCTGGCTTAAAAAACATAACCTGCTTAGGTGTTAGAATATCAAACCAGATCCTCAATAGCAGGGTTAATACGATCTATAATGGAATAAAGTCTTTGCTTAATTTCTTTTATATATATAGTAATGCATCAATAGATAAATGCCTGCGGAAGAGGTGGAAGTAATCAGTTGAGCTTTCGACAGTCATCATCATCGTTATCTGTCACCGTATATGGACTCAGTACTGAAGGATATAGAATCGCATCCTCTATTGCACTTAAGGGTTTGAAGGTATCGTTAATTGATGAATCAGCCAGAGTGGCGATAGCGCTTAAGCCAGATATTGCACGTAACTATCCGAATGTGAACTCCCTGATAGATGATGAATCCTTATTGAATCTTGAGCCGGTGGATATTGCTATTAGTACTGCTTCGTATATTTTTTTTGCCCCTAAAATTCGAAAAATAGGCCAAGATGTGAAGAGTGATGTTATGTCTAAATTTAGAGACGCCATAAAGACGTTAAGGAAGGGATCGTCATTTGTCTACACGCTACCTACGGGGATTGGGGGAAACGATGAAAATATAGCTCTTATAGAACATTTAACTGGAATGAGAGTAGGAAGTGATATAAATTATTACTATATTCCAATCTTCAGCAGTGGTTCTTCCTCACGCGATCTATTAGTAGGTTCAATCCAATCTAAGCAAGATGCACAGATGGAGCGATTGCTACTTGATCAAGATACAAACATGAAAGTAAATTTTGTGGACGTTCTTTCTGCTGAATTTGCACACTCAATTAGAATCCTTGGACATTACGCTGGACTAGCAAGTATTCTGGA
Organism: Nitrososphaeraceae archaeon; assembly: GCA_051961195.1. GTDB lineage: Archaea > Thermoproteota > Nitrososphaeria > Nitrososphaerales > Nitrososphaeraceae > JARBAU01. Next base: position 8,937 of record JBQCDO010000266.1, on the reverse strand, counting down.
AGTATGTAAACAGGTAAACGACGTGCGTATAAGTAATGAGTTAATGTCCAATCCTCTTAGAAATATCTATCTTGATGAAGTAGCAGATGGCTTGTACGACCTCCGCGCAATAGCGGCTTCTTTAGGAGGTGCAGGTCCGTTAATGTACCTCGTTAACGGCACGATAAAAGGGACTGAAGGATATATAAAACATCTCATAGACGAAGTTAGGGATGTCCTCAAGAAACGCGATCTTAAAGCAAGCAGAACAAAAGTCGTGATAAAATGGAAATTGGATCTAAATGAAATGAGAGGAGATAAGTTAGACTTATTGTTGTCGCTAGAATCCAAGTTGAAGGATTACATAGGTGATGTAGAATTACATAATGGACCTTCGATAGATCTGTATCCCAATGACAAGACGATTATTATTATTACATGTTCAAAAGAAGACCATGCAAAATTGGAAGCTGAAGGAATTGTTAACAGCGAATGCATAATAATGAAAGCAAATCCTGTCTGCGAGATAGTTGGTTAATATTTTTAGAGTAAGCTGGCTCAAGTCTCTTGTATCAAAGGAAACTTAGCATCCATAGCTAGAGTGGAAGTAGCAATTATACTATCATAATATCAATTATCCCACGAAGTTGTCTCGACTAAGACAGACGCGAGAATACTTACCGCTATGGCCAGATACCGATTGATTTTTGAGCAATACAAATTTCGAGTTAAGTTTGTAAACTTGCTCGTGACTTATTCCAAATTTCTCTTTTAGAATTGTACTCTTCCCGAGAATAGGCGACTCTTGCAGGATGTCCTATAACAACTGTGTTAGCAGGAACATCCTTGGTCACGACGGCGGCCATAGCAACTACACTGTTTTTGCCTATCCTGACTCCAGGCCTAATAACAGCTCTACTACCTATTATTGCACCGTCTTCAACAATTACTCCTATCATGTGGGGACTCATCGGATAAGGGTCATTAGTGAAAGTAGCGCCTGGACCCACGAACACATTTTTGCCGATAGATGTTAGTGGCGGTATATATACCGAGCCTTCAACTCTAGTGTTTTCACCGATCTTAACTGAATAGTCTACATGAGTTAGAGAGCCTATCACTACGTTATCACTTATTTCGGTATCTCCGCCGATATATGCAAAATGCCAGATCTTAACATTTTTGCCAATCTTTGCGTCCCTCGAGATGTAATTTGTTATCTCATCATCATTTTTGTTATTTTTAATTGTCATAAATTCAGAGTCGATAGAGTCATTTTCTTTATCATCATTTCGATTTGCTGCATCCTGCTTCTCATTCATTTCCTAGCCATCTCCTAATTTTACCATGTATTATATCTTTGATTCATTCACGTGTTTTCATTTAATACTTATCGCTGGTCTTAGAGATGCCACGGTCGTGCCTTATGCAGAATGTCAATAGGGATCACGTCCCGCCACTTTTGCAGAAATTCTATATCCTTTTGCTTGTCACGTAATTCATCAGGCAACATAATTGGGATCTGCTCAATAATTGGGTAAAACCGAGTACATTTGTCGCAGTATAAAATTCCCATGTTGATGGTTTCATCGCTTGTACGTTCATCTTCACTTACGCTGATCTCAAATAAAACTAACGGATAATGTTTATCAATTGGACATGCCAGGATATTCAGCATTGATTTTTTCAATTTGCCTATCTCAAATCCAGGTAAATTGGGGAGCCTGTGTTGCTAGATAAAAGGGCTGCCTCTGCCACACGCGTAACATTAACTGCGTCTATAGCAGAAGCCAAAGGTGTGCTTTTTTCTCCACTAATAGCAGATAGGAAACTCCTCAATTCTAATGTAAGAGGTTCCTGAAAACGATGCCTTCTAGGTATCAGAGTAGCATCTCCGTGATCTATCTTGATTTCCTGTGTAATAAAATCGCCCGTAATTATACCTTCGGTACAAACAGCGCTGAACATTCTTACCTTTTTTGGTGTAATCCAGTTAGAAGCTATAATCGCAACCTTCTGATTAGCGAATCCCAACATTATCGTAGCAAAGTCTTCATAGGAATGGAATTTCTTTCCTGCTCTCGCAAAAACCATATCTGGAGTCCCGTTAAATAGAAACATCGCGGTGTCAATATCATGGACTGAAGTATCGTAGATTATGCCAACGTCCCTTATATGCAGTGGCATTCTATTTTCTCGATGAAATTCCATCATTATAAGGTCGCCGTATTGTTTTCTATCTATTATTTGCTTAAAATCCTGCACTGCTGGATTAAAGCGTTCTATATAGCCTGATGTGAGAATAACACCCTTCTTACCTGCTGCAGATACCATCTCTTCGCACTCCATAGTAGAAAAGGATAAGGGCTTCTCAACGAAAATGTTTATGCCACTTTCTATCACCTTTTTTGCTACTACAGAGTGAGTTTTAGTAGGTGTACATATAATACATGCATCCAAAGAGCGTTCCTCGTGAAGTAACTCATCGACCGAGAGATACAGGTTGGTATTATAAAGATCTGCAATTTTTTTTGATCGATCCGCATCAGCATCACAAATGGCAGATAGTACTCCAATATCATGCAGAACCCGAGCATGATTTTTGCCCCAGCCTCCAACTCCTATTACAGCTACTTTAAGGTCCCTATTGCTCCCTACCATACTGACGTTAGCCACTTTTCATACTGCCCGATCTGTCCCGTAACTACTTTCGAATAGGTTTCTCTAATTCTTCTCGTTACAGGTCCCTCCCTGCCGCTACTTATAACATGGCGATCGACGCTCACTATTGCCGTGATTTCAGCCGCAGTGCCAGTCAAAAAGAGTTCGTCTGCAAAATATAATTCTGTTCTTGGAATTGGTCGTTCAACTACTTCATAACCTAGGCCTTTTGCAATAGTGATCGTTGTATCTCGGGTAATGCCTTCTAAGGCAGAGCTCCCAATATGAGGCGTGTAAATAATATTATTTCGTATGACAAAAATATTTTCGCCAGCCGCTTCACTTACGTTTCCTTCTCTATCGAGAAGTATTGATTCGTCATAACCATTATTTTTACTCTCTTGAGTCGCTAGGATCGAGTTAAGGTAATTTCCTGCCGCCTTTGACATGGGAGGGGTAGAAGTATCATGGATTCTTCTCCAAGAAGAAATGCATGTGTGAATACCCTCAGAGTTAAAGTATTTGGCAAACGGAAATACGATTATTACTACGTGTGTCGGGGAAGAATTAGTAATATTAAGGTCGATTCCATGCAGGCCAACAAATGTCAATGGACGTATATAACACGATTCTTTAAAGTTACTCCTTCTCAGTAGATCTATAGTTGCATTACAAAGCTCATCTGCGCTGTATTTCACCAGAAAGGAATAGACGTTCGCCGACCTGTGTAGTCGCTGCATATGCTCTCGGAGCCTAAATACAAAGAGATTTTTCTCAGTAGCGTATCCCCGTATTCCCTCGAATACCGCTGTGCCATAATGCAGGGCATGAGCAGTGACGGGGATTTTGGCTTCCTCCCATTTCAAAAAATTTCCGTCAAACCAGATAAGCTCCGCTCCTTTAGTTTTCATCCAGAGCAAATTCCATTTGTGCACTATAAATATCTTCTAACTAAAGCACAGGCCTTCTCTTGGGAATTTCATACCCATTATTTTGATTGTGTGGTCAGGACAATTCGCAAAGCGCTCTACGATTTTCCAGTTGTCCTTGATAATATTAGCCACCTTGAATGGAACCATATCCTCCCAACTATGCCTCACTTTATAGTTGATTGAATTACTAGTTTTGGCTTGGCGGTAAAGCGATTCTTTCACATTTGAAGCTGAAATATCCAGTCGCTTGGTTTGGGTGGGATGCATTAAATAAAACCTCAACATTAGCCGCTCAGCCGTATCGCCAGTATATGATATAAAACGATTTTCTTTAACATTTCCAAGTATCTTCTTCCTAAGTATCCAAGAGAATGGCGAAATTAAAGGCGGAAAGTACTTTATGAAAGGGGATTCAAAGGAATAACTGGGCAATACAACTATATCCATACCATCGAAAATTGATTCTATCATGGCTTTTCTAATGGGATATGGAAATGGAAAGCTTCGTGTAGTAATTTCCCTCCCGTTCTTTAAGAATATTACCGGCAACACGTAAACATTGTAACGCTTGTTTAGTGATAGAATGATTTCCTCGTGAGCATTTGTTAGTGGGTTTAAATGTGCAAGGAGAATAACTGCAGAGTTTTTCATCAGATATTACAAAAATAAGGTTATAAACAAAAAGTGCCGAAGTAAGCGACTAAGAGCTTCTCTTTATTTCAATTTCTATGGTAGAGACGTTTCTAGTTCTGCCATCCTCTGACTGAACCGTCTCGGAGCCAATTCTTACTTCGCCTACCTTGTAACCGGCATTTTCCATCCTCTTCAATATTATCTGAGAGACATCGACTGCTCGTCCTATGCTTAGGCCTCGCGCTTTGATCGTTACATATGGTTGATTGGCCAATTGAATCAGAGTAGACGTAACATACGCCATCAATGGTTTTTTGCCAATATATATCGCATCACGTGGTGCATCTCTAAAGAACTGTTGATTTTGTTGTGGTTGTTGTGATTGTGGTTGTTGTGATTGTGGTTGTTGTGATTGTGGTTGTTGTGATTGTGGTTCCGACATAAGGATGGTAAACACCTCAGGATATTTAAATCTAGAAGATCTGACAAATGAGCGTACCCTCATCTGTAGACAGCCTGACTGTCTTGACTCTCTGTGGTAGAGATTGCATTTATTGGTATTGCAATAGTCACTAATGATTGTTTCAGAGGTTGACAAATAGATGGATATTTTCTAACGTATGGAATCTGAAATTTGCAATGGGACCGGCCGGATTCGAACCAGCGATCTCCAGCGCCCGAGGCTGGCATCATACCAAACTAGACAACGGCCCCCCTTTAGAAAAATATTCAAGCCTCTATTATAAACTAAAAACTCATTGACAGAAATTAGAGGCCTGATCCTTTTCTCCTGAAAGCAGTGATGCATGTGTAATAGGTGCAGAATTTATACTGATACCAGTCAGGGAATTTCTAATAGCCTTCCTTTACTTTGCTTTGAGGACTAACTGATAAAAACAACCAAATATAGATGTCGATATGACTTTTAGTGCCATTATCAAATTATTCTGACTTTGGATACTGGAACAAACTGCACTACGCTTGACGCTCGGATTGAAAGAATACAATATACATCTCATAGGACTTTTATACACGGTAGTCTGTTTAGTAGTTAAACGCCTGCTAACTTTATGATACCCTAAATACACGCATGAGGAAGAGATATCCTATTTCTCCCGATCTATACTCTCTAAATTCGATGAGGTATCCGCTTTAAATGGTAGTAAATTACCATATTTTTGGGGTAAAAAGACAACATTTTGATTAGAATAATCCGAAGCCATATGTGGAAGATGGACTGTTTCCCCAGAAAACAGTTTATCGATGTCCCCATCAAAATAATACGCTTCCAGACGGACATTCAGCATCTCTTCAATCAGACCTAACATTCTGCAGTCAGTGACGGTTATTGGGCGAATAACTAGGTACTTCCTGCCTGGCGGACAACATTTCTAAGCAGAATGTTACTATATATTGTTTGTTGGCTCATTTTTAGGAGATATAATTCATATGTTCTTATAGGCGTTAGAATTATTCACTTTAGAGTATAGACTAACATCTTGTCCTGCTTCTTAATCAAGCCTCTAGTTTTACACGAACCCTTATTTGAAAAAGAATAGATCGAATTTACGAGCTCAATTTCTTTCTGAGAGACGCGCGGCTGCTATCCATACCGTGCCAAATTACATCAAATCCAAATTTTGAGATAATGTCCAAAAGACAGGATTCAGGTATATCATTTTTACCCAATATGCTATTTACCTCGCTTAAACTATCCGTATTATCAATTAAATCCTTCAACTTTTTTAGCTTCCTATCTGAAATCAAATATTTATCGACTATAAGGTAATTGCCTAAACGATCTTTATTTCGAGCTTGTGACTGAATTATTTCCAATAGAGTATCCGACTCGATGTTCCATGCCTTTGCTAACGCAGTGATTGAAATTACTTCACTATGATTACTCATAGCCTGAAAAAGCTCGTCTACAATATGGGTTAACTCATTCGCTTTCAAATTTTTAGCATGTTCCTGATCTATACATCTAAGATAGTCCAGGATGGGCTTCAGTGGTATATTTTGATTGTTATAGACTATCAATCTTTTGCCAGTTATCGAAGATACCAAGGAATTCCATGCGCGAGTTTCAGTCAAATTAGATGAACTCGATGCATAGACATCATGATTTATCGCAATCAAGAGATCAATCTTATTTCTCTGGCTAGAGTTTGCTATGCCTGTAATGGCCTTCAGTTTTTGGACCTTTCTCAACAGATATTCTTTGGTCCAAAATCCTATTATTTCCAAGTATATTTTTTGGTCATATTTTTCAAATACAAAGTCAGGAATCATGGCTTTACCATTTTGAAGTATCAGTGGGTCAGGCTCCCTAATCAACTTCCAATCACTAACAGATTGAAGGAATCTAGTAGCAAATTTTTTCTCTACGTTACTATCGAAATAATCACTGCCCGACGTCTCTTCACTTCTAGATTCCGTACTGTTCAATTTTGGTTCTGCTAACAGGTAAGAAGAAGTATCTGACATTTCGAATTCATAGATCTTCTTGCCTAGTGACAAAGTTTTCCTTACAATCCATGCTTTTAATGACCAGCTGGTCAAAGAGGTTATCAACGGAATCAATCTTGCTATAGATGTTCCATATCTATCAGTGAGTTTGAAAATACTAAGCGGACCATCGATGGAACAAATTATTGAGTCCTCATTATCCGACCCTGTATGATCATTATTCTGAATAGTCCGAGAGATGTCTTCAGAGGCTGATTTTTCGTCAGTATAAGTACGGGACTCTAGATTATACATCAGCCCAAGCCTTTTTACAGCTCTAAGAGCATACTTCCAATTCGTACCACCATTCAACGAAAACTCGAGTTTTATACAATTAAACAGAAGGGTTTGAACAAGTGACAAATTATACCACGCAATCAATCCCTCTGGAGTAATCGGCTCGAATTTTTCTAATAATAAGTTTTCTTCCTGATCGCTCCACATAAGATTCGAAACTACTTCGGCAGACGTGCTCATCTTGGCTGCAACTGTATTGACGATTTCATTCCTGTCAATATCTGTGAGTGGAAATCCTCTCTCTGAACCTAGCTCGAATAACATCTTCCTAATGTAGGATGGGACATTCTTATTTTCGAATGCAGAATTATAACTGGCCACGAAATTGTTCATGTTGCCTGATTTATTGTTTGGAATATAGTCCATGTCACTCAGAATATAGCTGTAGCCATAGGTACATCTTCGCTCTAACAAAGCATAAAAACCTCTTACCAGCTTGTAGTCATCATAGATTGATTCAAGAGACGCTATTTTTTTCATAAGAGCCCCTTTCGCTTCTCTCATTGATGAAGATTTCTTAAGTTCATCTATCATTTTTTTAGCTAGTTGGATATAGATATCGAATTTTGGGTCGGACTGTTGGCAAAGTAAAGGAGTAATGCTCTTACCTTTATTGGTAACCTTAAATCTCAATAGTTGAAGTTGTAACAACTAGCAATAATCGAGTCTCCTAGGCTCTCCGAAGTGTAATTCAGGCTTTTTTTAGTAAGTATGACGTCTTGAAAAAGATATTTTGTTTCAGTCAATCTAACACAAATACCATTATGCATACTACCAATATATTTATAAGTTATTGGTATTATAATCATAATCGTTCCATTAGGTTGATTATTTTCAGCGGAAGTTGATCCTGTAAAATGCAAGCCAAAAGGGGCAGTTCTGAGGATAACATCTTGGGTTGTGAGATAAAAGGTAATCACAGGTTCAGGCCTACCAAAAGACAATATGATTTAGATGTATTTGTTACAATTGCTAGTCTAGTCGCACCCTACGAATACTTTTGAGCCGGATAACTTCAATACTAAGCCGTCTGATTTGTAATATAATTATTGATTGCTCGTACTAGTTCAGCCAACGATTGAATAACCGATCATATTGCTTAGTCTGTCCTTTCAACTGACAAGCAATACTGACAGAATTATTATAGTCTGGAATATTCTTTTCTATTGATCTATAGTATATGTTATGAGAATCTATCTCTTCTGCAATGCTCAGAATTTTACATATCGATCTAGACTCGATCAGAGATTCTAGTATCCTTGTCATAATGGATTCCTCTTGCAATTATATTAATATCGCTAAGCAAATTTATTTATTGGTTATGCTATTTGCTATATAAAGTAAATACTTTATACTTTATGTAGCAAGATTTTATAGTAAAATCATACTGAGATATCTAAGCATTGCATGGTTAACCAATCCTAATATAGTTAGAACATAATGAAGTATTTTTACGTAGACCTCTAAAATTATGTTCAAGTTAAATGTAAATCTAAATCGAATTTGAATATTGAATAAGAATGAATTGTCTATATTTGTAGCCATCTTTGGAGGCATGAAAATCTAAAATAGTCCTCGGAGATCCAACCGATCGGGCTCGTTGAAAATATACTTTGCATTAATTATTTCAGTACGAGTGTAAAATCTCTCATGCGCCCGTTTGTACGATGTCAAAATATAACATGAAAATACCACTAGTCACTGTGCTTGTACGATTGTTACGGCATGAGAAACAGTACTAAATTTAGGTCGAAAATTAAAGAAAAAAAATTAGGCTGTTATGCCTTGTTTGTTATCGAGTTCTTACCTCTAGTGGTGGTGGTGGTGATGATGATGGTGGTGGTGATGATGGTGGTGATGATGATGATGGTGGTGGTGGTGGTGATGATGATGATGGTGGTGGTGGTGGTGATGGCCTCCAGCAAAT